>JAFGUP010000267.1 GCA_016938475.1 Sphaerochaetaceae bacterium
ACTTTTCTATTCATTAAACCATACTTCTTTCTCACTGAGGAAATAATCATTTGAGATTACTTGGGGAATTTTTATTTCCGACTCAGAGGTTTGTCCTGTTCAGGCCGTAACTGTTTTGACTTCTGACACCACGTGCGCTACACTGTAGGTGGAGGTGGTACTATGAGTACACGAGCTCTTGTCGCCACGGATCTCTCTGATGCATCAATGATGATGGTGGAGAATCTCTCTCTCCTACATGATTTCCAGGTAGAGGCAATCATTCTCCTTCAGTGCTATGAATATCCTCAGGTTGCAGATGAGTTGTATCCGGTCTATACCGACCTGCAGAAGGATACTCTGCAGCGTCAGGAAGAATTGTTGAGAGAAAGGGGATTCACCATCAAGGTCGAAACCTCTTTCGGGCATGCGAAACAGGAAATCAGACGTATCGCTGCAGAGCAGGATGTGTCTCTGATCGTTGTCGGTAGTCAGGGAAGAAGTCTGCTTGGAGGTGCGTTCCTAGGCGGTGTTGCCTTCGAAGTGATGCTGCACACCCCCCGTCCATTGCTGATCTACCGGCTTCTCGTTGATAAGATGGGAACTCTCAAACCAAGTCCTGTTCATTCTGAGGGGATTCTGTCTCATCCGCTCTTCGCAGTCGATTTCTCCAGTGCGAACAGAAAGGCCTTTGATCATTTCCTGCTGATGGTGTCGACTCAGAAATGTAGGAAGGTGACCCTTGCACATGTTGTCGATCCGATGAAGGACCTAGATGAGGAGTTGAAGACAATTGCCCGTCAGCGTCTGACTGCTCTTGAGGATGAGGTACGATCGGTCGGAGTCCCTGAAGTCGAATCGGTGGTGCTCTCCGGTCATGCGCATAAGAAGCTTCTCGAAGTCATCGATGCTGATGCGATTTCACTTGCTGTTCTCGGCACTGTCGGGCATACGTTCCTGCATGAAGTTTTCGCCGGCAGTGTGTCACAGTATGTAGCCAGACACGCGGGTAAACCCGTCTATCTTATTCCTCAGATGGACTAATTTGACACTTTTTGTTATCTGTGCAATGATTGTAGTTACAAAAGAGGTGTATAGATGTATATTGCGATGATTAACATCCATGGTTTACTACGAAGCGAACAGATTGAAATGGGGCGGGATGCCGACACAGGCGGGCAGACCCGCTATGTCATCGATCTGGCTAAAGAGCTGAGTTCGCGCGAAGATGTGAAGGTCGATCTCTTCACTCGTAGGATCAGCGACAGGCATCTCAGCAAAGACTACAGCAGACAGATAGAGAAGATCTCCGATTCGGTGAAGATCGTTCGTCTTCCCTGCGGTTCCGGAAAGTACTACCGAAAGGAGAAGTTGTGGCCCTACCTTGATGAGTATGTCGACTATCTTATCGAATATTTCAAGAAGACACAGGTTCTGCCCGATGTCATTCACGGGCACTATGCCGATGGAGGGTATATTGCCCGGGAGATAGCCGCCTATTTCAATATTCCACTGATCTTCACCGGTCATTCTCTGGGAAGGAACAAGTATCAATATCTGAAGAGCATAGGGTATAGTGAGGAAAAGATCGAAGAGTACTATGCGATGGGCCGAAGGATACAGGAGGAAGAGGAGACCATCGACAAGGCTGATATGGTTATCACGAGTACTGAGTATGAACGTGATGAACTGTATCGTGAGTATGAGAAGAGGGATGTGAAGAAGTTCACGGTCCTTCCCCCCGGCTTCGCCCTGGATAAATTTTTTCCCTATTACCATTACGAAATCGCCAGTCATGAAATCAGCGAGGAACAGAAGATCGCACAGTACACGATGATCAAGGAGATCAACCGATTCCTCACCAATGTGGACAAGCCTCTGATACTTGCCTTATGCAGACCCGAGGCACGAAAGAACATCGATGTCCTTATCGAACTGTACGGAAAAAGCCCAGAGCTGCAGGCCATCGCGAATCTCGCGATCTTTGCAGGTATCAGAGATGATATCAATGAGATGGAGGAGGGGGAGACCCAGGTGCTTACCGATATGCTCCTTCAGATGGACCGCTACGACCTGTACGGGAAGATGGCTATTCCCAAACGCCATAACCCGGAGACCGATGTACCGGAGGTCTACCGTATAGCCGCCCTGAGGGGAGGTGTCTTCGTCTCCGCTGCTGCCCTTGAAAATTTCGGTCTTACCTTCATCGAGGCTTCCGCAGTCGGGCTTCCGTTCATCGGAACCGATAAGGGGGGCGTGAAAGATATCAAGAAGAACTGTGACAGCGGGATTCTTGTGAATATCGAAAAACCCAAACAGATACATGATGCGATCCGAAAGGTGCTCACTGATAAGGAACAGTGGGATACTCTCAGCAAGAATGGTGTTGAGAATATCAGGGAGGTATACAACTGGAAACGTCACTCGGATCTGTATATTAAACAGCTTTCGAAAGTGCTTGAGCACCACTCCAGTCAGAAATCTCCCGAAGCACGGTACGAGAAAAGTATGGCCAGACGCCTGGAATCAATCGATCACCTGCTTATAAGCGACATAGATAATACAATCACAGGAAGTGATGAAGGTGTCGACCTGTTTCGTTCCTTCATGACGCGCAACACCGACAGGCTCGGTTTCGGCATCGCCACCGGCCGATCTCTGGAAGCTTCTCAGGAGATACTGGAGGAACTGAACCTTCCGACGCCCGACATCTGGATCTGTTCAGTGGGCAGTGAGATCTATTATGGAAAGAACCGTATCCAGGACAAAGGGTGGGCTCAGCACATCAGGAGACGCTGGAACCGGCAGCGGATCGTTGAAGCCCTTTCGATCGTCGATGAGATCGCACTGCAGGATTCGTTCGGGGCACAGAGACCGTACAAGGTCAGTTATCTGCTCAAGGAGCCGCTGAGCGATGCCTTGAAACAGAAGATCGAGGATCTGCTTTCCAAAGCGAAGTGTCCTCACAATGCGATCTACTCACATGAGACCTACCTTGACATCCTTCCCTATCGGGCTCACAAAGGTGCTGCGATCAAGTATCTGGCGTGGAAGTGGAATCTGGGACCACAGCAGATCATCACGGCCGGAGACAGTGGTAACGATGCAGGTATGCTTGTAGCCCCATTCAACTCAGTTGTCGTAGGGAACCATGAAGAGTCTCTCAAAGCCCTGAAGAAAAGACGGAATCTCTACTTTGCACAGGCAGAGCACGGACACGGTCTTGTAGAAGGGCTTCAGAGGCATACAGATCTTTCCTGAGCCCTCTCTCACCGATCAGCCGGGTTGTAGGTGAATTGCGTCCTCAGCGTCTCAGGTGGTCCATCTCGAGGGTGTCGAACAGATCGAGCCGGTTCATCGGAGAGCCTGCTCCGGGAAGAGTCGAGAGAAATGCATCGGTGCCGACAGCGACTGTGACACCCCATGCTCCGCTGACCGGAGCCCATTCGAGCCCTACATAGGGATTGAGAGTGAATCCGATTCCCAATGAGTAGGTTGCCCCCGCCTGCGCCGAGAGGATGACATCTTCTTCAAATGAGAATGATGCTCCGTCATAGACACCTGCAACACGGGAAGCGAAGGTAAGGTAGGCTGAGGTGAAGCCTCCCCAGAGAAACGGGATGTCGGCGACGGCATATGGTATGCGGTAACTCAGTGTATAATCGAGCCGTGCATATCCGTCCTGAGCAGGCACTGAAAAGGATTCAGGGGGGAGAAGACTCTGCGGGTCAGTGAAATCACTGAACAGCTTCCCGTGTGCACTGATAGCCCTCAGACGATGCGAGATGCTGTGATGTCTTACAACAGATGGCGTTGATGCCTGCAGTGTTCCGTAACTGAGGAATACCGAGCCATCAAAGATATTCATGGAGTAGGATGTATCAAGTGAGTAACGACCGAAGACATCCTTCGAGGCTGCGGGTGAGTCAAATCCGTAGGCAAGACCCGCCGAAGCAAGGACTGCATCATCTTGACTGCTGAACAGATACCTGGCAGATCCCTGAGCATACACCAGATGCTGTCCCGTAGGTTGCTGTAAATAGAAGAGTGGAACTGAAAGTCTTCCGCTCACACCTCCTTCAACATCAGTACTCTCTATATCCGCCTGCAGTGAGAGATTGAAACGTCCCGGCGAGTACCTGTACTCCCCAAAGGCCCGTACACTCTGATTCTCAAAGGTATACCCGGCTATGACAAGAAGTGTATGTCTCTGGAGCAGACTTGTGAATAGCGAATAGGCTCCGGCTCCGTAAACTCCATCTTCGATGATCGGGTAGGGGAACCAGAGGTTGAAGCGCAGCATGTCGTGGAACGCTCTCTCTTCATAGTTCACCTGGTTATCAGCACGGTAGGGAAGGGATGCAGTGGTCACCGGAAACGATACGACTTCTTCTATTGCGGTATTCCGGGCAGTTTGGAAAATGCCGGTGTACCCGCTTTTGTACCTCTGGTAGTAGATATTATCTCCGTCGATGAGGGCATCGAGGATGCCCACCGGGTCACTCAGAATCCGCCTGATAAGCCCGTTCCTCAGATCATAGGTGTACAATGAGAACGGCGCATCCCGGTCACTTGTGAAACTGATTGTGTGTTCATTCACGAACCGAACATTCCGTATCTCATAGGAGCTCGGTCCGATGAGGACCCTGGTTTCAGAGCCATCAAGCAGCGCAAGTGAGCTGGTTCCTTTGCTGAGTATCACCCCTGCGACCACGTGCCCCTTCGGAGCGTAGGCGGGAGAGAGAAAGGAACTGCCGGGTACATCGAACAGAACCTGTCTGTGATACTCTGACGGTGAAAACCTCACAAGCCGGTAGCGGTCTGCAACAGCCTCCACTGCTGCGATGTGGCCCGTGTCAGGAGATACTGTCACCTGGCGCAGGACACTGCCGGTACTCACCGCGGTGTATTGACCTCCTTGCATATCGTAGCGGTACAGATCGGTGTGACTGACACTGCCGGGAATGATAGGGGTCATGCTGTAGGGATCATAGCTTCTGAACAGGATATATGCAGAAGAACCGTCAGGTGACAGGTTCATCACATCCTCTCCTATGCCGTTTATCCTTTCTTCCACAGTGAGCAGCGTTCCCTCCCGGTAGGCAAGCAGCGAAAGAGCCTTGCTGCGGTCCCACCGCTGCAGATAGAGTGTTCCTTCGTACAACCCGATGATTTCATGCATCCCTTCTTGCATTGTAATGGGAATCTCTGAACTCTGTACCGCCGGTGCTCCTATTCTCCTCAGTGCCTGTTCATAGATCTCTGCAAGCGATTCTCCGGTCACTTTTCTGACAGGGTAGCCCATACCGAAGAACGGGAACCATGCAAAAGTCGAATTGATCTCATGGTAGATGTCTTCTCCGTAGGTCTCGATCAGGTAGCTGACCAGGATATTCCCCCCGAGATAGATCCTTCCCCTCGGTGGGGCGTTCGATGCGTATGAGGTCTTTGAGAGGGGAAGGATCGACGGGTCTTCTCTCACCGGCATGAGGAACCTGCTGCTGGTCCCGCGCCCTCCCGGTGCGTAGGCGGTCTCCGTGTAGGTGGTGATCCCCTCGATCCACCAACCAGGCATCAGTGGCGTGTTCATCATGGGAACCTCCGGGCCGAAGACCGGGGTCAGGAACGAGGCAGGCCCCACCTGCTGGGTGAGGTGCAGGAAGTGTGTCAGCTCATGGACGTACAGGGAGTAGAGCCAGGAGGAACGGCTGGTCAGGAAGAGTTCGGGATCACTGGTGATGTACATCGTAATTCGGGAGGGTATGGATGAGTACATACCGTTTGCTATGCTGCTGCCGGAGAACAGAATGACCGGTACCCGCTTCATATGTGTATACCCCAGGACCTCTGCCAGTTGCTCATAGGTCTCATCTGCAAACGAAGCCACAATGAGGGCACTGTCGATATTCCGTTCCTCATAGATGATAGTGGTATGTTCGGTCTCGATCTTTCTGACACCAGAAGCGGCAGAAAGGCCGTCTCCGAAGGTCAGGAGCACGAGTATACACAGGAAGGAGATGAAGAGATGTTTCATACATCAATCATACGACCAACCTCGGGTATCTGCAAGCACAACAGGAACCATGTGGAGATGCATCCCCTGATATGATATAGTTGTGATATGCTGAATGAACAGGAACTGAAACGACGTGACAAAGTGCTCATGAGTATGATGCAGATCTATTGCAGAGCACACCATGACACGCGCGGACAGTTGTGTTCCTCCTGTGCCCGGCTTCGGGAGTATGCCGGACAGAAGATGGCATCATGCACACTCCTTGAGAACAGTAGCTTCTGCTCCTCCTGCATGGTGCATTGCTATGCTCCACATGAGAGGGAACAGATATGGACCGTCATGCGCTTCAGCGGAAAGTGGATGCTCCTGTATCATCCACTTATGGCGGTGTCACACCTTGCACACAGCATGCGTCGTCGGAAACATTCCTGATTCTGTCACGTTTTCTGAACAAAAAAGTTTACCTATTGAAAGGTAAATCGTGTATTATGAGCATAGGAGACGTTAAGATTAAACAAGGAGAAATAGTATGAAGAAAACAATAATCGTCGGTATCGTGATAGCGCTTCTGGCAGTGTCTGCCGTCAACGCAGCGAGCCCGAGCACGTTCGACTTCGGTGTCCTGAACTACTACAGGCTCTCGGACCTGAGTGAAACAGATTTTACCCCCTATACACCGGGCCTTCGCTTCGAGGGGCATATTACCCCATGGTTTGGAGTAGGCACAGATGTTCTTCTTGATGCACCCTTCGAGGGTTCAGGTGACATCTACACCTTCCTGATGACAACTGATCTCACTGTTCGGGCTACCCTGGGATTCTTTGAACCGTTCTTCGGCTTCGGTCCGGCCTATAAGCTGGTACTTGACGGCGGCAGCGCGGCTCTTGCAGCAGATGTTGCCTACAACGCACGGGCAGGTTTCGATTTCAATATCACCGACGTGTTCACCCTCGGTGTTGAGGCGAAACTGCTTCTTGAACACCTCCCGCTTCTTGTCGACGGAACAAACGCTTTTGCTGATGTGGACTGGATGGAATCGACGTTTGTCGGTCTCGGCGTGAAACTGAAACTGTAGTACCCATCAACATCTCATCCCCGGACATTCGCGTTCGGGGTGTCTGTATCAACCACACCGTTTCCAGGTCAGTGTGAGAGCTTCTAGTTTGAGGACTCCCCGGAGGGATGGTCTTTCATGTACTGGTGTTCTTCACCGACATCCTTGACCACTTCACCGAGTCTCATTGTCAGAGAGTGTTCGGTACTCATCGCGAATGCGATGTCGTCAGTGCCTTCAAACTCCCGCTTCACTGCTTTGAGCAGCCTGTACACTTCCTCATGGCTGAAACCGTGGGCGATCACTACTTTCTGTTCTTTCATGACATCAAATGTATCAGGTGATCGGTGGATGAGCAAGTGGCTGTATAAGACACCTTGAATAGAGGTTCTTCACTGGTTCATCATCCTTCTTGTATGGTATAGTGACAATACTATGAAATCCTATCCAGAATGTATTGCATGTCTGTTCAAACAGACACTTCAGGCACAGCAGACCTTCACTCTTTCCGATGGTGCGACCAGAGAGGTGATGAATACTCTCGGGGCGTCCCTTCCATCGTATGAAGAGGGGGTCTCTCCCCCCGTCATCGCCACTGTCATACAGCATGAGCTCGAGCGGCTCCTCGGTGTCGACGATCCCTACCGTGATATCAAACATGAGAGCAGTAACCGTATCCTCGAACATCTTGATGGGGTGAGGCATGTTATCAGATCGTCTGCTGATCCTCTCAGGAGTGCTGCCCTTCTCGCCATCGGCGGGAACGCTATCGACTACGGGGTGTTCGGCAATGCCGTGGACGTCGAGAAGGTGATCCGCGATGCCCTTGGAACGATGGAAAGCACCGAAGAGTCGGCCCATTCGCTTGCCTATGAGGAGTACAAGGAGCATCTTTCCCGTTCCTCCCGTCTCCTGTACATCCTGGATAATGCAGGAGAGGTCGTGTTCGACCGGCTCCTGATCGAGACGATGAAGCAGATGTACCCTGATCTCGAGATCACTGTCGCTGTGAGAAACCGTCCTATTCTGAACGATGTGACCCTGAGCGATGCCCATTTTGCCGGAATCGATCAGGTTGCCGATGCTCTGGTGGTCAGTTCCTGTGACAGTGCAGGGGCAGTGATCGGACAATCGGGGCCTGCCATGCAGAAAGCCTACCATGAGGCTGACATCATCATTGCGAAGGGGCAGGGAAACTATGAAGCAATGAGCGATGAAGAGGGGCCTGTGTACTTCTTTCTCAAGGTGAAGTGTCCCGCTGTCAGCCGTGAGACCGGTGAGCCGGTGGGAACCTACCTGCTTAAGCGAGGACGATCCTTTCAATGATTCGGGCAACACCCTCCTCGTCACATGAGGAGGTGTGATACCGTGCTGCTTGCTTGACTTGTTTCGTGGCGTTTGCCATGGCGACCGGGTGTCCTACCATACGCAGCATTTCAAGATCGTTGTTCTCATCTCCGATTGCCATGACCCTTTCCGCTTCGATACCCTCGTGCTCAAGCAGCAGCTTCAGAGCGTCTCCTTTCGTTGCTTTGCTGCTCATCACTTCAAAGAAATGGGGGCGTGAGTACACCTGATGGATAGAATCGGTAAAGGTCTCTGAGAGATGCCTTCTCACCTGCTCGGTATCTGAAAAGTCACCGACAAAGACAGCCTTTGTGAATTCGTAGGTCTGAAGAGAGGTGATATCCATATCACTGCTGTCCTGTACGTGCAGCATCTGTTTCAGATACTCACTGTGGCGCTCAGAGTGAATGGTATGTACCTCATGACGCCTGTAGGCGTGAAAGGAACAGTTTACCTCCTGTTCGACAGAGAGAAGCTCCGAGCAGACCCGTTCATTCAGATGGGTGTGAAAAAGATCTTTCCCCACCAGAGGGTCATACACGCACGACCCGTTATAACAGATCAGTGGGTGGGAGAGACCCAGTTCCATGATGTATCGCTCAGTGGCCTTGAGAGACCGCCCCGTCGCGAGCAGTATCCTAAGACCCTGCTCGGAAGCGAGCCTGAGAGTCCTGAGGGTTTGTTTGCTGATATTCTTGCTGCTGTCGAGCAGCGTGCCGTCAAGGTCAATGACGATAGCCTGTATATCACCGTCCATGCTTCTTTGTTCTCCCTCAGCCCTTGTCTTCTACCTGTTTCACCATGCCCTCCGGCTCTATTCTGACAGGTGGCCGGATGGTGATGTGTGGGAACGGGATCTCGATCCCCTCTGCATCAAAAGCTCTCTTGATGGAGATGAGGAGGCTGGTCTTCAGAGCTGCGAAATCGGGAGTCTTTCCCCATACACCGAAGAACAGGTTGATGGAGGAATTGCCGTACCCGCTTACCATGAAAAACGGCTCAGGATCCTTGAGAGCGAGTTGCTCTTCACCTGCTACGCGAAAGAGGATATCACGTGCCTTTTCGATATCATCGTAGTAGCTGATCCCGATCGAGAGGGGCACCCGCCTGAGGGGGTTCTTGGTGATCGTGGTGATCTCACTCTTGATAAGGGTTTCATTGGGAATTCTGAGGTGAAGACCGTCGAAGGTCTTGATCTTGACACTGAGGAGGTCTACCGATTGAACCGTGCCGATAAAGGCGCCGACTTCTATCACATCTCCTACCACGAACGACTGCTCGGAGAGGAGAAAGATACCACTGATCAAATTGCCCATCGAGTTCTGAGAGGCGATACCTATTGCAACAGTAACGATCCCGGCAGTCCCTAAGAGAGCGGAGAGAGGAACCTCGAGTGTGTTGAGGACAAGGACACTGATGACGAAGATTCCGACTCCCCGTATCGCTTTCCTGATCAGCATCTGTGTCTGCAGGTTGAGTTTCCTGCTCAGCGCCCGGTTCACGAGGGAATTCAGGAGTTTCAGGATGATCGAGCCCAGTACGATATAGAGCGCGATAGTGAGACTGTTGGGAAGAAGTTTGTCATAGATGAAATTGGTAAACGATATCTGCTGTCCTGCCATTGCTATCATAGAGGCCTCCTATAACCATTTTTTGCGTTTGAAGATCAGTATCATCACCCCTGCGATAACGAAGAGGGAAAAAAGAAAGAGGTAGAAGCCGTAGGGGGAACTCAAGGTGGGTATAATGGAGAAGTTTGTTCCATAGATTCCGGCAAGAAGAGAGAGCGGGATGAAGATGGCGCTGAAGATCGTGAGAAACTTCATCACCTCGTTTAGCCGTGAGGCCGTTCGGGCAGCGAGCGTATCATTCTGATCCTTCACCATGGTCCTGTAGCTTTCCAGAGCTTCACCGGTCTGGGTTGCTGTATCATACAGATCTCTGAGATACACCTGAACCGAAGCACTGATATGCTCGGACTCAGTTCTCATGAGTTCTCTCAAAGCATCCCGATTGGGCCGGATCTGCGAGGAGAGGTAATTGATCGTACCACGTGCTTTGTCCAGAGCCTGAATCATTTCCTCCGACCCGTGAGTGGTAAGAAGACCATCATTTCTTTCGATCTCCTCGCCCAGCTGTTCCACCAGTGCAACGGCATGGAGAAAGATCGCATTGCTCAGAGCATACAGAAGATAATCGGCTCCGCTCCTTCTCACCCTGCCCGCATGTTCGCGGATACGCTTTCTCACCCCTTCAAAGAGGTCTCCTTCCTGCTGCTGTACGGTAATGAGAGTGTTTTCGGCCAGGATGAAGGTGACATGTTCACTTATATACTCCCCCCGGTTCTCTTCGCGGGTAATCATATTCATTCTGAGAGAGACATACTGCTCGTAGCTTTCATGGTGGGGACGCTTGCCGCTTTGCATGATATCCTGGATTGTGAGGGGGTGGAGCTCGTACAGTCGTCCGAGTTCCTGGATCAGTTCGTCGTCCTGGATACCTATTACATCGATCCATGTGATGGTATCCTCATCTGCTTTCACAAGCGAACCATCACTCTCCTGAAGGAACTGATCGTTATAGCTGAAGGTGTGTATTCGTGCCTTTTGCTTTTCACCGGGCTGGGTTGAAACAGCCCCTGTGCTATACAGTGGCGTTCTTTTGCGGATGAACAGTGCCATACCTTTTCCTCCTTGTGATACTTATCTTAGAGCAAGCCCGATACTGTATGCAAGAGGATAGCGAGGAATGCGATCAACAATGGGATACTGAGAAGCATCGATGTGAGGGAGACAGCCAGGCCTTCTATCGCATGCATGAATGTTTTCACGCGCTTGAATCTCACCAGGGTATAGAGCCCTCCTCCGACTGCGATGGTGATGAAGGTCTTGGTAAGGTGCGAGGCATCATATGGGTGGAAGGAAGAGAGAAGGGGGAGGGAGAGAGAGAAATGTTCGGCAACACTGCTTGCGAGCAGGAACAGGATCGCCAGAATCATGGCATCGATTCCCTTCCTTTCAGGTTTGACAGAGGGAAGCGGTACCGACTTGTCACCGAAGAATACACGGGAGAGTTTGATGAAAGAAGCAACGGTGAAAGCCCCGGTTGCAACGAGTGTCCAGGAGACCAGTGGATAATCCTTGAGCGCATCAGTTATCAGCTGTTTCGAGATGAATGCGTTCGTCGCGGGTGTGGCCGCGATGGAAAAAGCTGACAGGAAGAATGCGATGATGACCAATACGTTGCTTCGTGAGGCATCAAGAAGAATCCTCGCTCCGTTTCGTACTGTGTACACGTCTTTGCTGTGGGTCAGGTCTATAACCCTGCCCACAGTAAGAAAGAGGGTAGCCTTGAACAGGGCATGGAAGGTGAGGTGGAGCAGGGCTGCAACATACAACAGCTCTGTATCTCCCTGTATCAGGAAGGCACCGAAGGAGGCGACAACGTATCCCATCTGAGACACCGAGTGGAATGCCAGGAGCCGTTTCATGTCCTTCTGACTGAAGGCACTCACCACGGCCAGTATCGCGGAGACAGCTCCTGCATACAGGAGAACTGAAGCCAGAAGCACTGAAGCCGGCGTCAGCGTGACGATCAGAGCAAGGGGAAACAGAGGGATCTTTATCAGAAGACCCGACAACAGAGCTGAGACATGGTGGGGAGCGGAAGCATGTGCCTCCGGCAGCCAGGTATGTACCGGAAAGATCGCCGTGCGCATGAGAAGAGCTGTTGCTATACTGGTGATGCTCAATGTCGTGGAGTAGGTTGCCGGACTGCTCAGGTAGTAGGCCCTGATGGCGATCAAATCGAGGCTGCCGGTCTGGCGGTAGATGCCGAAGATACCGAGGAGGAAGAAGGCCATCGCCAGTGAGCTCATCAGCAGGTAGGAGATGGAGGCCAGGGAAGCACGGTACTTCTCCCCCGAAGCAATGAGGATGTAGCTCGTGATTCCCAGCACTTCGAGTGTAACGAAGAGGTTGAACAGGTCACGACTTATCAGGGTGAAACCTATGAAGGCCAGCTGGATGTGAATGACAGCGGCAATATCCGGTTTCGACCTCATCTCCTTCTTCGCATACAGTTCACTGATGAAGGAGAGAAGAACTGCCAGAAGATAGACCGATGATAGAATGGGAGTCACCTCATAGCGGATGGCGATTCCCGGGTGATACCCTCCTATGAAACCTTCGGCACTCTTACTCAGAACATTTCCTATGGAGAACAATGTCGACATACCATAGGTCGTCACCAGGGCAGTGGCTCTCAGAGCCGGTCGCACTGCAGAGTGGTCACTGACAAGCCGTGAGAACAGGAGGAGAAGAGCTCCCGCCAGAGGGAGAAAAAAGGGAAGCAGATACATCTCACCTGTCATTGGCAATTCCCTTACGTATGTGACGGTAGTCGAAGCTTCCGTAACGGGAGTGAAGATGTACCACGAGGGCAAGCGAGAAGCTTGTCACACAGACCCCGATGACGATCGCCGTGAGCATAAGAGCCTGAACGACTGGATCCACCATCTGTTCCGGGCTCTCTGTGGTAAAAGGGGCACGTGAACCGAGGGATGCTCCCTGGGTGATGAACAGCAGGACGATAGCTGAGTTCAGAATATTCAGAGCGAAGACCTTCTTCATCAGAGACGGGTTGAATATCAGGGCATGAAGGCTGATGATGAACAGGATCAGCAGGAGCAGAGGGGATATCATATGTTCCTCCTTTCTATCATCGAAATGCACATCAGTGAGATCCCGGCTCCACCTTCAGTCCTATGAAGGTATTCAGAGCGATGATATAGATCTCCTTTGCTTCAAACGGGTTAGCCAGCACTTCGCCGGTCATGAAAAGCGGGACGAGAGCAGCAAGAAGAAACAGAAGGAAGGCACTGCTTTCGATGAGGTGCAGAGTTGTTCTCTGGATTTCCGACTCTTCCCTCCTGTGAGGGTTGCCGAGGACGAAGAAGATGATACCGCTAGCGATGATCGCACCACCCTGGAATCCTCCGCCGGGAGAGAGGTGACCGTGCATCACGACGTAGAAACCGAACAGAAGAATGATCGGTCCGATCTTTCCGGTCACCACTTCAAGGAGGTGTGTTCTGAGCCTGTGATGAGCCCGTTTCTCCTCTTCAAGAGAGAAATCGAGCGACACTGGAGTCCTCACATCCTCGCTGTTTCGCTTCAGCAGGGAAACCACACTCATGGTACCCGAAAGGGCGATAAGCAGGACAATCGTCTCACCGAGGGTGTCGAACGCACGGTAGCCGAGGTACATGGCACTTACGATATTTTCCGCACCGGTCTGTTTCTCTGCTTCTTCTGCAAGGATGTCCCGTGCAGCGGTCGGCCAGGGCTCTTGTGAAAGAAACAGCGGCAGGAACAGGAGAAGGAAGATGAAAGATACAAGTATCTGGGCAGGGTTCGACCATCTTTTCATCTGTCGTCCCTCCCTGTGTGCCTGATTGCCCACACGAAGATGATTGTCGTCAGTCCGGCACCTACCGCGGCCTCTGTGATGGCAACATCGGGAGCATGGGATAGGAGAAAGATGACGGCGCTGAACAGGCTGAAGGCACCCAGAGCGATGATGCCGCTCAGCAGATCTTTAGATAGAAGAGCACATGATGCAAGTCCTATGAGCATGATCAGCAAGGTCGTTTCCATAGAGCCTCCTAACCACTTGAATCGGACTGCCACAGCAGGCGGGTCACAATGTAACTCGCTGTAGGCGAACTGACCAGGAAGAAGGCGATTATCACAGCTATACGGGCTATGAAACCCATCGATGGGGAGAGAAAGATCAGTCCGATGAACAGCGACAGTACTGAAGTGGTCGAGGTCAGTGCTCCGAACTGAACCCGGCTGTAGGCATCCTTTTTCAGAAACAGCCCGGCTATGCCGGCACAGCCGAACACGGTAGCTACCATGAACGCTAAAAGGGCGATGATTTCAGCTATGCTCATCCTTCCTCCTTACATGCTTGCCGGTTTCCTTATCCTGTGATCTCATGAGAGACCGTGGCAGAAACCTGGCGATGGCAAGCAGCCCGAGAAAACCGAAGATATCGTAGACAAGTGCGACATCAAGATAGATCAGGCGCTCCTTAGCGACTGCTGTGAGTACGAGAAAACCCAGAGTAACTGAGGAAAGGATCATGAGTGCGATGAGACGGTCTGCTCCGGTAGGTCCGATGAGAATCTTCACAGCAGAGGCTGCCGCAAAAAAGAGTAACAGGTACTGGGCCCAGATAAGAAGGTTCTGTGTCAACTGAACATCCTCCCGAGCAGATATTCCATCTTTCCGGTGATCTTTTCCCCCGCTTCTTTGGAGTGGGTCGTATCACAGGTAAGCCAGTGGACCGTGAGATGGTCGTCGTTCAGGTCAAGGCAGATCGTTCCGGGAGTGAGCGTGATCGACAGCGCAAGCGCCGTTCGGGCGATATCACTTCTCAGGTGCGTTCTGAAGTGGACAATTCTCGGACTTTCGTTCCCTTTCAGGAGTGTCAGGAGGACCTGAAAACTTGACCGGTACAAAGCAAAGGGGATGTACAGGATATAGAGAACCAGGTAGAAAGGATTGGGAATGATAAAGTTCAGTGCTGCCTGATGACTCGGAATGAAGACACGAAACGAGATGATGGCTATCAACAGGGACCCGGCCGCTCCCGCTACCACCGATGCCCCTGTCCACTTCCACGTGAACACGATCCAGATCAGAAACAGGAACACCCAGGTGAGGAAGATTCTGATGCCATCCCACAACCATGATGCTTTCATGCTACCTCGCTCTCGGGCAGAGTGTTTCCACGAACTGTACCGGCTCAGTGCAGTGTATGAGTTCTGTACGGATCTGCTCATCATGAAGCAACCGTGCAATGGTGGACAGCAGGCGAAGATGCAGTGGAGCGTGCCTTTCCGGACCGATGATCATGAACACGAGCGTGGTATCACCCTCCGTTGTTCCCGAAAAGGAGATGCTCTGACTCAGGTTTGCCGCTACAAGATAGGTGTCAGTGAGAACATCGATGTGAGCGTGAGGGATGGAGCAGTCGAAACCGAGACAGGTAGGGACCATCTGTTCCCGTCTGAGCACCTCACTCTCGATCAGCTGAGCACAGTCAAGATGATTCAGGTCACTGATCTTCTCGCTGAGCAGGTGAATCACCTCCTCCTTACTCGAGGCAGGGAGCGCTATGGATACAGCTTCGCTTGTCAGTTTCGAGCAGAGTATATTCATCTCATTCCTCCATACCGTCATCGATAAGACCACTCGCCCAATCTATATCGAGAGAAAACATGATTCCAGTACCGGGGTCGGTGAGTTTTCCTATGATCGGCTCTATGAGATGCCGGACCCGCTCGATGACCTCCTGTTCTTTTACAACAGAAAGGATCGTCTTGTTGTACGGTTTGTTCCCCTTCATGAAGTCCTTGAATCCGGCGAAGATGGGAATCTCATAGGTGAGGAAACGTCCCATTCCCTCCGAGTCAAGTATGGTTGCCCCTGTGACACCGGCCTCCACATAGGCTTCCATGACCTCTTCGAGGAACTCTTCATCGTTGAGAACAAAGACGAATAGCTTCACAGTCTCATGCCTCCCCTTGCTGATGACTCATACTAGCACGTGTTTTTGTATTGTCACAAGAAGAAAATCCCCTCCAGAGGGGCATGTTGTGATACACTTGTCATCGATGGATGAGGTGACCAGCATGTCAATATTGATCATATATGAATCGAAGGGGGGGTACACGAAGGAGTGCGCACTCACTCTGGAGAAGTATCTTGCAGGCAAGGGCCGGGCTGTGGAAGTGCATGCGGCAGGAAAGGAGAACCTGGCCGGATATGACCGTGTAGTCATCGGCTCCGCCGTCTATGCAGGACGGGTTCCCGCCCGTATTCGAAGGTTCGTGAATAAGAACAGTAAGGATCTGCTGAACCGTCCCCTGTCACTGTTCGTGTGCGGCACGGCCGAAGAGTTCAAGGATACCTACTATGAGAAGAACTATCCTGAGCAGATCCTGAACCATGCTGACATCAGAGAGTGGTTCGGCGGTCATATCATTCTTGAGGACCATCACGGTCTCAAGAAGATGATCCTTTCGAGTATTCTCAAGGGAGAGAAGGAACTGCACCGGGAAAGGAAGGATAACATCGAACCGTTCGCAAAATTTCTCCTTGGTTCCTGAGTCTGCAGCCGAAGATGTCAGGTGAAAGGTTGGCAGGAAGGGCAGTAGTGCGTTCCCCTCTGTGCAACCCGAATTTTCCCGATTACTGATGAACACCGTTCACATCGTTCAGAGTCTCTGTCAAAGACCTTCAGGTAGGGGTAGTACCCTCCTCTCACTCCTCCTGCATGGTAGTTCGACTCACCATCTCCCAGGCTCGTGCCTCCCAGTGAGATACTTGCCATCAGAATCCTTCTCATCTGAGAGTGCAGAAGATACAGTGAAGGCAGTGGTACTTCGCTTGCTTGTATCAGCGGATGTATTCCAGCTGCCCACAGAATCTCGTCCACATAGATGTTGCCCAGGCCGCTGATGATGCTCTGATCGAGGAGCACCGATTTGATCGCTCGTTTTTTCTCACCGAGCAGGAAGGCCAGCGTTTCCTTCGACAGGGTCGAGCTGAGAGCATCGATACCGAGTCTGCCGCGAATGAGTGAATCATCATCCGTCAGAATGATCGTGCCGAACCGTCTCGGGTCATGGAATGCAAGGCGCAGATCCCCGGCTGTGAAGATCACCCGGTCATGGATGTCGTCAGGGCCAGGCGAGCTGGTAAGGGAGAAGGTACCGCTCATACTGAAGTGGACGACGAGAACTCTACCGTCATCCAGATGGATGAACAGTTTCTTCCCTTTCCTGGTGATCGAGGTGAAGGCGGCTCCCTCAAGCTCACTGCCGCTCTCATTCCTGAATGACCGTTCATGATGCACAAGAAGGGTCTCCACCTTCTGTGTCATGAACCCGCTGCTGCTGAGAAACCTTCTGATTGATTCAACTTCCGGCAGTTCAGGCATTGTTCTCCTCCTTGTCAGCAAGAGCGATGTGTCAGGCTGCTTATAATCTGTCATATAGAGCATGTCCGACTCAAGTTCTATCAGATGCTGCTAGGCGAAATTTTTATGGTATTTTTCGTAAGAAGATATCATGCAGATGAGGAAGAACAGGTACCTTCTGCAGCACGAGCTGAAAACAGAATGAGCGCTCAGCATTGTATGCTGTACTGTATGAAGTGTGAGGTGGATTTCAGCTGAAAATAGAAGAAAAAGGCTGTTGCCGAAGCAACAGCCTGAAGTGTGAGGTGTGTTCTGTTATGCTTTAAATGCACCGGGAAGAATTTCGTCACCGAATTCGTCGCGAGCCTTTGCGATCTTTGCAATCGCAGCATCCCAGTAATCATAGATCTCCTGAGGAGTGTTCTTGTCCATTTTCGCGTAGAAGGCCTTGGCTCTTTCA
This sequence comes from Sphaerochaetaceae bacterium, assembly GCA_016938475.1. Classification (GTDB taxonomy): domain Bacteria; phylum Spirochaetota; class Spirochaetia; order Sphaerochaetales; family Sphaerochaetaceae; genus SABI01. The sequence goes on from JAFGUP010000267.1 coordinate 17,848, forward strand.
AGCTTCTCGATCCACTTGGTGCAGCGGAACGTGAAGAGGAATGAGTAGTCTTCTTCGCTGAAGTCCTCATCAAGGTGCTTCTTGAACAGAGCCTTCAGGTCGGCATAGAGGGGGATTTTACCGGTCGGAGTGTCATAGGCATCATAGGTGCCGTGTACTCTACCTTCAGCCCAATGCAGCCATACTTTTTTTGCAAGCTTGCTGGTCATGAAGTTGCCGTCTTTGCCGCGCATGAAGTAGTTGTTGCTGAATATCTTCGGAGTATCCGTAACGCCTTCACCGAAAGCGATGTTGTTCATGGTGTACTTGCCGAGGGGGTAGGAAACGAAGTCCATGTTAGCCATCGGAGAAGGTGTTCTTACGCCTTCAGCTCCGAGTGTTGCACTGGTAGTCTCTGATTCGAGGGTCGCAGCCTTAAGGAGGATACCGTCCTTCCAGTTGGGAGACTCTTCGACAGGGACGGTCGTGTCGCTGTCACGTCCACCGTACAGGACGCCTTCGATCTTCACCCCTTCCTTAGCCTCGAAACCTTCCTTGTCAATGTTGTCAAGGTAGTCGAGTCTCATCGTGTAGCGTGAGTTGCCGTGTGCGATAGGGATCACATTCCCTGCAGCATCCTTGTCACCCTTCTTCCATTCACCAGCATGGTTACGGCCTTCATCGGGAGTGTCGACACCCATGCCGACCCAGTAGGGTTTGTCATCGTTGCCCTTGAGCACGTTTGAGAAGATGACTTCCTGATTTTTCAGCAGGTTTTCGTAGATAACAGGGTCGTCCTTTGCGTTGACATCCTTGATGATACCGAACATGCCGAACTCAACGTTTACTGCACGGAACTCGCCGTCAATGTTTCTGAAGTAGGCAATGTCGTCACCGACGATCTGCTCACCGGGAATCATTGCAGTGGAGGTCTTACCGCATGCTGAGGGGTAGGCACCTGCAAAGTAGGTCTTGTTCTTATCGTCATCGAGAGAAGCCATGATGAACATGTGCTCACACAGCCAGCCTTCCTTGCCACTTTTACTGATAGCCAGGCGCATTGAATGCTTCTTGAGACCAACAGAGTTACCGGCATACTGAGCATTCATCGAATACACGATGTTGTTCTGAGTATCCATATAGATTCTTCTCTTCTCCAGATTCACAGAACATCCATTCTCATCAAGCTGGCCAGCTGAGTGGATAAAGCGGAAGAAGTCATTCTTCTCTTCTTCTTTCATGTTCAGGAAGTGGCTGTAAGCTGATCTGTAAAGAATCTGCTCTGAGTGCGCAACATACCAACTGTCAGTGAACTGCACACAAGGGATGGTGAAGGGGCTCTGAGTCGGTCCTTCCGAGAAGAACAGAACAACAGCATCTTTGCCTTCCATGTTGTTTTTTGCAATGTCCATGATCTCTGCATGACCCTCTTCGTACTCGACGGAGTTCAGTGAAGACATCTCTTCAAGGTTCTCCTTGTACACAAGGTATCTGGTGTTCTTCTTGTCGCGAGCCTGGTCTCCATAACCGTCCCAGTGAATGGTCTGCTTGGAGTTCGCCAGAGGGAGTTCTTCACCCTTTGCAAGGGCCTGTTCTCTGACATACTGGATGTCCTCTTCGCTGTCGGTACAGACAAAAATCGACTTGGGGTTACAGTGTTCTGCGAAAGAACCTACGAATTCAATAACCTTCTGATTCTTCAAAGCATCGATCTTGTTGAAGCTTTCCTCGCTCATCTTGCTTTTAAGAACTTCTCTGTAGTCTGTTGCCATACTATCTCCTTGTAATGCAATTTTATAGAATGTTCGCGCCCATCATAGTAAAAAAAATGATTTATGACTACCCATCTGGTATCAATAGTTGTATAATTATCCTCCTTTTTCACTTTGACTGTACTTGCATTTCTTGATCCTTCTCATTCTCTATTGTACATACTATGTTTTCTTATACAGAACTGTTTGGTTCGCTGCCTCTGTTTGATGCATGTCTTTACAGGTCAAGATGAGACCCTTAATCCCTAAGATGGTTTGCACGTACCGGATCAGAGCGAACCCTCAGAAGACGTGTGGAACGTTAGATGAGCAAATAAATACCCGAAATAAGCAAAAAATTACCCATTACAGTATGTGTGAATATGACACATACGAAAAACACTCCGAATTGTATTTTGTATCAATCTCTGTCAGATGATAGATGTTGTAATTGTACTATCAAGGCCTGATCGTGATGAATGTGAGTAAATGGCTACGTAATAGGAGGAAGGTTCTGACTTTTCTCTGGCTGGCAGGCTTCCTTTTATTATGACACGTGCGCTGACCTGACATATGCACAGACTTGCCGGAGTCCGAGTGACTTCTCACATTCCTTTGTGGAGTTGCAGTAGTATCATGTATTGGTGTTTCTATCTGTAGAAGGTGAGAAGATGTGGTAGATGTCAATAAAATTACTAATAAATATCAAAAAATTACCCTATAGTCGTTGTCTTCTTATGACAGGAACTGAAACGGTAACCCTGAAAATCGCATCGAATACATTTCAGGTGCCTCAAGTTGGATGATGGAATATGTGTGTAATAGTAAAAATGGAAGGAGACAACTGAAAACAGAATAACAACATACATAAGGAGTATCTAATAGAGGTATGCTGTATTGCTTGCTCCGTGCTTATGACAGGTATCGGGAACTGACATGTGTGCAAGGATCGGTTCACCCGTTTCACGTATTCAGGAGCTGAGTGCCTCACGAATCTTTGAGAGATTGCGTTCATCCGGAGCTCCTTTCACATAGGTTCTCACGTTTCCATTGCTTTCCAGGATCACCAGAGTTGGTTCGTATGAGAAGGGGATACCTGCATCCTCGATAAATGCTTTCATATCCTTGAGGAAGAGAACCGCGATATTGCTGTCAGATACTGCTCCCCTGTAACTCTCTCTCATTCCGTCCCTGACAATGCCCTTGAGAAAGAAGGGGAGACCCTCAATGATCGGCATGTGGTAGATTCTGGTTGCAGCGGGGATGGCTGAATCAGAAGACAGAGAGTCCTGCCATGCCAGCATGGTTTCAATCTGGGCTTCACCTGATTCTCTTGAATCCCCGAGTATAAGAGCGAGAATGATAGGAGTCGACCCGGTCAGATCCCCCGGGAACTCGATTTTTTCGCCTGTGGCATCCTTTGTCTCCATCGATTCGAAGGAAGCTCCAGTAAGATGTGATAAGGTCAACAGAAGTGTGAAAAGCAGGGTGAAAACAGTATATCTGCTGCTCATGGTGATCTCCTTTCATGCCATTCGTTCACGGTCCTTCTTGAAGTATATCAGATAGGAGTTCACGATGCCTATACCCGTTCTCTGTTCATGAGACATCAGACCCGCGTCATGCTTATGTCATAAAGTAGTATTAAATAAAGGCTAAAAAGTAAATATATTAGTTCCTGTTGATAGTTTGAGGTAGAGATATGTCTTGAGTTGATTTCTGAAGGGCGGTGTCTTAGAATAGAGTACAGAGAACTAAGGAGGTCCCCAATG
>JAFGUP010000037.1 GCA_016938475.1 Sphaerochaetaceae bacterium
CTCGAATTCAACGTGATCAACCCCTCGCCAGGGACCTTTCATGTGAATAAGCTCAGTCTTGTAGAGACCGATGACAGTTTCGGCCATGGCATTGTCATAAGAGTCACCTCGGCTTCCCACCGATGGCTCTATACCGACCTCGGCAAGACGCTCTGTGTATCTGATGGATAAGTATTGAACGCCACGGTCGCTATGATGCACAAGATCATCATTGGTCGGACGGGCATACAGTGCCTGCTCCAGGGCATCAAGCGCAAGATCGCTTCTCAATGACCTGGATACCCGCCAGCCTACTATCATTCTGGAGAACACGTCTATTACGAAGGCAACGTATACATAGCCGATCCAGGATGCCACATATGTGAGATCCGCTACCCATAGTTGATTGGGTCTGGTTGCCGTGAACTCCCTCTGAACTAGATCCATCGGACGGTCAGCAAGATCATCGGGTATCGTAGTCCTGATCCTCTTGCCCCGAACAACACCTCTGAGCCCCTGAACCCGCATAAGGCGTTCCACAGTACAGCGAGCCACTTCCATCCCTTCTCGGTTTAGCTGTCGCCATACCTTCCTTGCCCCGTACACTCTGCGGTTCTCGTGCCAGACACGGTCTATCTCAGCACCCAGGACAGCATCACGCCTGGAACGGGCAGGGAGAAGTGATGAATCAGCCTCCCTGGCCTTGTGCTCGTAATAAGTGGATGGGGCGATCGACAGGACTCTGCAGATCGACTCGACCCCGTAATCATCTCTGTGATCTTCGATGAAGGCTGTCATCTTCTCGGTTTGCGGTCGAGTTCCGCCTGGGCAAAAAAAGCCGAGGCTTTGCGAAGAATCTCGTTGGTTCTCCGAAGTTCCCGGTTCTCCCGCTCCAGTTCCTTGATACGGTCACGGGCATCACTGGTCAGACCGCCCCGCATTCCTGTATCAACTTCCATCCTTCGAACCCATCTGCGCAACGTTTCCGGTGTACATCCGATCTTGGAGGAGATTGACATGATCGCAGCCCACTGGGAGGGATAATCCTTCTCATGTTCAATCACCATCCGAACCGCCCGTTCCCGGACTTCTGGAGAGTACATTATTCCTTTAGTCATAACCCTATCCTCTCAA
>JAFGUP010000038.1 GCA_016938475.1 Sphaerochaetaceae bacterium
CTCGAATTCAACGTGATCAACCCCTCGCCAGGGACCTTTCATGTGAATAAGCTCAGTCTTGTAGAGACCGATGACAGTTTCGGCCATAGCATTGTCATAGGAATCACCACGGCTTCCCACCGATGGCTCTATCCCAGCCTCGGCAAGACGCTCCGTGTATCTGATGGATAAGTACTGAACGCCCCTGTCACTATGATGCACAAGATTATCATCGGTCGGACGGGCATAGAGCGCCTGTTCCAGGGCATCAAGGGCAAGATCGCTTCTCAAGGACCTGGATACCCGCCAGCCTACTATCATTCTGGAGAAGACGTCTATTACGAAGGCAACGTAAACGTAACCGATCCAGGATGCCACATATGTGAGATCCGCTACCCATAGTTGATTGGGTCTGGTTGCGGTGAAGTCCCTCTGAACGAGATCCATCGGCCGGTCAGCAAGATCATCGGGGATTGTTGTTCTGATCCGCTTGCCACGAACAACTCCTCTGAGTCCCTGAATACGCATCAGGCGTTCCACGGTACAGCGAGCTACTTGTATCCCTTCCCGATTCAACTGTTGCCATACTTTCTTTGCCCCGTACACTCTGCGGTTCTCGTGTCAGACACGGTCAATTTCAGAACCTAGGACAGCATCACGCCTGGCACGGGCTGGAAGACGTGATGGATCAGCCTCCCTGGCCTTGTGCTCGTAATAAGTGGATGGGGCGATCGGCAGGACTCTGCAGATCGACTCGACCCCGTAATCATCTCGGTGATCGTCGATGAATGCCGTCATCTTCTCGGTTTGCGGTCGAGCTCCGCCTGGGCAAAAAAAGCCGAGGCTTTGCGAAGAATCTCATTGGTTCTGCGAAGTTCCCGGTTCTCCCGCTCCAGCTCCTTGATACGGTCACGGGCATCACTGGTCAGACCGCCCCGCATACCCGTATCGACTTCCATCCTTCGAACCCATCTGCGCAACGTTTCCGGTGTACAGCCGATCTTGGAGGAGATTGACATGATCGCAGCCCACTGGGAGGGATAATCTTTCTCATGTTCAATCACCATCCGAACCGCCCGTTCCCGGACTTCTGGAGAGTACATTATTCCTTTAGTCATAACCCTATCCTCTCAA
>JAFGUP010000268.1 GCA_016938475.1 Sphaerochaetaceae bacterium
CCTGGTCTTCCATCAATGTACCTCTCCTGGTAAAGATCGCTGTCGGATGGGTAGCTACTCCCCTTTCAGCAGCACTCATCTCCTTCTTATCCATGAACATCGTATGAAATGGGCGCAGTATGTTCTCACAGTTCGAGAGGAACGAAGGAAAAGGTGGTCACATCGAACAGCCCCATGTCTGTCAGCTTATAGGTTGGGATGACAGGCAGCGCCATGAAGCTGAGGGTCATGAAGGGGTCTATTCCCTGTGCAATACCAAGTTCTGTTCGTGCTGTGTAGTGCATACGGGAAAGCTGTTCATGAACGATCGACACCGGCGAGTCACTCATCAGACCTGCGATCGGATGAGCAAGGGAAGCTAGAACCTTCCCATCTTTCACCATCGTAATTCCGCCTCCAATGTCCTTCAATGATTCGACAGCGGCATACATGTCCTCAGCGGTATCACCAATGACGATGATGTTATGGGAATCATGTGCTATGGTGGTAGCGACCGCACCATGGGTCATGCCATATCCTCTGATAAGAGCTTTACCCATATGACCGGTGCCATGGTGTCGCTCGATGACGGCCAGCTCAAGAATATCCTGATTCCTATCATGGATCCAGATTCCGTCTCTGAGAGAGACTTCCGCTTCTCCCTGAGCTGTAACGACTCCGCCGGGGATAATATCTATCACTCTCACCTTAGAGTTCTTGAGCGGCAGGGCGAACTGCCCGACATCGAATGGTTTGTACTGCACCGATGAACCGACGCCCTCCGGCTCGATAGGAATGGAGGGTTCAAGGATTTTCCTGTCACGGGCGACTTCCATGCCTGCGATGAAAACCCGGTCGGCAGAGAGTTCAAACAGGTCACGGGTAAGAAAGAAATCTGCTCTCCTGCCGGGGGCAATTGCACCTCGGTCGTGCAGACCATAACAGGTCGCAGCATTGAGAGAGGCTATCCGCACCGCATCGATAGGGGCCATGCCCGCTGCAACGGCGAGCCGGGCGTTGTAGTTGATATGACCTTCTTCAAGAATGGAGTGGGGCTGTTTGTCATCGGTGCAGAACAGACAGAACCTCATATTATCCTTGGTCACACCCTTCATCAGGGCAGGAAGGTTCTGACAGGCTGAGCCCTGACGGAGCATCACATACATACCCCGACGAATCCTTTCCTTCAATTCATCAGGTGTCTCACTCTCATGGTCACTGATGATACCGGCTGCACAGTAGGCATCGAGTGACTGTCCGAGCAATCCCGGCGCATGACCGTCAACGAGTTTTCCCTCACTTTCGGCAATTGCAAGTTTCTTAAGGACCTCCTCATCGCCATTGAGTACACCGGGGAAGTTCATCATCTCACCAAGCCCAAGAACACGGTTATGAGTGATGGCAAGCGAGATCTTCTCAGAATCGAGTACCGCTCCCGCGTGTTCGTGTTCTGTGGCAGGTACGCAGGACGGAACCATAAAGAACACTTCAAGAAAAGCATTTTCACTCGAAGCGATCATATAGTCCAGGCCTGCAAGGCCGCTTACATTACAGATCTCATGAGGGTCGGCAATGACTGTCGTGGTGCCGTGGGGAACTACCGCGTCACTGAATGCTGTAGGCGAGCAGTGACTTGATTCGATATGGACATGGGCATCGATAAAGCCGGGAAGCAGATATGAGCCGTCAGCATCGATTGTGATCAGAGCTTCGGGAGCATTCTCCGAGGTGAATCCTGCAATCAATCCATCTTTGACAAGAACACTGGAGGTGAAGAATTCTCCATTGAACACATCTGCAATCTGCACATTCCTGATACACAGATCAGCTTTTTCTCTTCCCATGGCAACGTCTATTAGTGTATGTGTCGGTCTGTTTTTCATAGATACCATAGTACTACGGAACCTGAAAAACCGAAACACCTAAGAGACAACAGAGAGAATGTAGGAGTTCAGTGAAGAGTCCTCATACACCAGTGCGTACAGTGCGTGAAGAAGAGGGAACCTCTTATCAGTCTTTGAGGTGCGAACCAGATTTTCAAGAAGTCTGATCGTCCTCAGGCCTTCTATCACAGTGCCGCTTTTCGGGTCATTGCTGAAACCCTTCCCAATAAGCAGTCCGAGTGTCCTGTTTCGTGACAAGTCTGTAAGACTTGTGAGACCAAGGTCCCCGATACCGCAGTAGGTGAAGATCGTCTCTTTATCGCACCCGTACAGCTCTACCAGCTCTCTCATTTCATTGACTGCCCGGGTCATCACCAGATAGTCGACGTTTGCAGAGTTATATCGTCCGCTCACGATTCCTATCGCGATGGCGTACATGTTCTTCAGAACACTCATAAGCTCGACACCGCGCATATCAGGGGTGTAATCGAGTGTGATGACTGTTTCCTGGAACACCCGTTCGAGCTGCTCATAGCAGCTGCGTTTTCCCCCTACTGTCATTCCCGAAGGGGCTCCGTTCATCAGCTCCACAGCGAATGTCGGTCCCTTGAGGGAAACCTGATTCTCGAAGGGAATGGAATCGGTGAGGAACGACCCGTCATCACTCAGCCCCTTTGACAGATTGACCACTATCACATCCTCTCTACAGTGCGGATGGATCTCATGAGTATAGGATTCTATCGCCTTCGATGGGATGGCCAGGAAGATGAAGTCGGCTTCGTAGGCACAGGTGATGGAGCCAGTTGCCGTGATCGAGGTGTGGATGTGCCTTCCAGGAAAATACTTGCTGTTCATGTGATTGCTGTTGATATCTGACACGACATCAGTTTCTATCGAATAGAGAGTTACTGAGTTGTTATCATTCCAGGCAAGGCGCTGGGCAAGGGCTGTACCGAAGACACCGGCTCCGGCTACGACTATTGTATTCATAGGTTGATCCTTATCTGCATGTGCGTGTTGTCTGTTCAGTCTATACCAATTCAACTCATGGCGGAAGTGGGGAAGGAAATGAATTCGTGTTGGGAAAAGGTCAGGTGAGAAAGACCTCACCGTATCCGCTCTCCCGTTTCTGGAACTGGGGGAAGGTCTTTTTGCTGAAAGTTGACGTGAAACTTTCAGCTGTGGTAGAGAGGAATCCGGTTCCTTATCCAGCGAGCTTCTCTGACATGGTCTGCTGCGGTAAGTATTCCACTGCCTATAATGATTACATCCGGTTCTTGAAGGATGTATTCTCCAACATTTTCCCGGTTAATGCCACCTGCTATGAATGTGTCCATACCTGTAATGTAAGGCTTCAATTCAATCAGATCTTTTATCGGTGTCCTTCCGTTTTTCTGCTGATCTACTCCTGTGTGAACGGCGATCGCATCTGCGCCCAGCTCACCCAATTTTGAAACTCTTGATACCGGACTCTGGACATTCATCATATCAATCACAACCTTTTTGTCATACATATTTGCCGTTTCAACGGCCTCTTTCACGGTTGCGTCATTTGTTACTCCAAGCACAGATACGTAGTCCGCACCGGCCTTGAACGCTCCCTCGGCTTCCAGCTTCCCGGCATCCATGATCTTTGTGTCAGCAAATATCTCCAAGTCAGGAAACTGTCTCCTCATCTCTTTTACCGTATGTAATCCCTCTTCAAGGAGAAAGGGTGTTCCAATTTCTATGATATCGATAAAAACCTGAAGGTCTTTGACCAATACCATAGCCTCACGTAATGTGCAGGTATCCAGAGCGAGCTGCAGTTTCATTTTTTACTATCCCTATTCGAGGTTTGCGTGTCTTGAAAACATGGATCCACTGTCCCGAATCATCGTGTCCATCAACAACAGAATTACGGTATCCAGAAAGATAAGGAGACTCTGCTCAAACAGGGATCCCATCGGTTGAATAGAAAAGAATTCGTTATCGGTATCTACCTTAGGAGATATCGCAGGTATGTGGATAATAGGGTCAGCAATGAGCCCTATCTGCGAATCAGCAGTTACGGTCACAAGAGAGACTATGGCTCCGATACTATGTGCCTTTTCTGCCATTGTGACCAGCGATGCAGTGCCTCCTGATCCTGAACCAATGATGAGAAGATCCCTTTCTGTAATGTTAGGCGATATGGTTTCTCCAACTACGTACGCATCAAACCCGAGATGCATCAGTCTCATGCAGAATGCTTTCATCATGAAACCTGATCTACCTGCGCCCGCAACAAATATCTTTTGAGCTGTACTAATCGCTCTGACAAGGGAATCTGCTTCTTCGCCACGTATCCCTTCCAGTGTCATTGTGAGTTCCTCGGTTACCGCTGTAATTCGATTACGATAGTTCTGTTTCAAAGTCACTCCTTGTGCCCGTTAACCTGTACATCCTCGAAGAACACTTCTTATACGACCTCCTGAATAATGGCATATGTGAGTGTACCACAAGGTGGGATGGCAGACAATGTTTGCTTGGGTTTATATCCTATTCGAAAATTAATGGCTCTGTATTAGTATCGAGAAAAAAGGAATTGGAAATAAAATCAAAGGCAGTAATATACCGGCATGAAGTAAACGTATATTTGATTTACATATTATAAATATATAAAATGTAATGATATGATATGTTTTTATGATCACTGATATATTTTGTAAAATCATTTGACAAACCATGAAATTCAGATATAGTTAAATAAGTTGACAAAGTGCAACTATATCTTCTGGTCTGTAGGGCTGGGAATGAAAGGGGAGAATAGAAGCTTTGCGTAAACCGAAAAATGCCCGGTATATGAAACATCTTAATAGACGGACTGTAGTGAATATGATCAGGGAGGAGTCTCTAAGCAGAGCTGATCTCGCCCGGAAGACGGGACTCACTCGAGCAGCGATTACAAACATAATTGATGATCTGATAGATTCCGGGATAATCGTAGAGGCTGGTACTCAGGAATCATCCAATGGTCGCAAACCAATGAGCCTTAAACTTAACAATTCGAAACTGGTCTGTATCGGAGTCAGTATCAGGTATGGTGTCTGTTTTGTAGGCATCTCAGATATTGAAGGGAAGGTTATTGCGCAGAGAGACATAGATTTCTCTAACCTTGCAGATGCAGATGAGGGAATAGCTCTGATAGCTGCATCTCTTTCTGCACTCATGGAAGATCATATTTCTGATGAGAGGGTTCTTGGTATTGGGATTTCTTCACCCGGACCGGTAGATATCTACACTGGCAGGATTCTGAATCCTCCGAATCTCCCTCTTTGGCGCAATGTTCCCATAGTCTCAAGTTTAAAGAATAGTTTTGATCAGACAATCATTCTCGAGAAAGACTCGGTTTCTTCTGCTTTGACTTCGAAAAATTATGGATGCGGAAAAGACTACAAGAACTTTTTCTATATCGAGGTCGTTAGTGACGGGGTGGGTAGTGTCATAATCATGAACCATGAAGTCTACCGGGGGAATAATGGGTTTGCCGGTGAGTTCGGACACCTCTCTATAGAACTTGATGGGAGACCCTGTATCTGCGGTAATAGAGGATGTCTTGAACGATATGCTTCATTCAATGCCATTCTCGATATAGTACGAGAGGATTATCCCCAATTGCAAACCTGGCAGGATATCATCGATAACGCTCAGAACGACCAGAGGTTGTCAGAACTGGTCAGAACAGAGGCACGGTATCTTGGTATAGGCATTGTATCTGTGATGAACTTACTTGATCTTGATGCTGTTGTCATTGGAGGAGATGTCGTAACCAAATCCAGAATGCTGCTGGATGAAATTTCTCAGTATGTGAATAGTACGATGCTGACACGGAACTCGAAACAGATTCCTATTTATTTTGCCAGTCAGGACCATTACTACAGTTTTCTTTCAAGCGCATCTCTTGTCTCAGAGCGGTTCTTCTCGGGAGGACTCAGCGATTTATTATAAAATAAGGAAGTATGGATCATATAAAGGAGGCTATATGAGTAAAGTGTTGTTGAAAGTGTCCGGAGTAAGTAAAAGCTTCGGGCATGTTCAAGCTCTCAAAGACGTGAATTTCGAATTGAACGAGGGGGAGGTTCTTGGTCTTGTCGGAGATAACGGGGCTGGAAAGTCGACGTTCATTAAGATCCTCTCCGGTGTACATCGAAAAGATAAGGGAGAGATTATCTTTGACGGGGATACAGTAGATTTTAGTTCACCTTCGGAGTCGATAGAAGCCGGCTTTGAGACGGTCTATCAGGATCTTGCCTTGGCTCCTGATCTTCCGATCTATTCGAATATGTTCCTAGGAAGGGAGATGCTCCGCAAAGGAATTCTGGGAAAGCTCGGTTTTGTTGACAAGGATGGAATGAGAAAGTCTGTAGAGAAGAATATCAAGAAACTGAAGGCAACACTCAATCACGTAGATCAGGAAGTTGGCACTCTGTCGGGCGGACAGCGTCAGTCGGTTGCAATCACTCGCGCCGTCATCTGGGGGAAGAAGGTTATCATCATGGATGAACCTACTGCAGCACTTGGAGTTGAAGAATCTGCTAAGGTTCTTGAAATTGTTAAGGAACTGAAACAACACGGGATCACAGTCATTTTCATTTCGCATACCATGCCACACGTTCTTGAAGTCTCAGATAAAATCTGTGTTCTAAGGCTCGGTTTCACTGTTGCTAATCTCAATGCCGCAGAAACCACCTATGAAGAAGTCGTTGAATATATTACCGGCGCACGAAGTCAAATAGAGGGATAGTACCATGTCTGATATTAAAGAGTTCTCACCGGCAAAGCGCCGTATGTATATGTTACTGAGTGAATACTGGATCGTTCTGGTGTTTCTGCTGATTTACGGAATTTTCATCATTCTCGAACCCCTCTGTTTCTCACTTCCGTTTCTCTCATCCACGCTGAATTATATGACAGAGATTCTGATTCTTGGTGTAGGGGTCATGTTCGTCGTCATTACAGCAGGAATTGATCTGTCCATCGGTCCTGTAGAAGGCGCGGTTGGAGTGGGGGCTGCCTTGACTATGCGCAGCCTTGTTCCTGTTGTAGGGGTTCCCCTTGCGATCACTGCAGGAGTTATTGTTGGAATCCTGATGGGCATGGTAATCGGTCTTCTAAATGGACTGATCGTCACAAAGATGAAACTCGCACCCTTTATTGCAACGCTTGGAATGTCTGTAATTCTTACAGGGTCTGGGTATATCTTCAATAACGGTCTTGAAGTCGTTGGCCTTCCAAAAGTGCTTGCACGCCTCGGCAACATGCAGTTCTTCGGGTTTATCGGTACAACAACGATAGTCGCATGGACTGTGTGGCTGATCTTCGGAATCATTCTTAAACATACACGATTTGGTGTCATCACGTACGCTTATGGCAGTAACCCCGAAAGCACTGCACGGGCAGGCATCAACGTCGACCGGCACCTTATCAAGGTCTTCATGATCAGTTCTACGCTTGCTGCTCTCTCAGGTGTTCTGTTGATTTTTCGTTTCAATACCGGCTCACCCATTGCAGGTGCGAACGTCACTCTCTATGCGATAGCATCCTGTATCATCGGTGGAACCTCGGTTCTGGGAGGGCGCGGGAAGATGATAGGCACTCTCATCGGAGCCGCGATCATTTCGATCCTGGTGACCGGTCTTGTCATGCTTGGTGTGCAGACATACTGGCAGCAGGTGGCAACCGGTCTGATCATAATATTCTCAGTCTATGCAGACCAGCTCAGGCAGAGAAATGCTTTCATGTAAAGCAGGAGTCATGTGAAAACAAACCGAAAGTTTTTCGGTGTAAATACATTTTGGAGGTTTTTTTATGAAAAAACGGATTATTGTGGGTTTGATGATCATCCTTGTCGCTGGCATGTTCAGTGTCTATGCTCAGGGAACTCAAGAAGATGACGGGACAAAGACAGTCGCTTTCATTCAGGGTATCTCAACTGACGAATTCTACATCAGTATGAAGCGCGGTGTTCAGGAAGTATGTGACAAGTATGGATACAACCTCATCGTTGATGGTCCTACGAAATGGGACTATACCATGCAGACTCCAATTGTTGAGACCATGATAGCAAAGAGACCCGATGTTATTTTTATTGCTCCCAACCATTCGGATTCGATGATAGCTCCTCTGATGAAGGCTGTTAACGCTGGTATTCCTGTTATCACAGTAGATACGAACATCAATGATGATCTATACCTCTGTAACATCACCTCTGACAATCTTCAGGGTGGTCAGGCCGCGGCTGATATGCTCGCAGAGATGATCGGTGGAAAAGGTAAGGTCTCAATCATGAACACCAACGTCGGTGTGACGACAACCGAAGCACGTGCGAAGGGATTCAAGGACCAGATCGCTGCTGCATATCCTGCCATCAAGATCGTATCAGACGAGTATTGCGAAGACGAAGCTGAAAGATCTGCCGCAATCACCGAATCAGTCCTTCTCAAGCACCCGGACCTTGCCGGAGCTTTCGGTGTAAACCTGTACGCTTCACTCGGTATTGCAAATGCTGTCGACAGACTTGGAAAGGATCTGCCTATCTTCAGTTATGACGCATCACCTGCCGTGATCGAAGCACTCGCAGCAGGAACTATCAATGCTACTGTCTGTCAGAAGCCTATGGAGATCGGAGCTACCGCGGTTGAAATGGCACACCTCTATTTCACCGGCCAGGAAGATAAGATTCATGATGTTATGGTAGAGAACGTCATTGTCACCCAGGACAACATGGACGATCCTGAAGTGAGCAAGTGGTTCTACGTAGCCGAATAGCTATGACCACAGTATGGTCGGGGATGGATTTCCATTCCCGACCATTGATGCAGATTCTGAATGAAGATAAGGTAAAGATATGGATGTATTATCCGTGGGAGAAATGGTTATAGATTTTCTCCCGGGAAACGAACCGAACAGTTTTATAGCACATGCCGGTGGCGCTCCGGCCAATGTAGCGATCTCGGTTGCCCGAAATGGGCTATCATCCGGGTTCATAGGCAAAGTCGGTGATGATACTTTCGGAAAGATGCTCATCAGTACGCTGAAAGAGGAGGGAGTTGCGATCCCGAATGATATCATAACCACAAAGGCTGTGACCACGATGGCCTTCGTTCATCTCGATCAGCACGGTGAGAGAAGTTTCACGTTTGCGCGCAAACCCGGAGCTGATATGTTTCTGGATTCTGATGATGTGAAACATGAATACCTGCGGGATGCTATTGTTATTCATGCAGGATCATGCTCCCTGTCAGCAGAACCTGCTTCCTCTGCTACACGTCAGGCACTCAGCAGCGGCAAGCTTCTCGGGAAGATAGTCAGTTTCGACCTGAACTACAGAAACCTTATGTGGAATGATGCGGTCGATACTGCCAAAGCAGAAATTCTCTCTGTACTCCCTTCAGTTGATATATTGAAGATCTCAGAGGAGGAACGATTTATCCTCTCCCCCTATGGATCTGTATTTGAATTCATGGAGGCACATACCATCACTCTTGTGGTGGAGACCCTCGGCCGGGAAGGTGCAGTCTGCCACTATCAGGGAAAGTCCTTCAGGAAACCCATATTCGATGGTCCGCGTGTAGATACCACAGGAGCAGGGGATGCCTTCTATGGTGCGTTCCTTTCGACACTGATTACCAGTGGTGTTACCTCACCGGAAGACCTCAGCGAGGATATCCTCACTGAAGCTCTTATTGCAGGAAATGTCGCAGGCGGACTGTGCGTCCGCAGTAAGGGAGCTATTCATTCTCTCCCGAAAAAGGATGAGCTGACAGAAGCGATAGCTCTGTACAGAACAAAGGAGTCTTCAGGTGCATGAATCCTGGAATGATAGATGTATAATCACTCCCTCACTGATCACCCTGGATCTGTGTAATCTGGAGCAGCAGGTACACATACTCAAGGATGCTGGAATGACGCATCTTCATGTTGATATCCTTGATGGGTATTTCAGCCCGTCATTTCCCCTTGGTCTTGAAGCAGTGAAACAGCTGAGGGACAGGATTGATCTTGAATTTGATGTACATCTGATGGTGAAGGAACAGCAGTATTTCGTTGATGAACTGATCAGCATTGGAGTCCAGCAGATTCTTTTCCACGTTGAAGAAGAATCTCATGTCGACAATATGCTCAATTATATTCGGGGAAAAGGAGTGAGAGCCGGTCTTGCACTGAAGCCTGCAACCTCGCTGACTTCTCTCGATTATGTTCTTGATAAATGTGATGCAGTTCTCCTTATGCTTATCAACCCCGGGTATGCGGGGAGCAGAAGTGAGAGCAAGGTCCCTTATGCCCATAAGAAGATAATGGACCTGAGGTCGCTCATTGACCAGAGACAGACCTCAACGCTGATCTCGATCGATGGAAGGATCTCACTTGATGATATACAGACATATACACCGCAATTCGTGGATATGTTCGTGACCGG
The DNA here is from genome assembly GCA_016938475.1 of Sphaerochaetaceae bacterium. GTDB lineage: Bacteria > Spirochaetota > Spirochaetia > Sphaerochaetales > Sphaerochaetaceae > SABI01. The sequence continues at coordinate 10,303 of JAFGUP010000268.1, forward strand.
CAGCACCTGCCTGAATAGAAATGATCTCGCACAGAGCGCAGTTTCTCTCATGAAATTCCGAGAGGATCTGCTGCACACCATATGATAAGGAAGATGGAATGAATGATTTTGCACGTGCCTATCGCGATGTGACGGCATGCGTCATAGACGAAATTTCGAAGACTCTCGGTAGTATAGAGCCGGAACAGAGTGAGGCACTGGTACGGGAGATACTCTCTGCTCGGAAAGTGTTTTTCATCGGTGTCGGGCGTGTCATGCTCTCGCTTCAGGCCATCGCGAAGCGATGGGCTCATCTTGGGATAGATACGCACCTTGTCGGGGAGATTACTGAACCAGCTATCACGAGTGAGGATATCCTCATAGTCGGGTCAGGAAGCGGGAATTCCGTTTTTCCAGTGGCAATTGCCGGCAAGGCAAGACAAATCGGAGCAAAAGTCATCCATATCGGATCAAATAGAAACGGGGATCTCGCACAGTATACTGATCTTATGGTACGGATCCCGGTCAGGACAAAAGCGTACCTGGATGATGAATTCGATTCAGTCCAGCCGATGTCTTCACTGTTCGAACAGGATCTGCTTCTCTTCGGAGATATCATTGCCAAGATGATTGTTGATATGAAGCATCTTGACCTGAAGGGACTATGGCAGTTCCATGCGAATCTTGAATAGCGGGTGCTGAAATGATGGACAAACAGAGGACTCTTTCCTATGTGGGGAATATGCAGCAGCTTGCATCGATCCATTCGGTTACCTATGATGAAGGGCAGGCAAAAGGGCTCGGAGCATATCAGGTTCAGAATGGCAGCATGCAGATGACAATACTGCGTGATAAAGCCCTTGATATATCTGAACTTTCGTATAAAGGTATAAATATATCATTCCTATCAAAGCCCGGTCTTCAGCATAAAGGTCAGCTGTCTTCGGATGCAGGAGCCGGATCTATTATGGGAGGTTTCCTGTTTACTGCAGGGTTGGACAACATCTGTACACCTGCTGTCATCGAAGGTCGACAGTTTCCTCTGCATGGACATCTCAGGTCCATCCCTGCCGAACACCTCAGTAACAGGGCTTTCTGGGACGGGGACGAGTATGTGCTCGAGGTCTCCGGACAGATGAGAGAGGCTGAATTGTTCGGAGAAAACCTTCTCCTTACACGAAAGATAACAACACGGTTCCCGAGGACATCCTTTACGATCGAAGATGAGATAGAGAATCAGGGATTCCGGGATGAACCCTGCTTCATGCTGTATCATTTCAACTTCGGTTATCCGTTTATCGATGAAACTTGTAGAATCCTGGTTCCTTCTGGACAGGTGATACCCCGTGATCAGATCTCAAGCAATCATGCTGATCAATGGAAGAGTATGGGATCACCGGTTTCAAGCGAACATGAGTACGTATATACCCACAGTACAGGCAGTGATGCAGATGGAAGAACCCTTGTTGCGGTGTATAACCCTTCAAGAAAGGTCGGCGTTTCCATAGCGTATGATACTGCGGTACTGCCACATTTCCTGCAGTGGAAGACACTTGGTTCCGGAGATTACGCACTCGGACTGGAACCGGCGAATGCCAGCGTATTTGGTCGGCAATACCATTATGACAACGATACACTACCCATGATTCGTTCGCAGGATAGAATTACATCGGTACTTACGGTTGAAATAATCGAGGGAGACGATGAGTATCGTATACTGAAAGAATACATAGAGAACATTACGCCTTAGACCTACGTCCAAGGGTAACGAAATATACTATTTAAGGGAGCACTATATGAAGCGATCAGACATCAACAGAATTATCAAGAACATGGAAAAAGTTCTCAAGGAACACAGAATTGAACTGCCTCCGTTTCTGTCCTGGACACCGGAAGAGTGGGCGACAAAAGGACACGAATACGATGAGATACGGGATAACATGCTTGGTTGGGACGTCACGGACTTCGGATTGGGGAAGTTTGATGAACTCGGTATTATCCTGATCACTCTGAGAAATGGAAATACAAAGAGCAGCAAATATACTAAAACCTATGCTGAGAAGCTTATCTATATGCAGGAAGGGCAGGTCTCTCCCATGCATTTCCATTGGAGCAAAATGGAGGATATCATCAACAAGGGTGGTGGCGACTGTGTATTCAGACTCTACAATGCGGATAAAGATGAAGGCCTTGCCGATACGGATGTGACCATCAGCAGAGATGGAAGGAACTACGTTGTACCTGCAGGAGAAAAAGTAATCATCAAACCGGGAGAATCACTGACACTCTATCCCTACTACTATCATGAGTTCTATGTACAGAAGGGTGACGGGTACGCTCTCCTAGGTGAGGTATCCATGTGTAACGATGACAATACAGACAACAGATTCGAACAGAAATTCGGTAGATTCCCGGTTATTGAGGAAGATGAACCTGCATACCGCCTTCTGTGTAACGAATACCCTATGGCAAGAGATTAAATGAGCATCCTTTGTATTGGACAGATAGTCTTTGATATTCTGGTTCAGCCGGTGGATGCAGGAATATTCACCCGGGATACTACCCGGGTGAAATCCATAGACTTCGCTAATGGCGGTGATGCCCTCAACGTTGCTGTTGTTGCTCATCGTCTTGGAAATGATGTCCATTTCTGCGGCAAGGTCGGTGATGATGATATGGGCCGTTTTCTTATAGAGAAAGTAGCCGCATACGGGTTGTCCACTGAAGGAATCCAAGTCACTGACACTGCTCCGACATCAACTGCCGTCGCGCTGATACAGGAGGCAGGGGCTAGAAACTTTCTGTTCAATGGTGGGGCAACACTCTCCTTCAACTATGATGATATATCCATGCAGGCAGTTGAAGAGGCAGATATTGTCTTTGTCGGTGGAACCTATACCATGCCTCTCTTCGACGGTGAAGGCGCGAAAAAGCTGTTCAGAGAAGCCAAATCGATGGGTAAACTCACAGCAATGGATGTTACCTACGACTCATCAGGGAAATGGATGAAGACCATAGAACCGTGTCTTGAGTATCTTGATTATTTTGTGCCGAGTGAGGACCAGGCGCGTGAGATTACCGGAGAGGAAGAACCCGGGAGAATGGCGCAGGTGCTTCGCGATAAGAAGGTGCATCATGTGATAATCAAAATGGGTTCCAAAGGTGTCTATGTAAAAAATGATACAATTGATCAAATATTTCCCGCACCTGAGGTAGGCGCAATTGTTGATACCACCGGAGCAGGTGATTCTTTTGTGGCCGGATTCCTCAGCGGGATAAACAGGAAACTGAGTCTTAAGGAGAGTCTGAATCTTGGTCAGCTTGTTGCGGGAAAGTGTATCGGCGGGCTCGGTGCGACTGCAGGATTCGAGAATATTGAACAAACTAGTCTGTATAAACAGGAATCTGGAGGATTCTAAATGGCAAAAGATAGTACATTACAAAAGATGCTTGCAGATGCAAATACCCGAGGGTATGCAGTCCCTGCATTTAATTTTTCTTGTATCTGGGATTTTCAGGCGATCATCGAAGCGGCAGAAGAAGAACGTTCTCCTGTGATTCTCGCATCGCATCACTCTGTGTTCGATCGTCTTTCGGGAGAGATTTGTGCGGCGATAGGAACTGCTGCAATGGAGAAGGCGACCATTCCTATGGTGCTTCACCTTGATCATTCCTCTGAAGTCGACAGATGCAAGAAGGCGATCGATCTCGGATATCCCTCAGTTATGATTGATGCATCTTCTCTTTCTCTCGAAGAGAACATCGCGCAGGTGAAGGAAGTAGTTGATTATTCAAGGGAAAAGAATGTAACGGTTGAAGCGGAGATCGGTAGGATAAAAGGCAATGGATATGAAGGTGGTCACGATGGTGATGATTTTCTTGCTCAGGTTGTTGATGCAAAGGAGCTGGTTTCAAGAACTGGAGTCGATTCTCTTGCGGTGGGTATAGGAACTGCACATGGTTTCTATGTCGGCAAACCTGAGATAAATTTCACCAGGCTTAGAGAGATTAATGAGGTACTCGATATTCCTCTTGTCCTTCACGGGGGGTCAGGGATTCCTGAAGAGGATATCAGTGAAGCCATCAAGGGTGGAATCAACAAGATCAATGTCGGGACTATCATCCACTGTACCCTCATGAACCGTATTCGCAAAGAATTGATGGAAAAGGGAGAAAATCAGTATACCCTTGATATCACTCGACCGGCTATGGATGAGGTTAAGGAGGTGGTTCGTGGGTGGATACGAACCTGTATGTCAGATGGTAAAGCTGACTGATCAAACACCTTATAGTGCGGAAGAACGGAGGTGCTGTCTGAAATATTCAGGTAAGCACTTTCGTTGTATCTCCGGAAATAATAGGAACACCTGTGAAGGGGGTTAGGAATGAACATCGTCGGAACAGGATGTTGCCTGGTTGACTCGATTTATATGAATGTTGCATATGCTGATGAAGCTTTCTCAACCCTCTGGAGCAAATCAGGAGGAGATGGAGGGCTGATCGAAGGAGGTCTGGTATTTCGAGAGGATCTGGAGCATTTTGCCGGAAAAAGTTACCCTGAAATTCTTTGGTCAATAACTAAAGGAAGATATCCAGATACAGTGAACCTGGGCGGACCAGCTATCATTGCGCTAGTCCACGCAGCGCAGATTCTTGTTGCTGAAGATGCCCGTGTATCATTCTATGGTGCAGTCGGATCTGATGACAATTGTGAAATCATCTGTTCCAAACTGTCTCAGACACCTGTTGATGCCTACCTGAAGGATGTGGAAGGCCTCGCTACTTCAACTACTGATGTGTTTGATGATCCTTCAAAACGGGATGGCAGAGGAGAGCGATCGTTCGTCAACACCATTGGTGCCGCGGGGGAATTTGAACCCTCGGATCTCCCTGATTCCTTTTTCAAATCAGATATTGTTCTTCTTGGAGGTACTGCTCTTGTTCCGCGGATTCATGACGACCTGAGTACGATCCTTTCGAAGGTCAAGATGCATGGAGGGATCACCGTTGTAGGGACAGTATTTGATTTCAGAAATGAGAAATCGCATCCAGATCAGATATGGCCCCTGGGTGATCAAGGTTCATACAGGAACATTGACCTTCTCGTGACCGATCAGGAAGAAGCCTTACATTTTACAGGGGTGGAGGATATCATGGATGCCGCAAAGATTCTGATCTCCTACGGCGTAGGAGCTCTCATTATCACGAGGGGCGCCTCTGATATCCTTGTATGGTCAGGAGGCAGTTTTATTGAACCCTATGAGTTGACTGCTCTGCCGGTTAACGCGTATATAGATGCCCTTCTTGAGAAGGATTCAGCACTTCGAAAGGATACGACCGGCTGTGGAGACAATTTCGTGGGAGGAGTTCTCGTTTCCCTATATCGACAGCTTTCCAGTGGCAGGAAACATCATCTGGACCTGCTGGATATTGTTGCATGGGGAGCATCCTCGGGAGGATTCACCTGCATGTACCATGGTGGAATGTATCATGAGAGCATGAAAGGGGAGAAGCTTGCCCGCTTGATCCCTGCTGTGAAAGTATATACGGAACAATGGGAGCAATGGAAATGAGGCCCCTGTTCGTTCAATGGGGCAGCGGGAATATCGGGCGTTCATTCATCGGTCAGGTGTTTGCAACTTCAGGATATCACGTACTTTTCATCGATATAGATCTGCGACTTGTGGAAGCTTTGAATTCTCAGAAGAAGTACACAGTTGAATCGGTTTCTTTGAAAGGTGTAGAGAAGATCCTTGTTGAACATGTTTCTGCAGTACCAGCTTCAGACCAGGAAGCGATTAATGATGCCGTTATCAGGGCTGAACTCATGGGTGTTTCTGTTGGCAGATATGCTTGGCCTGTGATTGCACCGTCACTTGCACAGTCAATTCTGAAGCGATATGAAACATCCCCTTCAAATCCGTTTGATATCATTCTGGCTGAGAATATCCACAGCGCACGGCAGTATGTCTCGTCATTATTGAAAACGTACCTTCCCGGGAATTTCCCTCTGGATACCTATGTGGGACTTATTGAAACCAGCATAGGAAAGATGGTTCCCTTGCAGGATGCAGATGATATACTGACTCTGCGTGCAGAACCATACAATGAACTCATAGTGAACAGGGAAGCCTTTCATGGTATTCCGGCGGTGAAGGGCTTGAGCCTGGTGCATCCTATCGAAGCATATGTTGACCGAAAACTTTTCGTACATAATCTCGGACATGCGGCAGCCGCCTACCTGGGCTATCATAAACATCCGGAAGAGACCTATATAGCAAAAATCCTTGATGATGATGAACTGTACAGCCAGGTTCGTGAAACAATGTTGGAAGCCGCTGAGGTTCTCATTCACACGTATCCTGCAGTATTTTCGTATGCATCTCTTTTAGAACACATTGATGAACTTCTTTATAGATTTCAGAATCCTGTTCTGAAGGATACCGTGTACAGGGTCGGAAGAGACTTGAAACGCAAACTGCGCTTTGATGACCGATTGATGGGAGTTGTCATACATGCACAGAAGCATGGATTGACATGGAAGAGAGTGGGTGCTGCCTACCTTGCTGCCATCACTTTCGATGCAGTTGGACCGGCTGGTGAATGCCTGGAATCCGACCGCATCTTCATTGAGAGTATCAGAGGAAATTCGCTTACCGAGAAACTCCTGGTCGCAAGTGACTGGGAGCACAGCGGGTATGAAGCTTCCTTGTTTGAGCAGATTGCGGACGGTTTCCTTGCACTTGAAAGGGATTCTCAGGTACTCGCCTATCGAAGTACATGAAGAGAGAGAAATACCACTCTCCATGAAACCTGACGAAACACCAAGGAAATCCCAAAGCGTTGATTATAACGAATCAGTCGCCTCGGGATTGGTAGAAATCCCCTTGACGAGAGTTCCTTTAAGAAGAAGAGTTTTCGGTTGGCTGAAAGGGTTCTGTTCACGTTCGACCATCATTTTGACAGCCACTCTGCCAATCTCTTCCAGCGGTTGTCTGATTGTTGAGATTGACATGTCGAACAAATGCCCCAGATCATCGAAACTGCCTACCAGCATGTCTTGCGGTACTGATATCCCCAGTTGTTTGAGTGACGCGATAAGCGATACTGCAGCACGGTCTATGAGTGTCACTATCCCGTCAGGATTATGAACCCTGAGAATGTCGGCAACCTCGTCCACGTGTTCAGGTTTCTGAGAGATGAACCATTCCTGCTGTGGTGATATCCCATAGTCAAGCATAGCTTCATGAAAACCCATGAGACGATATTTCCAGCTGTCCTTGGAGTAGGGGAGATTGATGAACACGATTTTCTTGAGACCCTTGCTCAACATATGAGATGCAATGGTATACCCGGCATGCATATGATCCAGACTCACAAGATCGTATCGGGACCGCTCAGGAAAACTGACAATATCTGCATCAACGAGGATGATGGGAATACCTGCCCTTGAAAGCGTATCAGCAATGTAATGGTTCGCATCGGTAGCAAACTCTGTATACTCGAACGGGGAGAAGAACACGCCCTTCACACCTAGGTCGATATAATTCTGGCAGATATTCCTGATCTGCTGCTGCAGAGCATTTCCTGTCGGGGAAATGTATCCTCCCCAGATTAGTGAAGCATTGAGGTGGCTTATGGTCTGAGCTATGGAATCGGTGATGGTTTTAAAAATAAATCCAGGACCCAGGTTAGGGAAGATAAGACCATAGAGAGACTGTCCATTGACATCCTGAATTGTCTTTGATGCCGCCGCTTCAATATAAGAATTGCGATTGATAAACGTCCCTGATCCCTGACGTGTGGAGACTAGATTGTCCTTGATGAGCATCCGTAACGCTTTCTGCAATGTTGGTCTGGAGCATTTGTAAGTTTCAGTAAGTATGTTTTCTGCCGGTAGTTTCTCTGAGTCTTCAAATTCATTCATGAGAATTCGTTCTTTCAGATCCTCATAGATGAACTCAAATTTCAATGTTTTTTTCATTACCATGATTATTCCTGTGATAAAGCGAATTATTACTGACAAAATTGTAAACCTAGTTTACAAGTTTTACAATAGGGTAATTGCAAACAATATATATTTACAAATTTAGCTTGTAAGTAGAAGTAATTAATCATGCTCTTTTAAGTAAAAATATCATAAATGCATATCTAAATATGAATTAATATCTCTATAGACACATTTTGATTCTTTTTGGCTCTTTTCGTGTAGTCTAGTTATTTAGATTTACAGCACAGTAAAGCTCTGCTATAATTAGCACATGACAGACAAGGAAATAGA
>JAFGUP010000269.1 GCA_016938475.1 Sphaerochaetaceae bacterium
GGCTCCCCATGCCAAGCTGAAGAGCAACACCGCATGGCTGTGGAACTGGGCGATGGGTCTCAACCCCAACTCTTCCAAGGCCAAGAAGGACGCAGCTTTCGATTTCATGCTCTGGGCAACCAGCAAGGATTACATCAAGATGACCGTCGACATGGATCCTTCCGGTGCATCGACTCCTCCCGCCTCACGTTCAAGCACGTATGAACTTCCTGTCTATGCAGCAGCACCATATGCTGAAATGACGCTGAAAGCACTCGAAGGAATGGATTTCACCAAACCGACCCTCGAACCCGTCCCGTATGTCGGTCTCCAGTACATCGCTATTCCTGAGTTCGCAGACGCAGGGACCAAAATGACCGAGTACCTTGCTGACTACGTCGTAGACAAAATCTCTCTCGACGAAGCAATCCGCAAGACTCAGGCTGTGTTCGAACAGGTTGCCATCGACGGTAACTACAAATAAGTCGAACTAACTTTCGACCTGTCCGGAGGAACACTCTCCGGACAGGTGTCTATCACGTCATCCCCAAAAGGGGATATTGGAAAGGCCATGAAAACTCTAAACAAATCCGATTATCGGTTCCTGCTGCCGGCAGTGATAGTTGTTGCTGTCATGACCCAGGTACCGTTTCTGCTGACTATCATATTCAGTACACTGAGATGGAATCTCTCGCGACCTGACCTCGGTAGGGCATTCGATGGGTTTGCCAACTTCTGGCACTATCTGAAAATCGATTCTCTATCACAGATCCCTGAGTTCTACACGATCCTGTGGCAGACCATCGTTATAACAGGCATGTCACTCGTCCTGTGCGCAATAGGAGGTTTCCTTCTGGCACTCCTGATGGACCATGAGATCCCAGGAGTCAACATTGCAAGAACACTCATGCTCGGGCCATTTTTCGTGATGTCCACAGCGAGCGGAGTCATCTGGAAAACAACGATCTTCAACACCACGTTCGGATGGTACGGCGTGATCGCAAAAGCACTCGGTTTCACTCCGGTGGACCTCATATCCTATCATCCGCTGTTCGTTATCATACTCCTGTTTACCTGGCAATGGATGCCGTTCTTCATTCTCGTCCTTCTGGCAGGACTGCAAGGTATTCCGCAGGACCTCGTTGACTCGATGAAAATCGATGGCGTCAACTGGGTACAGGGAGTATTCAGGATCAAGCTTCCCCTTATCATGAACCATATGAGAGTGGCTGTGATGCTCGGCCTGGTCTTTATCATCAAGGAATTCGGCCTGATTCTCGTCACTACTGCCGGAGGGCCGGGAACGAGGAGCTACACACTGCCCTACGCCGTGTACACTCAAGTCTTTCTGGCAAACAACGTAGGACGAGCAAGTGCTCTGGCCGTGATGACAGTCGTCCTCACCCTTGTCCTGGTGAATCTCCTGTACCGCTCGATCGTGAAGCGGAACGAAAAATACAGCTGAGGGGTGAATACTATGGAAAACAGATCAATACAAGACGTTCAGAAAAAGATACACAGGAACAAACTGATACGGAAAATTCTGCTGACCCTGGCTGTATATCTCATTGCGACTCTCTATTTCTTCCCGATTCTCTATATGTTCCTCAGCGGCTTCAAGACTGAGGCACAGGCAGTAAGCCCATCCATTTTCTTCACTCCTACCCTTGAGACATACGCGAAGGTACTGAGCAATTCGACGATGTGGGGATATCTCAGGAACTCCCTCATTCAGGTGGTGGGGGCAACGACCATATCGCTTCTGCTGGGTATTCCTGCAGCATTCACACTGGTGTTCGGCAGACTCAAGCACAGAGATTCAGGCAACAAGTACTATCTGTGGTTCATCACCACGATCCTTCTGCCTCCGGTCGCAGTGCTGATACCTCTTTTCACCTGGTTCCAGCAGCTTCGCCTGATCAACTCCCCCTGGGGACTGATGGCAGCATATGTCGGCTTCCACACTCCGATAGTCGTCTGGATGGTTCACTCGTTCTTTTCCGACCTCCCCCTGGAGATCTTCGAGGCTGCAGACCTTGATGGAACAAGCAAGTTCCAGCAGATGCGACTCATCGCGATCCCACTGGCACGGACCGGTATCATCTCGGCCGCCCTATTGGTCGCGGTATTTATCTGGAACGAGTTCTTTCTCGGCTTCAACCTGACAGGGAACCCCACTGCGACACTTCCTGTCTACATGTCCCGTTTCCGTGAACAGCAGGGAATGTTCGTAGCACAGCTGTCAGCATCCAGTACTATTGCTGTTCTTCCTGCCATCATCCTCGGCTGGATGACCCAGAAGGCACTGGTCAAAGGCCTCACTATGGGAGCTGTAAAAGGATGATCTCAGCGGTCCTCGTCTATGACATCGGTACGACCAGCGTCAAGTCGGCACTCTTCGATTTCAGCGGGGACCTTCTGTTCTCAGTGAGCGTCCCCTACCCGAGCAGGTATCAGCATCCAGGCTGGGCTGAACAGGATCCGAATGAGTACTGGCTGGCCGTCATCGCAGGTACGAAGGAACTGCAGAACGACACAAGGTGGAAAAGTCTTACGATTGAAGCTGTATCCCTTACGGGTCACATGAACGGGACACTGTGCGTCGACCGACAGGGAGAGCCTGTCCATCCTCAGCTGATACACAGCGACACAAGGAGTGCTCTTCAGGTTCAACACATCATATCACGAGTCCCTCAGAAGGAAATCTATCGGGCAAGTGGAAACAGAATGGATGAGTTCCTCTCGCTTCCGAAACTCCTGTGGATCCGCGATATGGAGAAACAGGCATTCAGTGACTGTCGGTTCGTCATCAACTCGAAGGACTTTATCAGAAGCAGGCTCACCGGAGTGGTGGGAACAACTGACTTCTCCGATGCCTCGCTCACCGGGGCTTTCAGCATGGAAAGAAGGGGGTGGAATCAGGAACTGATTGAAGCTGTCGGCCTTTCAGTGGATATCTTTCCTGAAATTCACCCCTCTTTCCATGTTGATGGGTATATCACCGGGGAAGCTGCCCGTATCCTGGGTCTGCAGGAAGGGACACCGGTAGCAATGGGTGGTGGAGATGCTGCATGTGCAACACGCGGAGCGATGGTCAACAGCGAGGATGAGACCTATATCTCGCTTGGATCGAGTTCGTGGATGTCGATGCTTCGCGATAGCTCAGTACATGACGACATGATGCGGATGCAGCACTTCTACGACCTTGACGGGAATCAGGTGAACGTATGCGGAACCACGCAGGCAGCGGGAACGGCAACCGACTGGTCACGTGATATCCTCACGTGCCAATCAGATACCGACCTTCGTGTTTTTGAGCAGACCCTCTCGGCTTTGCCCATTGGGAACGGACTTATAACCCTCCCATTTCTTCAGGGAGAGAGGACTCCCCACTGGGACGCCTATGCGAGAGGAAGTGTGATCGGCCTTTCATCAGCCACCACGGCACGCCAGATGGCGCGATCCTGGTACGAAGCGGTAGTCTTCGCACTGTTTTCGATCTACGAAGTCTATCTCAACCTCTCCATGCACCCCGCGAATATCACGCTGATCGGCGGAGGTTCTCAGTCGGACTTCTGGACTCAAATGATAGCAGACGTGTTCGGCACCGAGGTGAACAGACATCCCTTCCCCCTTCACGCCACCAGCTACGGAGCTGCCCTGGCAGGCATGGTAGCCGCCGGGGCTTACCCCACGATCGGTACAGCAGTGAGCGCTACATCAAGATCCGGATCGATCGTATCACCCGATGCAGACTCACATGAGACCTACATGCACTATTATTCTCTATATGGCCGCCTGTATGAAGTACTGCGCCCGCTGTACAGAGATCTGTCAAAGATACATACGTAAGGAGAAAGCACATGAAAGCATTAGTCATAGAAAAGAAGGATACCGCTCATGTTGTCGACCTGCCGATACCGGAACCTGGTGAAGGTGAGGTGAGAATCCGTGTTGCGATGTGTGGCATCTGTGGAACAGACGTCCATATCTTCCGGGGAGACTATCTGGGCAGTTACCCGATCGTTCCCGGTCATGAGTTCTCGGGAGCGATAGACAAGGTGGGCGCAGGAGTCAACCGGTTCAAAGTTGGTGATAAGGTCGCGGTGGAACCGAATATCAGCTGCAACAACTGTACGAGCTGTTTTAACAACAGACAGAACTTCTGTGAGAACTGGGAAGGAGTCGGGGTCACGATGCCCGGTGGATTTGCCGAGTATGTCTGTGTACCTGAGAAGGCCGTCTTCGCACTCGAGGGAGTTTCACTCGAATCGGGAGCCTTCATGGAACCCCTCTCCTGTGTCCTTCACGGGGTGAAGAAAGCCAACCTTCACAGCGGAGACAAGGTCCTCATCATGGGAGCCGGTCCCATCGGGATCCTCCTTCTGAAGACAGTGCTGGCCAAAGGAGCCGGAGAGGTGACGCAACTGGACAAGAACGAATCCCGCCTCGCTCTTGCACAGGAAAGCGGTGCGGCAAAGACTGTCAAAGACATCAAAGACCTCGAATACGGTTCATATGACATGGTTATCGATGCCACCGGTGTCCCATTCCTTCTCGAAGCATCCCTATCAATCGTACGCAAGGGAGGCACACTCCTGTGGTTTGCCGTTCCTCACAAGGATGCAACTGTCACCCTCAGCCCGTTTGAGATCTTCGAGAAAGGACTCACTATCATGGGGACCTTCACCAGTGTGCGAAACTCGCTCGAAGCAGTCTCTCTCCTTGCAAACCGTCGTATCGTGGTGGAGGATCTGATCAGTCACCGTCTCCCCCTCGAAGATTTCGAGAAGGGTGTCAACTTGATAGAGAACTCGGTCGAAGGCACCTTGAAGGTGATGATCGACTGTACGAAGTGAGGAGTCTATGGACCAGAGATTTAATGGAAAGCTATGCATCGTCACCGGTGGTGGTGGTGAGATCGGCCTTGCAACCGCAAAACGGCTGGCAGAAGAGGGAGCCGCGATAGCACTGATCGATGTGAAGGGGCTCGAGAGATCTCAAGAACAGCTCGAGAAGATTACGAAGGTGAACTCGTATGTCTGTGATGTTTCCCGGTATCCTGAGGTGGAGGCAACTGTAGATTCGGTACTAAAAGATTTCGGCCATGTTGATATGCTGTTCAACAATGCAGGTATACAGGGGGCCTTCGCTCCGATTCATATCTACCCGGTGGAAGATTTCCACTCAGTGATCGAGATAAACCTGGTCGGTGCATTTCACGTCCTGAGAGCAGTGAGCGCTGTCATGGTCGCCCAGGGCGGTGGCGTGATCGTCAACACAGCGAGTATGGCAGGGGTAGCAGGACCTGTGAACATGGCAGCCTACGGAGCCTCGAAATGGGCGATAGTCGGCATGACAAAGACCGCTGCTAAAGACCTTGCACCCTATAACATCAGAGTCAATTCCATTGCTCCCGGTTTTATGGGACCGGGATTCATGTGGGACCGTCAGGTCGATCTTCAGGCTCAGGCAGGCAGTCAGTACTACGCGGCTGACCGTGATATCGTCGCCCAGCAGATGATCGGGGAAGTCCCCATGAGACGCTATGGCACTATCGAAGAGATACCCGGAACGGTGGCCTATCTGATGAGTGATGACTCATCATACAGCACAGGAATCAATATTCAGATTTCTGGTGGAATCTAGGAGGAAGATTATGGATAAACCGGTTCTTGAAAGGTTTTCCCTTGAGGGAAAAAGTTCGCTGGTCACAGGTGGAGGAAGCGGAATAGGAAAAGCGTACTGTCATGCCCTCGGTGAGGCAGGTGCTTCAGTTGCTGTCGTGGATATCAATCTCGAAGCCGCTGAAGGTACTGTGGCGGAATTGGAAGCAAAAGGCATCACAGCGATTGCGATTCGTTGTGATGTAACCGATGAACAGGATGTAGAAAGGATGGTGAATCAAGTGATAGAGACCTTCGGTTCTCTCACGATCGGTGTCAACAACGCCGGAATGGGAATCTGGAGCGATGCACTTGAAATGGAGTTCGGTATGTGGAGAAAGACCCTTTCGCTCAATCTCGATGCGGTATTCCTCTGCTCGCGCATCGAGGCACGGGCCATGAAGAAACCGGGTTACGGAAAGATTATCAATACTGCCAGTATGAGCGGCCATATCTCCAACACGCCACAGAAACAGGTTGCATACAATGCATCAAAGGCGGGAGTGCTGCACCTCACCCGATCACTCGCTGCTGAATGGGCTCCTCTGGGGATTCGAGTGAACTCGATTTCTCCGGGGTATACAAAGACCGATCTTGTTGACAAGCTGCTTGAGACTCCCGAAGGAAAGGCTATGGAACCATTATGGCTCTCTATGACTCCAATGGGACGTATGGCACTCACAGAGGATCTTCAGGGAGCTCTGGTCTATCTGGCCAGCGAAGCCTCGGATTTCACTACAGGAGCTGATATCGTCGTTGACGGAGGATACTGCGTCTGGTGAGAAAAAGGTCGTAGGCATACAAAGGGTGATGGAGTATTTCCTCCACCCTTTTTTTCTTATACATAGGAGAGGATCTGAGTCGGCTCGTCTATAGTGCCGAGCACAGCATCCCCCGGCGGGATCTGCTCTCCCTTATGGTAGCCGAAGCCCCAGTCGACGGCAAGGAAGCTCACACCGGCATCACGTGCTCCGTCCATATCATGCGGGGTGTCACCGACCATGAGGACATCGGGACCAGGATCCTTATCAATCGCCTTCAGTGCATTGAGAATGATATCCTTCTTCGTCAATTCACCGTGCGAATCAGAGCCGTGCACGCTGGTGAAGTACTGTATGAGCCCCTTTCTTTCAAGAATCTTTCGGGCCATGTCTTCATGCTTCAGTGTCGCGACAAGCAGTATTATACCGCGTGCTTTGAGAGCTTCGAGCACCTCGACGATCCCCTCATAGGCAGATGCCTGATACATCGCACCTGTGGCATACTCTTCACGATAGATACTGCAGGCCTGCTCGATAAGATGTTCTTCGAGTCCGCAGGCGACACGAAAACATGCAGCGAGCGGAGGCCCAACGAACTTTCGCAGCTGACTTTCCGGCAGTGCGTCAAACCCGAGTTTCTTCATCGTATAGTTAGCCGTGGCAAAAATACCGGGGGATGTGTTGAGCAGTGTTCCGTCCAGATCGAATATGATGACTGTGTGCATGAGCGTATCCTAGTCTATTCTTCGTGTTTGCTCAAGTTCAAAAGGGTCACTACCCCACCTCTGAGATAGAGGATGACGAGCATACAAAGAGCGAGCCATTTCAGATTCGTCCACAGTGGAGAGAAAGGAACAAAAGAACCGGTCAGATATCTGGACAAGGCAACAGCATTTTCCACCATATCACCAGCTCCGGCAACCGTGAACAGTATGCGCTTGATAGGCAACCGTGTCAGCAGGGCCATTGCAGGGTAGAAACTGAACACAAAGAGAGTATCCATGATGAACTGAAGATACACGGTAGTAGAGGGTTCCGTTCGGTAGTATTCGATCGTCTGCTCATACGTATGTGTCGTGGAAGGGATAAGCAGGTCGACAAGAGAACGCTTATCAATCGGCATAAGAAAAGACATCGCAAGGTATGCCAGTGCGGCAATCGTCAGGGAGAAGACCAGGTATCTTCGTTTCAATCCGTTCTGATTCCTCTTTTCCATGGCACCCCCCAAGTGATATACTAACACGAAAAGAGGAGACTCATCCATGAGATATGTACGGTACCGCACAGAACGGGGGGACCATTACGGCATCCTCAACGATGCCACGATCCATCAGATATCATCCGAGCCGTGGAAGGACTTCGAGGAAACGGGAGAGACCGTTCCTTTAGAACATGCTGATATTCTTGCACCGACGCTCCCCTCAAAAATTCTCTGCGTCGGACTTAATTACCGTGACCATATCGAAGAGATGGGACATGATATGCCCACAAGTCCTGTGATATTCACGAAGCCTCCCAGTGCCGTCCTACATCCTCAGGGAATGATAGAACTCCCTCATGACTCCAGCCGGGTCGACTATGAAGGCGAACTCGCGATAGTGATAGGAGCAGAAGCCTCAAAGGTCAGTGAGCAGGATGCATGTGACTATATCCAGGGATTCACCTGCGCCAATGATGTCACTGCCCGTGACAAGCAGGCTCCCGATGGTCAGTGGACAATTGCAAAAGGGTACGACACCTTCTGTCCCTTCGGCCCGGTGATCACAGATGAAGTGGACCCCGATAATCTGGACATAACAGTTACAGTGAACGGGATCGTGAAACAATCATCAAACACACGCAATCTGATCTTCACACCATCGTACCTTGTATCCTTCCTCTCTCAGGTGATGACGCTGATTCCGGGAGATCTCATCCTTACCGGCACTTCTTCGGGTGTAGGACCGCTGAAAGCCGGAGATGTGGTAACTGTCACCATCGAAGGAATAGGATCCCTCAGCAATGGTGTCAGATAACGGGGAGAAGAAGCCTGCAAGCCTATACCAGAGTCGCATAATCATGCATGATGGTTTTCTATGGATTTGATATTCGGGCAGCTGCTAGCATTGATCACGGCCCTCTGCTGGGCTCAGAACTCTCTGATCTATTCACATGTCGGAGCCAGGATTTCATCGGCATCAACCGCGCACGTCAGACTATGGTTCGCCTTTCCGCTCATCCTGTTGGCACACCTTGCGTTCACCGGCACCTGGTTCCCCCAGGGTCTGAGTGTACGGGAACTCTCTTTTCTCGGTCTTTCGGGAGCTCTTGGATTTACTGCCGCAGACCTGTTCATCTTCAGCGCTCTTGTATCCCTGGGAGCACGCTTCACCATGGTCATCATGACCTTCAATCCCCTCTTCTCCGCATTGTTTGCATGGATCTTCGAGGGGGAAGTTCTTACCCTTCTGCAGATGACGGGAATGTCCGTCACGATAACGGGTGTCGTGTGGGTCATCCTCGCAGAAGGGAAAAAAAAAGACAAAGACAGGGATGCGCACCATATAACCGGTGTCCTCTCCGCGTTTTTCGGAGCTCTGACGCAGGCAACTGCCATGGTGCTCGCAAAAAGCGGGATGAGTGAAGGACTCGACCCTATCGGTTCGAACCTCATCAGGCTGGCTGCCGGTTTCCTGACGATCGTCATCTACAGGACAGTGCGCGGTTCATTCAAGAAAGATATCATGCACGTTCTCAGACCACAGCGATGGACACTGGTCATGCTGATCTTCTCTGCCGCCCTCGTCGGGCCGGTCTTCGGCATGATCGTCAATCTGAAGGCACTCACACTCGCTCCAGTGGGAGTGGTCATAACCCTCACTCAGATGGCTCCGGTCATCCTGATACCGATTGAACGATTCGTGCTCAAACAACACATTGCACCAGGTGCGATCGGAGGCACGATTCTCGCTGTCATGGGAACGGTCCTCCTGTTCCTTTTCTGATTCTTCAGAAAAAGGGAGATTGAACGGTTCAGTATGAGACACACCTTCTTTCGAGGGCTAAGGAGGACTATTCTCACACCGGTACGACAGCAGTTGAAAACCCGAATGCAGGAGAGAAAATTCTGTTGCCACTCTACATTTCTTCATGTCTCAGTCAGAAATATTCCCTTCCGGGTCATGTTTCATGAACCTGCAGCTCACTCTGTTGGTACTGATCGTATGGGGTTCCTCTGAGAATCTGATAATCGCATCAGTTCCTGTTTTCACAACCGTCATCATCACGTGGACAAACGACGCTCGTTCAATTACAATACAGACAATGAACCCCCTGAGGAGAGAATCTTAATGGATTATGAACTGTCGTATGTGATTGTAAGTCCCTATACCGTAGCAAAGGGAAGAATAGGCGGAGTGCTGAGTAGACTTCTCACTCGTGTGGATCTGGAACTCGTAGGGGCCCAACTCATTGCAGCTGACAAGGAGTTCGCCGACGCATATGCCGACATCCTTTCTGAGAAGAATGATGCTTCCAACACATCGGCCCGCACCCTGCTCAGTGAGTATGTCAACAATAACATCGCTCCGGGAGTGGATAGAGCTCACAGGACACTGCTTCTCCTGTTCAAAGGAAAGAATGCGATTCGAAAACTCAGTGATATCTGTGGTGCTCTGTATGCAGAGAACCGCGGAATAGAGTCCCTCACCGGCGAAACTATCCGTGACACGTATGCTGACCTGATCGTTGATCCTGAGAGCGGGAAGGTCACCTACTTCGAACCTGCGGTCCTTACCCCGCGCAGCAAGACGAAGGCGCTGATGACCCTTCGCCTTCTTGCCAGGTGGCTCGTGGATAAACCGAACCTCGTTCAGAACATCACTTACGAGAACCCTGAGAAGGTTGAAAAAACTCTCGTGATCCTCAAACCCGATAACTGGCAGTTTGCATCAAGCAGACCAGGAGCCATCATCGATATATTCAGCAGGACAGGCATGAGGATCATAGGGATGAAGGTACACAGTATGAGTGTAGCTGAAGCCATGTCCTTCTACGCACCGGTCAAACAGTCCCTCGAAGAACGCCTTGCCGTACCCATGGGTAAGAAAGCCAGAGAATCCCTGATGGAAGCCTTCGGTATCCAGCTAAGCCGTAAATCTGAAGAAGCTCTTATAGAGAGTTTCGGCAACGCCTACGCTCATGCCGAATTCGATCAGATCATCGAGTTCATGGCCGGTAAAAAACCGAGCGAATGTGCAGTGGATGAGCTTGATCAGCCCGGCAGTGTCAAATGCATGCTCATGATCTACGAGGGTGAGGATGCTGTGCGGAAGATCAGAGATGTACTCGGGCCTACAGACCCGACGAAAGCCCCCGGTGGAACGGTACGCAGAGAATTCGGCAGCAGCATCATGGCGAACACCGCCCATGCATCGGCAAACAGGAAGAACGCGGAACGTGAAATGGAAGTAGTTCATGCTGATGCCAACGACTGTGCTCAGATCATTCAGAGTTATCTTGCCATAGACAGTGAGGAATAAGAGAGCTCCTGTTATTGACTCGTTCTTGAGGCGTGGTAGAATTGAAGTGGGAGGACGTGCATATGGAATATATCATAGAAGTGACCGACCGAGATTCGATTCCTGCTCTTTATATCGAGAGGACTGTAGATGCTGAGCACATCGTGGAGGAAGTGGGATCTTCACTCGTGGAGATCTATGAGTATCTGGAAAGTATAGGTATTCAGAAAGAGGAGCCTGCCTTCGTTGCCTACCTGAATTCGGATATGAACCATCTCACGATCCGGGTGGGGTGTCTGACCCATGAATCATATCCGGGGTATGGTGAGATCCAGAGTGGTGAAGTGCCAGCCGGCAAGCGGGTGAGCTGTCTGTACAAGGGAGTCTACAAGGCGATGGGAGATGCCTATACGCACACGGTGCATTGGATGAAGCGGCACAATCTCAAAGCGAAAGATATCAGTTATGAGTTCTACCTGAACAGCCGTGTAGAGGTGGAACCGGAGGAACTGATTACCAAGATTGAATTCCCACTTCATGCTTAGAGCCCACGAAGCTGCAAAGGCCACGGTCTCGCTCAGTCATGAGAACCTGTAACTCATCACGAAAAGGAATAGATATGGATTCATACGTCATCTTTGCCTTCAACGGCAACCCAACCTGTTTTATCCATGTCCTTCTCAATGCACTTGATGTGCATGAGAAGGGCTATGAAGTCAAGATCGTACTTGAAGGCGAAGCTGTCACCCTGGTCAGGAGCATGGAAGAAGGGAATAATCCCCTGTTCAGGAAGGTGCGTGACCTTGGTCTGTTCGATGGTGTGTGCAGGGCATGCAGCGCAAAACTCGGAGTGCTCGAATACAACGAAAACAGTGCCATCGAAGTTATCGGCGATATGAGCGGTCACCCATCCTTCTCCCGATACTTGGAAAAAGGGTATACGATCCTTACCCTCTAGCCGTAGGAAATACCCGGTGAGAGCCTTCATAGCACTCATGCTACCTGAACTCATGAAACAGCAGATAACCGTGCTGCAGAAGGAGATCAGGGAATCGAGCATATCTGCACGCCTTCCTGCAATCCATCAGCTGCATATGACCATCGCTTTCATCCCGGACCTCTCAACCAGACAGAAGGAGGAGCTTATGTCCCGGTTCAGTGCCGTTGAGCTTCCCTCCCCTGCTGTCTTGTGCTCCTCCCTCTCTTCGATGAGCACAAGAAATGGTCGCCTGTACTACCTCGCGGTACAACCCAATCCGGAAATGGATCTGATAGTTGACACCCTGAGAGACATACTTGATGCAATCGGGATCATATATGAGCGCAAGGCTGTGAAGTATCACATAACTATCGCCCGCGGGGTGAAGCAGTTCCATCAGGATCTGCCGCTTCTACCGGATCCTACCCACGCTCGAGAGCTGACATTGTTTCACTCTGAACTCACTCGGAGGGGACCTGTTCACACTCCGGTTGCATCGATACAGCTGAAACTACTAGGCACAGACATATAAAATCCGGTACCGTACCTTCATGAATGAAAGACAGCGTTATATGAAAGGCTTACTCATAGCTTCCACCGGGGTAGCCGTTCTCAGTTTCGATGCCCTGCTCATCCGCCTTTCGGGTACTGCAGGGTTCACAGCAGTGTTCTACCGGTCCCTGTTCACCATGATATCCATGAGCATCCTGTTCTTCACTATCAGAGGCAAAAAAAGCATGTCTCTGATCCGTCAGGGTGGAAGAGCAATGGTCATCAGTGGCCTGATGTGGGGCCTCAGTGGAGCGGGTTTCACCCTCGGTATCCAGATGGCAGGAGTAGCCAATACCCTCGTGATGATCTCTCTGGCTCCGCTGTTCGCAGCGGCGTTCTCTTTCGTGTTCTACCGGGAGAAAGTTCATTTCAGTACCATCATAGCTGCACTTGTCGCCATCGGGGGAATCTGGTTCATTTATCACAAGGGGTTCAAGGATCTCAACACCCTCGGTCTGTTCTTCGCTCTCTTCACTCCGGCATTTCTTGGAAGCAATCTTGCCTTCCTCAGGCGTCATGAAAGCATCAGCAGGATGCCGATCATCATCATAGGAGGAATAAGCGGGGCACTGATTGCCCTGGCAGGCTCGGGCGGAAAGGTGGGCACTTCCCTGGAATCTATCCTGCCGCTGATGGTACTGGGACTTGTCGTCATCCCCTTCGCACAGATGATGATCTCAACTGGAGTGAAGTACATACACGCCCCAGAAGCGGCACTGATAAATTCCAGTGAGACTGTTCTCGGAGTTCTGTATGTCTGGCTGTTCCTTCGTGAAGCGCCCTCAGCTGATATGATGATAGGAGGATTTATCGTCCTGGCGGCGATTTCCATTAACTCCGTGTACCAGGCACGAAAAAATACCTATGCTTCCGCACCCTCTTCCCCCGAAGTGTGACTTCCGTACCAGGATGTGTAGAGGTACATGCGCACATCGGCTGAAACAGGGAAAGCCTCTCGTACCCGATAGGACGTATCGGGCGAAATACTGACACTATAGAGGTCCGTTCCTATCTTCTCAGGGACTATCGGTTCTCCCCAAGGATCATACACATACGGTACACCTCCATACCTGGTGCCATCAACCGCAAAACCGCTCTGATTCACGGCAATGGAGTATATCTGGAATTCGATGGCACGCGATCTCAGAAGAGTCTGGAAATGCTGATCCCTCGCCTCCGGCCATGCTGCGATATTGATCACAACAGGAGCTGAGAGGGAGAGGAAGCGGTAGAGCTCACTGAATCTAACATCGTAACAGATTGATAGTCCTATCTGTGTTCCCGATAGAGATGCGAGACACGGTTCTGAACCCATATCGATATAGGTGTGTTCATCAGCATACCGGAACGGATGAATTTTCCGATAGACTGTCGTCTCAGTACCACTGCGGTCGGTGAGAATAGCGCAGTTGTACCAGTGTCCACCCTCTGGCCGGACATGGCCGTAGAGAACTGCCTGGGAATACTCCCTTCCTGCTCTTGATATTGCTGTGTCCACATCGACACTCTGCGCACAGCGAATAGATTCGGGACCGTACCCGGTAAAGGCCATTTCGGGAAACACGATCAGGTCGCATCCATGCTCTGCTGCCATCTGTATCGCACTGCGGGCAGAGGATAGATTTTTCTCACACACGCCATATTCTGTTGCCAGGCAGCTGAGAGCTATTCGCATCGCATCACCCTTGCCTTTCATACAGCTAACCGGGAACTTCCCGGTCAGCCTGATCATACGGTATCACCTAGAAGAGAGAGGCAGCGGCCTCGATCACGGCTTCTTCTGTGATATGGAAGTAGGCATACAGATCACCTGCCGGAGCAGATTCACCGAAGGTCTTCATTCCAATGACTTTTCCATTGAGTCCGACATACTTATACCAGAAATCGACATGTGCCGCTTCCACTGCAACTCTCCTGGTCACCGAGGAAGGAAGCACTGACTCCCTGTACTCACCACTCTGTTTATCGAACACTTCAGCGGAAGGCATCGAAACCACACGAACAGCCTTCTTCTCGGCTCTGAGCTTCTCTGCCGCACCCTGAGCGAGCGAAACCTCACTTCCGGTTGCGATAAGGATGATGTCGGGCGTCCCTTCACTATCACTGAGAATGTAGCCACCCTTGGCGATATCGGCTATCTGAGCGGCGCTCCGGGGCTGCATGGGAAGTCCCTGACGGCTTAAAACGAGGGCACTCGGCCCATCTGTTCTCTTGATGGACTCTTTCCACGCGAGGGCCGTCTCAACAGCATCACAAGGTCTCCAGCTGGTCATGTTCGGAGTAATTCTCAGCATGGTAGGCTGCTCAACCGGCTGATGCGTAGGACCATCCTCCCCGAGACCGATCGAGTCGTGGGTAAAGACATACACAACGTGGAGGCCCATGAGAGATGCCATGCGGATCGCATTCTTCGCGTACTCCATGAAGATCAGGAAGGTGCCGCCGTACGGCAGGAAGCCTCCGTGAAGGGCTAGGCCGTTCATGATCGCCCCCATTGCGAACTCTCTGACTCCGTAGTGCATGTAGTTCCCGCTGAAGTCCTGGGGCGTGATCGAGGTGGAAGCTGCACTGAAAGTGAGATTGCTCGGTGCAAGATCAGCAGATCCTCCCAGGAATTCGCCTAGATACGGGGTGACGACATCAAGAACCATCTGGGAAGCCTTTCGGGATGCGACGTTCACACCATCTTTCTGCCAGGCTGCGATCGTCTCATCAAGTGCTTTCTCCCAACCGTCTGACAGCTCATTGCTCAACCGTCTCTCCAGTTCCGCACCCTCACTTGGGAAGGCCTTCTTATAAGAATCGAGTGATGCCTTCCACGCACTTTCAGCTTCGTTCCCCCTGACTCTGCAGTCCCATTCCCGGTAGATCTCCTCCGGTACGAAGAACGGCTCATCATACTCCCATCCGAGAGCGGTGCGTGCGAGGGCTATCTCATCAGAACCTAGAGGGGCCCCATGGCAATCCTCTTTGCCCTGTTTGTTGGGAGACCCGAACCCAATGGTTGTTTTACAACAGATCAGTGAAGGTCTGTCTGTGACCTGTTTCGCCTCTTCCACAGCCTTGAGGACTGCGTCCGCATCATGACCGTCAACATCACGGATCACGTGCCAGTTGTAGGCTTCAAAACGCCCTGCCGTGTCATCGGTAAACCAGCCTTCGACCTCGCCATCAATACTGATACCATTCTGATCGTACAACGCTACAAGCTTTCCCAGTCCCCAGGTCCCGGCAAGGGAGGCTGCCTCGTGGCTGATCCCCTCCATCATGCACCCGTCACCAAGGAAGGTATAGGTATAGTGATCGATGATCTCATGCCCCTCTTTATTGAACTGAGCGGCAAGAATCTTCTCGGCGGTGGCCATACCCACTGCATTCGCCAGTCCCTGACCGAGAGGACCCGTGGTAGTTTCAACTCCAGGGGTGATGCCGTATTCGGGGTGGCCGGCAGTCTTCGAGTGTAGCTGTCTGAAATGCTTCAGGTCTTCCAGAGAAAGATCATACCCGCTCAGATGAAGGAGAGAGTAGATAAGCATCGACCCATGCCCGTTCGAAAGAACGAATCGATCTCTGTTCGCCCAGGAAGGGTTGCTCGGGTTGTGACGCATAACCCGTCGCCACACCACCTCTGCGATATCTGCCATACCCATCGGGGCTCCGGGGTGTCCGCTGTTCGCTTTCTGAACACCATCCATACTCAGTATTCTCACTGCATTCGCTAAGGTTCTGCTTTCCATGCTCATCTCCATTTCTATTTGCGGAATATTGATGTCAGGATACCCCTATACAGATGAAAGGTCAATAAATCGGGCTGTTAGAAGCCTCCGGTCTGGAATGCTTTTCGGGGGGACTGTACAGTAATCCGGAATGAACGAGACTCTGAAAAAGCTGGAAAGGATAGAGGAGCGTATGAAAGAGGGGATTGCTAAGACATTCCCTGATACGTAGCAGATCTTCAGGCAACGCCCCGAGTGTAGATGTAAGACCCCCTGCAGGAAAAAGACCCATAACCTTCTGTCTCGGCTATGGGTCGTTCAGAGTCTGTCACTCTGGTATATGTCAACGGATCACACGCTGTGCAATCCGGTTATGAACGAGCAGGAGCAGGGCAAGAAGCGGAAGATTCGACACCAGAAAATTCCCAAACCTGTATGTTGAAGGCTCGGATGCAAGCAGTATAGAATGAAATAGTGTGTAGATTCTTGCCATTGGTATCTCCTGTCGTTTTATACTAGATGAAACCACGCAGGACATAATTCGTTACAGGTTTTTCATGACAAGTTTCCCTCTCGTTTCAGGCGTTTCCTCCCTGTCTATCTACTCACACAGAGAGCCGGTAGATAGTTGTATGTGAAAACGGATGCTCTTCATCATACCAGGGTGAAGGAAATTCTGGATGATGTACACTGTCCGGATAGTGTTGAGTCTCCAGACAGAATCCTGAATGCTTCGTGTACGGTAATCCCTGAGGAGAGTGATCGGTACCGTCAAGGAAATTACCGCTGTAGAACTGAAGAGCCTCGAGAGTCGTGAAGGTTTCCAGTCTTCGTCCGCTCACGGGGTCGTCCACAATGGCAACAGGCTTTGTAAGATCTGCCTGCCCGCTACGTATCATACAGTGGTCATATCCCCCCGCCGCTTCAAGATCTTCTCCGATCGGTTTCGGGTTCGTGAAGTCGAAGGCGGTCCCTTCGCACTTCAGTACAGTACCCGTTGGGATGAGTTCCTCATCGACCTCGAGATACCGGTCACAGGAAAGCTGGAGGCGGTGGCTGAGAATGGATCCTGACCCTGCAAGATTGAAATACGCATGGTTTGTGAGGTTCAAAGGGGTCCTGCGGTCGCTGGTAGCAAGGTAATCAATCCTCAGAGCGCCCTCTGATGAGAGGGAGAATATGATACGTGAGGCAACGTTTCCGGGGAAACCTCCCTCACCATCAGGACTGTTCAATGTAAGTACAAGACTACTTTCATCAATAGTAGCTGCAAAAAGATGTGAGTTAAAACCGCTTGAACCACTGTGGAGGGTATGCTTTCCCCCATCGTTCTGTTCTAGGTGGTAGGTCTTTCCATCCAGAGTGAATCGGCCACCGGCAATCCGGTTGGCGAACCGGCCAATCGTGAAACCGAAATAGGTATTGGCATTCTCATACTCCTCGAGTTCCCCGTAGGAAAGAAGCACATTGGCAATCGTACCATTCCTGTCAGGCCCGTTAAAAGCTACCAGAGCACCACCGTAACTGCTGACCGCTGCACTGTACTGCCCACTGTGCAGCGTGTAGAGCTCTACGGACCTTCCATCTCTGGTTGTACCGAAACGTTCTTTTGTGATCATATCGAACACTCCTTGGATGACTGCTGTACGATCAACGGGTCATCAGCAGATAGGATTTTATGATATCTGAGCAACGATTGTCATGGATGCGAACGACTTTCATCTCGCGCTCTGCGGACTCGGTAGAGTCTGATGCATGAGCTGTATTGACCATGACGTTGCTTCCAAACTCACGACGTATCGTTCCACCGGGAGCTTTCAGGGGATCAGTGGGACCGAGAACGTCCCTGATTTTCTGAATGGCATTCTCTCCCTCGTAGATGAGAATCATGCACTTAACACTGCCGGGGTGATTCAATTCTTCAAGGGGGCACTGCGAGGGCTTTACACCACTCATGAACTCAACAATCTGTTCGAACTGATCCACCGCATATTCGAGCCCGACCGATTCGGTAAGTACTTTGAGTACAGTGTCGGAAAGGTGTATGTCGAAGGTGTTCTCGAGATGCTCCTTCGCCTTCTTTGCAAACACGGGGGAGAGTTTATCCTTGAGAATCTGTTTGACCTGCCCGTAGAAATCAAGAGCTTCAGCCACGCTCATACGGTGAACTTTTACACCGACGATCCTGAGTCCTGTTCTGCTGAACATATCGATGATCGTTCCCGGCTTGCTTGAGGCATACCGCCAGTTGTCGGGTTTGATAATAACGAGTGAACGCTGGACCAGGTCAGGATGAGGATAGCTCATGTTATGAACGAGGTTCTCTTCATTTGGAAGCCATGCTGCAAACAGAGCCAGATGGGCATCAGCAGTTGACTGGAGACGCGGGGTCAGGACAGCAGGTTCGAAATAGGTGACCTCCTCGGGGTCTTTCGGTGAAGTGATCAGATCGGCATAGGTATCTCTGATGTTCTCACCAGTGAGAAGGTCCAGGTTCTTCCTCTCAGGAATGATTGGGCCGCAGATCTCACTCAGTTTTCTGCAGGCATCCTCGCCCCTGAAAATCAACAGAAGGGAGCGGTGACGTCTACCCTGGGAGGGAATGAGGTTCTTTTCAACATACGAAGCAAGAAGTTCGCTGGTCTTCTGCTGATCACCATCATCATACTTTCTGATGACTTCAGCATAGTCTGAGACGAATTTCTCATCGGGCGCGATCATCTGTGCTCCGACGAGCTCGACATCGGAACGGGAAAGAAGACGCGCTAGAACACCGCCGGTTCTGCTTTTTGCTATCGTATAGGGTGTGACTAGCACATAACTGAGAGTATGATCCATCTCTTGAAGACTCCTTGAGTAATATGGTGAGTTTCTGGTTCCACTATAGCGCCTGGCAGGTAAAATGTCCATGAATGGATACTGTTTCTCCTGCCTAAAACTTACAATGGCCCTGCTAACCTCCATTCGCCCGGGGTACACCCCACATACCGGTGAAACAGGGAATACAGGCGCTGTGCGGTATTGAACCCGCACTCGTGTGCGATAGACTCGATGGTGCTGGTGGTCTCCCTGAGCAGCCGTTTCGCACGCTGGAGCCTGAATGCGGTGATCTCCTCTAGAATAGTCCGGTCTCTCACTCGTCTCCACCTCAGCTCAAGATTCCTTCTGGAACTGCCGATATAGGCAGCAACATCCTCTACACTGATCCCCTGACAGGCATAATCTCTGATGTACACAAGCGCTTTCATAACCACCGGATCATGCATCAGCATGAGCTGTGTGCTTTCCCGCTCGACGATCGCCCTTGCGGGAATGAAGAGTGTATGCTCGGACGGCCCGGTTCCATCTATCACGGAAGCTATCAATTCACCGCTCCTGAATCCTATCGTACGGCAATCCAGTGCTATCGAAGTGAGAGAAGGTTGTGATAAGGAACACAGGAGCGCATCATCATCCACACTGACGACACTCATCTGACGGGGAATCTCGATTGCACGAGAGCGCAGATGAGCGGTGACTTTCACAGCCGTGATGTCATTACAGCAGAAGATGGCTGTCGGGATGGGAAGTGAAGCTACAAACCGATCAAGAGCTGCGCTGTGACTCTGATTTTTGTAAAAGGTGAGTGTACGGGTGAAAACCCTGCTATGTGAAAGAGAGATACCAAGTGCCTGTTCAAACCCTTTCAACCGCTGTTCGGACCAGAGAGTCCCCTGTGCGCCCACATAGGCAAACGAAAACGACCCAAGGTCGCGAATCAGCTTCCCGGCAAGACGACCGGTGTGACAGTCATCGTTCTGAACCCGATAGAACTCATCATGTACAAACGCTCCAGCCACATCAATGACCGGGATACCCAGTTTCTCATACTTGTGAATATCAGCAGCATGTTCGATACGGACAACAATAGCATCAAGGTCATGCACTGCCTCTCCGCTGAGGTCTCTCATGCCTCCCATAGGCCCTACCAGACGCCACTGCGGCTTCTGTCTCGCCCATTCTATGAGACCGCGCGCGATTTCCTGATCATAGGTGTCCTGAAACTGCAGTGCAATACCGATCGTGTACATATCTGGTCATATGATACCTGACAATGTTTCGCAAAACAAGATATGATTATCGCTTTTTACGAATTGCATTCCTGAGAAAAACGGGTATCATATCATGTAGAGGAGTATACGATGAAACATGTTTCGACCATAACTGTCCCTTCAAGCGGCGCACAGATTCCCTCTATCGGACTTGGCACGTTCGGAAGCGACCATATCTCACCTGAACAGATAGCGCAATCAGTAAGATTCGCGATCAGTGCAGGGTATCGTCATATAGACTGTGCCAGTGTCTATGGGAACGAAGCAGAGATAGGAAAGGTATTCGAAGAAGTGTTCTCCTCTGGAGAGATAAGCCGGGAAGACGTTTGGATAACGGGAAAGCTGTGGAACGATGCACACGCTCCAGAACATGCAAGAAAATCCTTCCAGAAGACGCTGAATGATCTGAGACTGGACTACCTTGATCTCTACCTGATTCACTGGCCGTTCAGGAACCACCACCCTCCCCATGCATCAGTAGACAGTCGCTCCCCGAATGCAACCCCGTACCGTCACGACCAGTTCATGGAAACCTGGAGGGTACTGGAAGAGTTCTCTGACAGTGGACATGCGCGTCACATTGGAACCAGCAACATGAGCATTGCGAAACTGGAACTCCTGCTCCGCGATGCAAGGATCAGACCCTCTGTGAACGAGATGGAACTTCATCCTCACTTCCAGCAGCGGAAGCTGTTCGATTTCTGCAAAGCCAATGAAATGGCCGTCATCGGCTACTCACCCCTCGGTTCTCCCAACCGCCCGGACCGGGACAAGACTGACCTGGATACTGTCGATATGGATGACCCGGTGATCAGACGGATCGCTGAGACACATAACGTGCACCCTGCTGCAATCTGCCTTAAATGGGCGGTGGCCAATCAGCATGTCCCGATTCCGCTCAGCACTAAAGAAAAGAATATCCTCAGTAATCTTGAAGCCGTCATGAACGATCCACTGACAGCCGAAGAGAAGAAGGAAATAGATCAGATCGATAGAAATTGTCGACTGATCAAAGGACAGGTCTTCCTCTGGGAAGGGGCCGATGACTACCACGATCTATGGGATGAACAGGGATTCATCGCACAATCCTATTAAGCACCAGATACCAATGGAGGTTCAGATGGCAAACAAGATGAAAGGGGCTGTACTCCCCGGAAACAGTACCGTTGAGTTCAGAGAATTCGATGTACCGACTCCATCATATGGTCAGGTCCTCGTCAGGACGAAGAGTTCGACGATCTGTGGAAGCGATATCAGAGCCATTTACCGTGAACATGTCGGGAAAGGGCCGGAAGGGTATCAAGGTGTGATTGCCGGGCATGAACCGTGCGGACAGATAGTCGAGACCGGACCCGGGTGTAAACGCTTCAAAGAGGGAGACCGGGTAATCATATATCATATAAGCGGTTGCGGAGTCTGTCATGACTGTCGTATGGGATATATGATCAGTTGCTCGAGCGAACACCGTGCGGCATACGGCTGGCAGAGAGACGGTGGTATGGCACCCTATATCCTCGCGGATGAGAAGGATCTCGTTTTCCTCCCTGATGAACTCAGTTATACCGACGGTGCTCAGGTGGCATGCGGTTTCGGAACAGTATATGAAGCGCTCGAAAAGATCACAATCAGCGGGAACGACGCTGTGCTTGTTGTCGGACTCGGTCCTGTCGGACTCGCTGCTCTTATGCTCGCCAAAGCGATGGGAGCACAGAACCTGATAGGCATTGAACCGAATCAGGACAGGATAGACCTTGCCCGTAAGCTTAACCTTGTTGACCATGTTTTCGCTCCTGATGAACATGCTGTGGACAGGGTAAGGGAACTCACAGACGGAAAGGGAGTTGAGAAGGCTGTTGACTGCTCCGCTCACAAAGACGGCAGGGCAATCGCTATCAGAGCGACACGTCAGTGGGGTAAGATCGCCTTCGTAGGCGAAGGCGGGAGTGTTGAATTCAATCCCTCCCCCGATATCATCCATGACCAGAAAACGATATACGGTTCATGGGTCACCAGCATATGGAGAATGGAAGATCTTGTAGAAATGCTCGTGAGGTGGGGTATCCACCCTGATCAGCTGGTCACTCACCGGTTCAGTCTTGATGATGCTGATAAGGCTTACTCCCTCATGGCTTCAGGAAAATGCGGGAAGGTGGCTGTCTGCTTCGATGAGGAGCTTACATAGGAGAAAACCGTATCAGAGGCGGACTGACAGGATCACGGGTATCGAGGGTAAACTGAAAAGCACCTTCAGGAATATGCTGGAAGAACATCATGAGAATAGTGTTCAATTCCTTTCGTATCGCATCTGACAAGCTCGACACCGTCAGGTCTATGCGCATCTGCATAGGCCGGGAAGGAGAGAGAACAGCACTTCCCTCAGCTTCCAGTATCGAAAAGGAGAGTGAAACGTCCTGAATTTCGACTGTATCGTCTGTGAATTTAAGAGAGAGTGAGAGGTTCTCTCCGACAAAAGACTCTTCATCTGTCAGCCAGGACGAGAGCGGGACCTTGACAGACAGTTCTTCACGCACTGTTTCTGAAAGAACAATCTCCGGCGTTTGAGCATCCAGATAGAACTCCTGTGTTGCTTCCAACAATTCCTGAACAGAGTCCAGAGACGCAAAGTCCCGGTACTCTCCAAACACTTCAGCCCGCAGCTCTCCTACCAGGACCTTAAGCAGATTCTCCTCGGTGACGGTCAACCCTTCTTTGATCTGCACTGCCACGTGAGTGATCACACTGCTTTCAAAATTCTCGAGGAGAAACCTGCCAGTTACTTCCACATCGAGAAGGGTGAGGTGAAGGGTCAGGTCCTCCTGTATCGCAGTCACCTCTTCAGCATGTACTGTGAATGCTGACAGTTCCTTTGCCCCTATCACCATATCGAAGATCTCTGCAGGCTTAACCATAAGAGTTGCAGCACCAGCATAAACGGTGACCTGTTCATTCACGAATTGGAGATCCTCAATACGAACTTCTCCCTTGAACAGTGATATGTCCATCGAAGTGAAAGAGAGTTCCTCAAATTCTTCGTTCACGAACGAGGTAAGATACTTCTGAGCGAAAAACAGTGCTGCATAAAACAGGAGCACCAGGATGCACACTATGCTCAGCAGGACGATAACAGGTCTCATCGGATGGTATCGTTTCATGGGAACCTCCGTACCCGTTCAGTGTAGACCCATCTTCTCATATGCGCAATTCTCTTTTCCAGGTCGGTGTATGAACCTCGATAGATATGGTATAATCGATCGCATGAAAACCATGATGCATACAGAAGAAGACCTGAGAACAGAACTTGCCGACCGTGCAGCAGAGGATATGATGACAGCGGCACGCACCGCACCCAAGGCGAAGGGGAAGGACAATCTATCGATAGCACGCGTTGATTATGAAGGAAGGATGCAGATCGCCCGGCATATGAGGAGCATGGTTGAGGAGAATCGGGCTGCCTCCTTCTTCCTCCGTGATGCTGCCAACCTGGAAGAGAGTGATGCTCTTGTCCTCATCGGAACACGAATTAAACCGATGCGTCTGACAGGCTGCGGGCTCTGCGGTCTGGGAACCTGCGAGAACAAGGAACGCTACGACCATGTCCCCTGTGCGTTCAATACCGGAGATCTGGGAATCGCAACAGGTTCTGCCGTTTCACGGGCAGCTGACCTGCGAGTGGACAACCGGGTGATGTTCTCCGTCGCGATGGCCGTTCTTGATCTGGGTCTCATGGGGCCCGATATCAGGATCATCAATGCGATTCCCCTCTCCATAAAAGGGAAGAACATCTTTATGGACAGAAAATAATACCCTCAGAGGATAGGGCCTGCCGGCGCGGGGCGGTTCATCTGTAGTGGTGGTGCTTGAGAACCTTGAGCTCCGGTTTGATGATGACTTTCTCGTAAGCAGAGACTTCTTTCGACTTGAGGCGCTTCATGAGAAGGCGCACTACCTCCCTGCCGATGACTTCCTGCGGCTGCCGCATTGCATAATGGCAGAAAGAGAGAAGAGGTGAATAACTGAGATAGTCGAAGCTGGCGATCACATACTCGCCCATTTTTGCTTCGCTTATATGTTCGATCATGTAGGATGTCACTCCGAGGTGAAGAAGATCGTTTGCAACCAGATAGGCCTTCGGATGATCCTCCTGACTCAGGAAGCGCTCCATCGCAATGTTTCCATCCTTGATGGCCATCTTTCCTTCGATATAGGTAAACTCGACTTCACGGTCGAGTCCAAGTTCCTTGAGTGTCTGCAGATACCCCGCATACCGCTCATTCGCAGTGAGAATATCGAGGTCTCCTCCCACATAGCCGATTCTACGAAACCCTTCTTCGTAGAGGGCCTTCACCATCTCTCTTACCCCGCTTCTGTTGTCTACAAGAACAACATCAGCCTTGATGCCCTCAATATATCGGTCGACCATGACAATGGGAACGCGTGATATCACCTTGTCGGTGAAATGGTGTCCCTGAAACCCTGCAGGGATAACGACAAGGGCATCAACGTTACGGTCAAGCAGCACCTGAATCCGCCGCTGCTCCTCTTCTACACTGTCATTGGAACACGAAATGATCATTGTGTACCCCAGAGAGGTTAACAGCGCATCCATCGTTTCAATGACTTCCATGAAATAGACGTTGCTCAGTTTCGGTGCGATTATCCCGATCGTATTGGTAAAACGCATCTTGAGTGAGCGTGCCACCTCATTACGATTATAACTGAGTTCGTTCATCACCCTGAGGACGTTGTTCTTCGTCTCTTCAGTTACCGCTGCGTGGCCGTTGAGGACGCGGGAAACGGTAGCTATGGAGACGTTTGCCTTACTGGCTACCTCTTTGATGGTAACGGGGCGATGTCGTGTCTGTTTCATGAGGGTTTTCTGATTCCTTCATATACAACTCGGGGCCCTGTACAGGACCCCGAAAGTATACATAGTCTACAATCAATCGTAAAGAAGACCTGAGATGTCTTCATCATCCATGTTCTGGTAGGTGTAGAACTTTGCACCGGTGTCAACATCAGAGACGCTTTCACCTTTGTAGGCTTTGTAAGCCAGTTCAACAGCCTTGTAACCGATCATGTAGGGATCCTGGGTGATTGAACCGAGGAAGTACTGGTTGCGGACTGCATTCTTCTGAGCAGCACCGGCATCGTATCCGATGACAACGATCTCATCATAGGCGGGGTTGCTCTTGAAAGCTGCACCATCGTTGGTTGCTGCAAGGAGGCCCTTGACAGTAGCTTCGTTCGAACAGAAGATACCAAGGATATTGTCACTTGAAGCCTTGTTCAGAACAGCCTGGGAAGCATTGGTTGCATCAGTCATCGCTGCAGAGGCAGGAACGACCATATCGATGATGACCTTTCTTCCGCTGGTTGGACTGTCAGAAGCAATATACGCTGTATTACCGGTGACCTTGATATCGCTCTTGGACAGTGAAGTGTTATTAGCAATAAGGTCGACCATGGTGTCTCTGAAGCCTTTACCACGGCTCAGGAGAGATTCACCTGATGCATCCTGATTGAGAACGACGATAGTCACAGGGCTGGAAGCAGAAGCTCTTTCGATGTCTGCCTTGATCACTTCGAACATCTTCTCTGCTGCAACACCTGCTGCCGCATAGTTGTCAGTCGA
>JAFGUP010000270.1 GCA_016938475.1 Sphaerochaetaceae bacterium
ATTTGCTGTATCAATGGTCTCTGATTCCCATGTGGAACCAGTCCAATGGGTATACTTAAAATCATCTGAATCATAGCAGATATGTGGGTATCCATTTGAATCCAAAGCAATGGATGTATAAAGGTGATAAGATCCATTGGGATCTACTATTTCTATGTCCCAAGCTTGAACAAACGCAACTATAGATAGAATCAATACAGAAATAAGATATCGCATCATAGTCCTCCTTATTCTTAGGCCCGGAGGAAATCGATGATGTCACGTCCGATGTGCTGAGATGGCGTGTGTCTTGTGACCCTTACCGGACCCACTTTATTTGTTTCCTATGATTAAATGTGCAGGGTATTTGTTGTCGTCAATAGCTGATATTGTCTAATATGTTACTATGCAATAAAATTATGGAACATAATTTACTTGCCTATTCTCATTCGAGTCGTAGCAGATTCATGATTATGAAGTCCAATTGCACTATCAGTACATGGTCATATAATTGTTATACATGAATATGCAGCCACACTCAGGTTCATCTGCACACACTATATTTCCTAACCCTATAGCACTCTCACTCTCCCCTAGATACTATATGAGACACTTATATAGAATAGTAACAACAGTGGATATTCCCCTCCCTAGACGTAAGAATCTGCTTGAAATCTTCTTCTGCGAAAGAAAAATCTGAACATACTCATAATTATAGGTCAAATTCGGTATTTATACGCTATAAATAGAATGGAGGTCAAGTGATATGTCATTAACCATAGGAGGTTGAAAATGACCGAAAAACACAACAGACGGGTCTCTGTGGAGGACCCACTCGCTCCCGTGAGGCTCTCCCCCGTAAGGGTGAACGGCCACAAGGTGACCCACCAGGGAGTGGAGATCCAGCTGGACGATGGAAGCTGGGATGCCATAAACATCCACAGCGCTGACTACAACCTTGTACCCAACGCCGAGGCCTACCGGGTTACTCAGCAGATCCTCTCCCGGAGTTCTCTCCACTGGGCGAAGAGGAACGAGGTCTGGACTGGAAGGTACTGGGCTTCCCTCTACCAGGCAGACACTTCCGTCGAAGTTCCTGCGGTGGGAGATGCTCTGGCACTTGGACTGAGAGTGGAGAACAGCTATGACGGAAGCTGCCAGTTCAGGCTGGTACTCATGGCCTACGTGCTGTCCTGCTCCAACGGTCTGGTGAGTCCTCAGCACTTCGCCAAGTACACCATGAGGCACACCAGGAACAACGACTTCGACATCCAGGAAGCAGTCGCTGTACTCATGTCCGGCATGGAGCAGGTGAAGGGTCTGCTTCCCAAGATCAACGTGCTCTCACGGATCCCCCTGACATTCAGACTTCTCTCCAGGGTAGCCAGGGAGACACCTCTCCCCAAGCGTGAGTGGGGATTCATCGCCGAGGATCTCGGGGAAGCATCCACAGCCTGGGACCTCATGCAGGCCATCACTCACCGTCTCACCCACCACGGAACAGGACGTGCCGGTCTTCAGTACGAGGAGCAGATCGGGGATTACTTCCTCTCAAGATTAATTGCCTAATCAGTAATTAGTCGTATACCCACTACCACTATAAATCGATTATAAGGTATCATATCCTCATTCTAAGGCCATATCTCTCATCCTG
Organism: Sphaerochaetaceae bacterium; assembly: GCA_016938475.1. Classification (GTDB taxonomy): domain Bacteria; phylum Spirochaetota; class Spirochaetia; order Sphaerochaetales; family Sphaerochaetaceae; genus SABI01. Next base: position 1,634 of record JAFGUP010000270.1, read on the forward strand.
AGTGTATTGATACCTGCGCAGCAGATGACCTCTCAGATCGCCTTATTTGGCGTCTGGGAGGTTTCTGCTAGAGAGGCTCGATATGAAGAAGTCGAAGAAGGGCAGCATGTTCACCCTCGCAAGCTACGTTGCTGCAGCAGTCATCCTCTTCATGGTATCGGAGATCGTACCTGACAGAGGAATCGACAGGGTCTCTGCCTATGCCCAGCAGACCAACGAGGAGCTGGAAGCTCTGGCTCTGGAGACATGCCGGGGATTCTCGGTCTACGACATCGCAGAGGTCCAGATCTCCATTCTGAAGTCCATCAAGCGTGGGATCATCAGGACCCTCCTTCCCGACGGTTGGGTGGAAGCCTGGTTGAGATGCCTGGGCAACATCCGTGCGGGAGTGAATCTCTCCATGCTCACCAGCAACGATCTTCAGATCTCCACGGATGCTGAGGGTAACAGGCATGCTACTCTATATCTCCCCGCTCCTGAGATTACCTCCACAGTCCTGAACGACGAGGAGTGGGGAAGCAGTCACAACTTCTGGGTCTGGGCTCCTGATCGAATGGCCATCGAGATCAGACAACAGTTACGTCAAGAAGCCTACTCAGAGCTTGAGGAGAGGGCTCTGGAATCCGGGCTGCTGGAGCAGGCTCGAAGCCTGGTAGCCGAGAAGGCAACGGAAATCCTTTCTGCCTTCAACATCCCTGTGGTCGATGTGATCCTGGAAGACGATCGAGTTCTCGAACTGGGTATCGCAGCTGGAGAGAGGGAATCCGATGATTGACAGCATCACACGTTTCCTCAAGAGAGTAGGATCGATCCTACTCGTAATCCTCGCCCTGATCGTGATCG
>JAFGUP010000271.1 GCA_016938475.1 Sphaerochaetaceae bacterium
TGGAGATTGATGACGGGATCTTTCTGAATCGCTGACAGAGTATGCATCAGTCAGTCACCCGTCAGGTTCCTTCGTCACAGGGGATGGTGCAGGTTCAGGCGATCATCCCCTCTGCAGGTGGAAGGTCTCAGGCATTGCAAAACAGACAATCTGATAAAGAGAGTGGTACCTAGCATGAAAAATATCCTGTATGTCAGCATGGGAGTGCTGTCTGTCTTCCTGGGGTGGATACTTCTCTCCCTTCTCTATCCACCCGCTATCATCCCACCCCTGATCCGGGTGTTCTCCGCGTTTGTCGATATCATAGGAGATGAACGGTTCATCAGCGATCTTGGAAGTACGCTTTTGAGAGTATGGGTAAGTTTCTTCTTCTCCCTGATCATCGGAGTGGCACTCGGATTACTCGCCGGGGTATTGTTTCCCGTTTCCGAAACCCTTCACCCTATCATGATCATGTCAGAGAGTGCGCCTCCCATGGCCTGGCTCGTCATCGCCATCCTGCTGTTCGGCATGGGGCACGGACCGTCTTTCCTTGTCGGCCTGTCGGCTGCTGTACCGATCTTCTACTTCAATACGGTTATCGCAGTCAAGGGACTTGATACCACTCTCATTGAGATGGCATCGTCGTTCAACGTGTCGAAAAAACGGATATTCCGCTCTATCTATGTGCCGGGAATCCTTATGAGTGTGATTGGAGCCTCCTCGTCATCTCTCAGTGTCATCTGGAGAGTCGTCATCATGGCCGAGGCCTTCACGACAGCCAGGGGCCTTGGCCCTCAGCTGTGGGGATCCTATCTGTATAGCGAGTCAGAGGTGGTGTACGGGTACATCCTCATCATCGTGTTTCTCGGATTCTCACTAGAATATGGCCTGATCAAGCCCAGTGCCCGATTCATCAAAAGGAAGTTGAGGGTTGATATCGATGCAGCATGACATACTCAGGTGTTCCGGACTCACGAAATCCTTCAATGGAAATCAAATCCTCGCACCCATTGATCTGGTCCTCAAAAGCGGGGAAGTGACCGGGATCGTGGGGCCCAGCGGGTGCGGAAAGACCACCATTCTTCGCATCATAGCGGACCTTGAGAAGCCGACGTCAGGGACGATCACCATCTCTCACACTCATGCACGTACGGCCTTCAATTTTCAGGAACCTCGCCTCATCCCCTGGCACACAGTCCTGCAGAATATCCTGTTTGTTCTCAATCATACCGTTGCGCACAATAAAGAGCGTGTACAGCGCGCCAGGGAAGCTCTCGAGGCAGTGGAGCTTGGAAACTATCTCGATTACTATCCTGATCAGTTGAGCGGAGGTATGAAACAGAGAGTCTCTCTCGCCCGTGCTCTTGCGTTCGAACCCGATATCTTCCTGATGGATGAGCCTTTTGCAGGGCTTGATTACCCTCTCAGGATGCAGCTGATCACACTGTTCAACCGGCTGCTGCAGGAACGGTCCATGAGTGTCGTGTTCGTCTCACATGATACGCGTGAGATCACACGGCTCTGCGATACTGTGTACATCCTCAATGGCAGTCCCTGCAGTATCCAGGAAACCATTCGACTCGGCCCCAAGAGCGAGCGTCTGATTCATCCAGGATATCTTCAGAGGATGGAAGAGCATATGCTGCAGATCATGGTATCGCAGCGTGTATGAGACAATCCTCACTTCCGTGCAGCACCCTCTCTGCAGACAGATGTTCACACTCAGGGAAGAACACCATACACGATAATCATTGAGCTCATCACCTGATGAGGAAAGGATTTCAACATCTCACAACACATCATCAGCCCCCCCCTATCTTAATATTTCATTATATGATAGGGTGAGGTATATTTACTGGTAGTAAATCAGTCTTACCTATCGCTCCAGCAATCTTCCGGGCTGAATCATTTCTTGAAAAATTAATGAAGGTCGATTACCTCATCTCAATACCCAATTGTAAGGAATACTATGAACTTTACCTCATTCGGTCTCACCGAAGAACTGCTTAGTGCAGTTACCAAACAGGGATATACCATCCCCACTCCCATCCAGACTCAGGCGATCCCTGTCATCCTCGAAGGAAGGGATCTTATCGGAGGTGCCCAGACGGGTACCGGCAAAACGGCGGCGTTCGCCCTCCCTATTCTTCACCTGCTCAATCAGTCGAAAAAACGCACCCGCAATCCCCGGGCTCTGGTCCTCTCTCCCACAAGAGAACTTGCCGCCCAGGTCGCAGAAAGCTTCCGTGATTACGGCAGCAGCCTTCCGCTGCGCACCACAAGCATCTACGGCGGTGTGAAGATCAATCCTCAGATCGCTGCGTTGCAGAGAGGAACTGATGTGCTTGTTGCCACTCCCGGTCGGTTACTCGACCACCTGGCTCAGAAGACACTGAACCTCAGGGACATCGAGATCCTTGTACTGGACGAAGCAGACAGGATGCTCGACATGGGCTTTGTACGTGATATCAGAAAGATCATGACGTTCCTTCCCCGCAAACGACAGAACCTGCTGTTCTCGGCAACCTATTCGCCTGAGATCAGGCGACTCTCCGGTGAGATCCTCAACGACCCCGCCATCGTCGAAGTGTCACGGAAGAACGAGGCTGCCGAAAAAGTGGATCAATCGTTCTTCGCTATCACCAAAGATCAGAAACGGCATCTGCTTGTTCATTTCATCCAGACCCATTCCTGGTATCAGGCATTGGTCTTTGTCAGCACAAAACATGGTGCTGACCGCCTCAGCAAGCAACTGATGAAGAAGGGTATCCCTGTCGGGGCCATTCACGGCAACAAGAGTCAGAACGCACGGACCCGCACACTCGGAGATTTCAAGAAGGGAGACCTTCAGGTTCTGGTAGCCACCGATGTCGCAGCGAGAGGAATCCACCTCGAAGGCCTGTCCCACGTCGTGAACTTCAATCTCCCACAGGTCGCAGAGGATTATATCCACCGGATCGGAAGGACAGGAAGAGCCGGCAAGTCGGGTGAAGCTATCACCTTTGTCAGTCCTGACGAAAAAGACCAGTGGAATAAGATCCTGAAAGTTCTGAAGACCTCAGTGAATGTTTCAGCCCCTGAAGGCTTCACGCCTGTGAAAAAGGATCCCTCGGAAGACGTTGACACCAGGGGCCCACAGCGAAGAAATAACAGCCCCAGAGCAGATCAGAGCGGTCAACATCGATACGCCCGTTCCTCAGGCGGCGGCAGAAGGTACGCCTCCGCGCGGGCCTAGAGTCCCTTCCGGCATTTGCCGGTACCCGCATCCCCCGGTCCCGGTCTGTCCTCTGAAACACGGCAGACTCACAGGAACCGGGGGATTTCCTTTGCTCCTTACTTCCTTCGCTGATCTTCCGTGACTGGTATAGAGACGATTATGATTGAACCCGACGGGCAATGTGTGTAAGGTACAAAGGGTATACAATTCAGGAGATCACATGCAACGCTATACGGATGATCAGATACTCGTTTCCCCTACAGACCTGGTGACCTTCCTCTCCTGCCACCACGCCACCTTCCTCGATAACAGAGCCCTGTATGAGAAGCTGACAAAGACAGAAGAGAGCTCGACGAATCAACTCCTGCAGAAACGCGGGATGGAACACGAGGCGGCATACCTGGGTCGCCTCAAAAAGGAGGGCAGGAGCATCGTTGAGATTCCCAGGGCCCTTTCCCTCACCGAACGTGCAGAGCTCACACTGGAAGCAATGAAAAGTGGTGTGGACGTCGTGTATCAGGGTGTGTTCTTCACCCCTCCATGGAGAGGGGATGCTGACTTCCTTCTACGCTGTGAGACACCTTCAGCTCTGGGCGAGTTCAGCTATGAGGTGCTCGATACAAAACTTGCCCGTCATGCAGAGGTGAAACATATCCTCCAGATATGCATGTACAGCGAGCTTCTGGCAGAGATCCAGAATCTACAACCCCTGTTCATGCACCTTGTACTCGGGACAGGGGAAAAAGAGAGCTTCATGACTTCCGGGTACTTCTCTTACTACACCAATGCGAAACAGCGTTTCGAACACTACCTCAGGAACCTTCCTTCAGCATCATCGCCAGAACCCTGCCCCTATTGCGGTTTCTGTCACTGGAAGGAACGATGTGAAAGAGAGTGGGAGGAAACCGATCATCTTTCGCTGATTGCCAATATTCAGCGGACACAGGAGAACACATTACGTAAAGCAGGTATCCATACCATTTCAGAACTCGCTTCGTGCAAACAGGAGAAGATTTCCGGCATGATGCAGGACACCTTCCTCCGCCTACGTTCCCAGGCAGCTTTGCAGCACCATGAGAGGAGTACGGGAGAGAAGGTCTACTCTCTGCTTGAACAGGAACCTGGCAAAGGTTTCTTCCGTATTCCCACCCCTGATGAGGGGGACCTCTTTTTCGATATGGAAGGAGACCCTCTCTACCCTGACGGACTTGAATACCTGTTCGGTATACACACCTATATCAACAGGGAACACAGATTCATTCCCTTCTGGGCGCATGACCATGAGCAGGAGGAGCATACGTTCGATGTGTTCATGAATTTCCTGAAAGACCATCTCGAGCACTATCCTCAGGCATTCATCTATCACTACAACCACTATGAGACCACTGCACTCAAACGCCTCGCCTGCCGCTATGCCCGTCACGAGGAGATGCTTGACAACCTTCTCAGGCATCAGCTCTTCGTTGACCTGTACATTGTTGTGCGAGAGGGACTGAGGACCTCGCAGCCGGGGTATTCCATCAAGAACATGGAAGCCTTCTATATGGACAAACGGAAGAACGCCGTTGCGACCGCTACCGACAGTATCGTCGTTTACAACACCTGGAGAGAAACAGGAGATGACTCTCTGCTTCAGGAGATCGCTGCGTACAATGAGGTGGACTGTGTTTCCACCCGGCTCCTTCGCGACTGGCTGGTGAGTATCAGACCCGAACATACTGCCTGGTACACACCAGAGCAGGAAGATGATGAACTATCAACCGGTGAGCGCAGAGAATGGGAGATAGAGTATGAGAGGTACCGAGGGCTGCTCGAGGAAGGCAGTGCAAGACCCTCTGCAGTGAACACCCGCATCACCCACCTTCTCGAGTTTCACAACCGTGAGGCGAAACCGCAATGGTGGAAGATGTTCGCCCGTCAGACGAAGACCGAGGATGAACTGATCGAGGACACCGAGTGCCTTGCGGGACTGAGCCTTGCGATCTCCCCCACTACGCTGAAACGCTCACGACTGTGGACCTATCATTTTCCACCCCAGGATTATAAGCTGAAACGGGATGACAAGCCCACTCTGATTGATACGATGGAGTCAGCCGGTACGATCTACGAGATTGATAACACAGCCTCCACTGTCACGATAAAACTGGGAATGAAGAATGACCTTCCCCGCCACCTCTCGCTGGGGCCACCGAAGCCGATCAGTGCTCATATTATTCGTACGGCGATCTATGAGTATGCTTCGCGCGTCATCAAGAATGACACAACGCCTCAGGTTGCCTGTGAAATCCTGTCGCGAGCTATCCCCCGTATCACAGGGAAGGAACCGGGAGAGAACATTGTCACGAACGGGGAGCTCATCTCAGCTGCACAGGAGGCAGTGGCGCATCTGGATTCGAGTTACCTGTTTATCCAGGGGCCTCCCGGAGCGGGTAAGACCTACATATCGAGTCACCTCATCGTCGATCTTCTGAGACGGGGAAAGACGATCGGTGTCTCATCCAACTCGCACAAGGCCGTCCATAATCTTCTCGAGAAGGTGGAAAAAGTTGCACAGGAAAGCGGTTTTGCATTCAGAGGAGTGAAAAAAGCGACCCGGGATAAGGAGGAAACCGAGTTTAACGGGATGTTCATCACCTCGGTACTGTCTGTTCAGGAGATGAA
>JAFGUP010000272.1 GCA_016938475.1 Sphaerochaetaceae bacterium
GATTTAGTGAATGGATATTCACTGACAAAGTGTATGCCATGGATGAGCTTCCTGTCAAATATATATGAAAATATCGAGGGGATACCGTATGAACGAGGGAGTTTTGTAGTCTTTTTCCTACCTCATTTCTCTGAAATCGATAATGGTAATCAGTATTACGGAGTACTCACTGCACAGGTGCGACCGCTGGAAGGGGAGAGAGTGCGTTCCTTTTCAGAGTAGTATCGTGCACAGTGTGTCTATAACAAGTAACTATTCTCTGGTTACAAGTGATTATATGCTATAGTATATTGTGACGGGTGTGAGGTGTTGCAGATCGTGTATTCTGCGCTGGGTATTCATCAGGTGACAGAGGATGAGAAGCTTGTAGAAAAAATGTGATAATCTCTTTTTTTGGAACAGGTTCATTACTTTGCTGTTCTCGTAGGTATTATAGTTGAGTAGTGTTGATGTAACATGGTATGATGTGGCTTTGATTAAAGCACAAAGGATGTATGTAGTGTTTCAACACCTTAAACGGTTTGTACGCGTAACTCTGTCAGGAGTATGGTAGCAGGTGTGAGGTGGGATGCCCGACATATCAATGGTAAGAGAGTTTCCATGAAATCCGATTGCCAGTTCGAGTAAAAACAGTAGATACTACATCAGATTTGAAGATGGACGGATATAGATGAAACGAATCAGTATAATACTAATTTTTATAATAGGATTCTCCCTTTCAGCTGCAGTGACACCTGCTATCATACAGAGCCCGTTGTATTCAGATACCGATACAGCCTCCGTTGATTTTTCTTTTGACCGCAGTATCGAGAATCAGCTGGGACTTCACGAACAGGAAACCCTGTCACTTGCAGATGAGCTTGAAGGGCGGGAAGAACTTGCGATGAGCCATCCCGACTACCCGGTGACTCCCGGCGATATCCTCAAAATCGAGTATGTGGAGGCGAGCAAGGCTACCACTGTCCTGACCCAGGTGAATAGCGCCTATCGTATCATGCTCAACACATTCGGTGAGGTCGATGCGAAGGACAAGAGTTATGAAGAGGTGAAGGATGCCGTGGTGTCAGCCATCGAAAACTATCTTCCCTTCAGTAATCCTGCTGTCTCCCTCGTAAAGGCAGGTTCGTTTTTTGTCACGGTGACCGGAGAGGTTGATTCCACTGTGCATGTCTCCTCCTGGGGTCTGAGCCGTCTCTCATCGACGATACCGTATGCCAGTGACTATGCTTCAACGCGAAGGGTGAGTATTACATCTCTTGACGGCAGTGTAGCGCACTGCGATCTGTATCTGGCACTCAGAGAGGGTGTGCTTGATCAGGATCCGCTTCTTAAGCGCGGTGATGTGGTTCGCTACAATCGCAGTGAGGATGTGGTGATGATAACCGGAGAGGTTGCAAGGCCCGGGGTCTATCAGATCAATGAAGGTACAAGCATCGATCAGGCAATACGAGAATATGCACACGGATCACTGCCGACCTCAAGAAGTAACGGGTACTCGCTACGAAGGTATCAGGATGGTGTGGTTTCAGTGAATCACGTCGACCCTGAAGCTGCCGGTTCGTTTATCCTGCGCGATTATGACACCGTGTATGTACCGCCCGTGGCGCCATCAAGTAAAGCAGTGACGATCGAAGGTGCCGTCAGAGTAGGAGATGCAGCTCCCGACACCGGTTCCATCCAATCTTCCGGGCGTTTGTATTACCAGTTCTATCCGGGAGAGACGGTCTCTCAGATGGTACGAAATCTTTCTGACAGGTTCTCGGCGGTAAGTGACCTTGAGAATATGTATGTAAAGCGGGACGGAAAGATACTTCCTGTAAATGTGCGCAGCATTCTTATGGGTGAACAATCATCGAACGACACTCTGGCACTCAAGCAGGGCGATCTGTTCGTCGTCCCCTTCAGTCAGCTGTTCGTCCATGTTGCCGGCGGTGTGCTCTCTCCGGGGACGTATCCCTACATACCTGATAAGAATGCCATGTATTACATCAACATTGCAGGGGGATTTGACCCGGCGAATAATAGAAACGGAAAGTTCTCTATACTCAACAAGTATGGAGAGAGGGAAGAGAATGATGTCATCATCTCTCCTGAATCAGTGATTACCGCCAAACTGAACACCTGGCAGGCTGTCAATGGAGCGAATCTCGCGACGACAGTGACTATTACCAGCCTCGTCGCCACTATCCTGACGATCATAGTTACCGCAACGAACCTCGTTAATTAAGGAGCCGTATTGATGCTTGATTCACGTAATGATTCTGCAATGGATATGATGGAAGACACCGAGGGACTCAGTATCGCTGAGCTGATACACATCCTGAAGACCCGGATGCGGTGGATCATCGTTACCTTTCTCTTTGTCATGGCGGCAGCTTCCGGGTACCTGTACTACGTGACTCCCCAGTATGAATCCAGTGTAACGCTCCTTGTCGACTCCCTTCAGAAAGGCTCCGACATCGAAAGCGTCCTCCTCGGCCAGTCGACTCAGAAGATCAGTACCGAAGTGGAACTCACTCTGAGCCGTACGAACATCCGGCAGGCACTCGAGCTGCTTGACCTGTCCCAGTACCGTGACGAGGAGGGGAACCTCTACACCTTTTATGACCTGCAGGCACGTGTGAAGGCAAACACGAGTGTAACCACTGTCAAAGATACGAACATCGTTCGTATCACGGTACGGGATCAGAACAAAGTGTTTGCAGCTGACTTTGCCAATGCTCTTGCAAGCAGCTACAACGACCTCCTCGGGTCGATTGCGAAAGATTCGAAGACGGTGCAGAAGGAATTCATACAGACGCAGATTCCGTTAAACGAAGCGGCACTCAAGAAGGCCGCAGACGCACTTGGTGCGTTCCGTGAAGCGAGCAACTTTATTCAGCTGTCTGATAAATCGAAGGTCCTCAGCGAGAAGATAGCCTATTTCCAGCTGAGACGCGAACCGCTTGTGCTTCAGAAACAGGAAGCCTCAATCACCAGCGGAGGGTTCCTGACCTATCTGCAGGGAGAAGGGTTCACGGTTCCTACAATAGAACAGCTCACTCAGGATACTTCCATGCAGGCTCTTACCCAATCCTATGAGGGGCTTCTTGAAGAGAAGATCCTGTATGAAGCAATCAGTAGTACAGAATTCGACAGTCAGAACACTGCCAGGATGTTCGAACTTCAGAGTGCGATCAGCCAGAAAGCAAAGAGCCTCCTTGACCGGGCCAATTTTCTGGTTGCATCCGATTCAGTCTCAAATCCTCAGGTGCTGCAGGTGCAGAGAGAGTATGCGAAATCGATTCACCAACAGATACTCACAGAATCCGAAATCAAGGTCCTGACCAAGATAGAGAACTCCTTCTCTCAGGAGCTCAGTCAGCTGCCGCAGCTTGAACGGCAGCTTCTTGATCTACAGCGTGAGGTCGAAGTGTATGAAGCGCTCAGGATGCGCCTTATGGAGCTGCTCGAGGAAGTAAAGATCGCTGAAGCCGCTGTAGCACGCTCTGTGACAGTCGTTGATGAAGCCATAGTGCACGACAACCCGGTGTCTCCGAACGTGATGCTGATTCTTGCAGTGGCTGTCCTTCTCGGGATTGCTCTTGGTGTGCTTCTTGCCATTGCCAGAGAGATGAGTGATGTGACCATAAAAGACGAATCGATTCTTCGCAAGATCATCGGGACGAATCGACCTCTGCTTGGCTGGATACCACTTCTAAGCTATGACAGTTCGATGGAGTATCCTTCGCTGATAGTGCACAACAATCCACTGTCGTTCGAATCTGAACGGTATAAACTTATAGCAAACAATATTTCTTTCGGGATACACAACGGGCAGCAGCGGGTCTTCAGCATCTCGTCCAGTGGTATGGGTGAAGGGAAGACAACCGTTACCGCAAACATCGGAACAGCTATGGCGATGAACAACCAGAAAGTACTCCTCATAGACGGGGACCTTCGTCTTCCTCAGCTCGCCGGTTTCTTCAATCTGAAGAAATCGAAACAGGGGCTTGTTGATGTTGTGACGAAAGGAATTTCTGTGGAAGAGGTAATCGTGCAGCCGATTGACGACCTTCAGTTCCTTCATATCCTTCCTCCCGGAAAACTTCCACCCCTGCCATCGGCCATCTTCAACAGTCCTGCCTATGCAACCCTGATCGATTACCTTCTCGGGATTTATGACTATATCCTTATCGACACTCCGCCTCTTCTGTTTGCCTCGGAGCTGATGGCCATCGCAAAACATGTTGACGGGCTTGCTGTCAATGTCCGTGCCGGAATCTCCACCAAGGGTGGACTGAAAGAACTGCTTGACAACCTGGATATGGGGGGCGTGAACATATTGGGAGCAATCTTCAACGGGGTCATCGAAAGTAAAATGGGCGGTCACTACAGTGGCGGCAGGTACTATGCCTATAAGGGCTACTCGTACAATAAACAGTACTACAATACCCGTCAGGGGGAGAACGGCGGGAAACATGCGACTGTCATGGAAAAGGGTTCGTACAGAAAGATTTTCCTTCGTGACCTCTCTATTCGTGAGAAGACGCGTCATCTGGGCGAGAAGGAGCCCTTCTACCCCTTCAGAAATTCGTCCAGCCCCTTTGACGTCATTGAAGAGACACCGGAGAGATGGAATGATGAGGAAACAGATATTCTCGCTGCAATCGAGAAGGATTCGGATGCAGTCGGACAGGTGCCGAGGAGTAGACAAGGGGGTGGAACTTCTGATACTATCGCTGACAAATGAGCGAACAGAGAATATCCACACAGCAGATGTACACATAGTAACCATAAGCCGGCATTGCCGGCTTATTTTTTAGGGAAACAGGAGCAAGTATGAGTAATCCATTCGTCGGAAGGTCGGTTTCGGTGATCAACGACCTGAGTATCGAAGAGAGGAAGTATCTGTTTGAGAAGACACGCATCTTGAAGCATGCGTACACTTCATCTGATGAAGCAATCCTTGAACAGTTTCGTATCAACAACAGGGACGTCGGGATCTATGAGGTGTTCCTTGAGGATTCAACACGTACCCGCGAATCGTTCAGAAATGCGGCAGCCTTCCATGGAGTGAAAGTGAGCGACCTTGCCGCTGATACATCCTCGTTCAACAAAGGAGAGAGCTATGCCGATACCTTTAACACCCTTGCCGGCTATGCTAACAATATCTTCATCATCAGAAGCAAGCTGGAAGGGGTGTGTACCTGGCTGGATGAAGCAACCACAGCGTATGCACAGAGAAACAACCTGAAGCGCCTTCCTTCCTTTATAAACGCTGGAGACGGAAAACATGAACACCCGACCCAGGAACTGCTTGATGAGTTCACCTTCCTGGAAGATAACGGATTCAGGACCGATCACCTTCATCTTGCACTTGTAGGGGATCTGTACCACGGACGTACCGTCCATTCAAAGGCAGACGGGCTTACCCTGTTTGACTCGGTGGAAGTCGATCTGATCGCACCACCTGAGCTGATGATGCCTGAGCACTATCTGGCTAAGATGAAAGAGAACGGCTACACGGTACGACTGTTCGACTCCATCGAGGAGTATCTCGGTCAGGACCATATCGCATCCAAGTGGTACTTCACCCGCCCTCAGCTCGAACGAATGGGGGAAAGGATCCTTAAGAACCAGCAGAGCCTGAGAAAAAAAGTTTCCTGGACAGGGAAGTACGACTTCCGCCTCCCCGAGGGGACGAAGTTCTACCATCCCCTTCCCCGTCACCGCATACACCCCACGATACCGACCGAGGTGGATAACACCTCGCTCAACGGGTATGAACGACAGTCTATCAACGGTATGTACGTGCGAATAACTCTCCTTGCGATGCTTGCAGGAAAGATCGGAGAAGACTATACCGGGTTGGTCAGTGTCGCTGAGAATCAGGACAAAGAAGAGTATATCGTCAATGTGACCTCGCCTCAGCAGGAAGCTCCCGGCACTTCGCAGCGTGTTTCCGAAGGTGTTAACCCGATCAGGAACGGTATCGTGATCGATCATATAGGAAAGGGGGAGAGCCCTTCCACAATACGTCGTTCGATGGCCCTTATCATAAAGGTGCTGAACCTCGCCGATGAAAGGGGAGGCGAGTGGGTCTCCACCAGTAACAGCGCTGAAGGGGCGTACAAAGGTATCATATTCCGTCCTGGAGTGAATGAATTCAGTCGTAAGGAGCTGAAACGTCTTGCAGCAGTAGCCGCAGGGTGTACACTCAATGTTATCAAGGAGGGAAAGATAGAGGCGAAGTACCGCACCCACCTTCCACCGAGAATCTATAATTTCGATGATCTGTCCTGCCGCAATGATGCCTGTATCAGCCACCCTGATCATAATGAGGGGGTACCGGCGCGCTTTATGCGGACTCGTGAGAATCGGTATGTATGTGCCTATTGCCACACAGAGCATAATTATCAGGAGATTTGGAGATAGCCTATGAAGAAGATCGAAGCAATCCAGAAGGAATTCGGAACTCAGATAGCTCGAGCTGCGCTTGATATGCAGGCGATAAAGCTTGACCCTGTCAATCCGTTCCGCTGGGCAAGCGGATACCGCATGCCCATGTACAATGACAACAGAAGGCTACTTGCCGACAGCACAACACGAAAACAGATCGCTGAAGGGTTTCATGCACTGACAGACGCTCTGAATCTTTCTGTTGAGGTGGTTGCCGGTACGGCGACTGCAGGTATCCCCCACGCTACGACTCTGGCCGATGCCATGGGACTTCCTCTGGTGTATGTCCGTTCTTCCGGTAAGGACCATGGTCTGGGACAGCAGATCGAAGGACCCGGGCCTTCCCTCTCTCTCGAAGGAAAAGATGTCCTCCTCATTGAAGACCTTATCTCTACAGGAGGATCTTCGATCAAGGCCATCAGGGCACTTCAGGAGGCAGGGGCCAGGGTGTCGTACTGCCTGTCGATTTTCACCTATGGATTCGATGCCGCACGGGAGGCTTTTTCCTCCCTCGCTGAAAAGGTGGGGCATGTCAGTTTACTCGATTATGACACGATGCTGCAGGTGGCACAGGATTCCGGATACCTTGACATCGATGGCGTGGACCTTCTTTCTTCCTGGCGTAAAGACCCGTTTGGCTGGGGCCAGACACATGGGTTCGAGTAGAGGGTACAGTAATGAATACGTATAGAAGTCTTTTGCAGCAAAGTAGTAAGAAGAGCGGCAACTGTGCCTGCATGGGCCTTGATGTTCAGTATGAGGTGATTGACTGCCACAGCGGGGATATCTACACTGATGTGGTCTCGTTCTTTGAGACACTGTTCGGCGAGATGGTCAAAAGGAATCTGTCTCCGGCTGCCTTCAAGCCGAATATAGGATACTACAGTGTACTCGATGCTCCTCGAAAGGGCCAGTTCAGCGGCTCACGTGCTCTGGCGAAGATATGTGATATGCTTGAAGACATGTTTCCCGGTATACCGGTGATCCTTGATTCAAAGCGAGGTGATATCGCCCGATCCAGCCTCAACTATGCATCGGAAGCCTTCGATATCTGGGGAAGTGATGCGGTGACCGTAAGCCCCTATATGGGAAGTGACTCGGTTTTCCCGTTTCTTGATGCTCCCTATGATACCAAAGGTGTCTACCTACTGGACAGGACGAGTAATCCTGGATCAAAAGACTTTCAGATGCTCAGCATGCTCGACTCGGTCGATGAAGAAGTCCTTGAGCCGCTGTATATGAGTGTGATTCGCACAATTGCTTTCTGGTCACGGGAGGCAGAGGGTATCGGTGCGGTTGTGGGCGCGACACATCTTGAAGAACTGAAGATGATAGCATCTGTCGCTGCAGGACAGGGTATACCCCTTTTAATTCCCGGTGTTGGTTCGCAGGGTGCGAGTGCCCGTGATACGATTAATGCCCTCAGGGGTGAAAGTTACCCGGTTACCCTGTGCAGGATAAACTCCTCGAGCGCGCTTACGCATCCGTGGAAAAAGGGTCAGGCACCTTCAGACTGGGTATCCAGATGCATAGCGAATATCGAGAACCTGTTTGAGGAGACTTCACTGTGAGAGGGAGAACAGAAGTACTGAAGTATCTGAAGCATCGCCATCTGAAGGCACGCAAGGACACCTCACTGGTTTCCTGCGCTACAGTATCAGGAGTGGTTTCGACCAAACCCGGCCTCATCAGGTATGTCGATTCCTTTCTGCCCGAGATTGGTCTCATCACCACTAAAAGCTTTCAGGTGGAGCGGAACGAAGGAAATCCAGAGCCCATCATATGCGAACCCTCTGCCTGTTCCTTCGGGAATTCAGTGGGTTTGAGGAATCCGGGAATGGAGGTTGCTCTTGCTGAGCTCACTGAGCTCAGAAGGAATCACCCTCTTCGAGCGATCCTCAATGTATCTGTTTCGGCCAGTACGGTCGAGGACTTTATTATCCTTGTAAAAGCCTTTGAGGATGTTGCTGATATTATAGAGCTGAATTTCAGCTGTCCCCATGCAGAGCATGGGTATGGTGCGACCATAGGCTGTTCCAGGCAGCTTTCATCGATGTACATGAAAGAAATCAGGGAAGCGGTAGGCCCAGAGTTCAAAGCTCTGATCTTCCCCAAACTGACGCCGAACGTCGAAAGTCTGACCGATATCGCAGTACCCCTGATAGCATCCGGCGCTGATGGACTTTCATTGATCAACACAGTCGGTCCCGAAGTACACATCTCTCCTGCTTCCAGTACACCCATTCTCCAGAACAATCTGGGCGGTGCGGGCGGAATGAGCGGCCGCTGGGTTCATGAACGTGCTCTGGAGGCTGTATGTCAGGTGCGCGAAGCTGTAGGCGACGACATTCCGATTATCGGGATGGGAGGCGTGAGTGACGCACAGGGGATCGCGGCGATGATAGAAAGCGGTGCCGATGTTGTCGGTATCGGTTCAGCCTTCGCCAAGGTCCATCAGAAGGATTGGGGGGACTACCTTGCAGCGATGGTCGCCGACTGTCGGCAGATTCTGGATGGCAAGGAAGTTCTTGAGACAGCAGCGCAGTACGTGGATAAGGACAACGCAATGTCCTACACCTCGTATACGGTAACCGGAATGACTCCTGTCGCTTCTGATACCATGCTGATCACTCTTGATGGTACTCTTGCGTATGAAGCCGGTGAGTTCGCTTTCATCTGGCTGCCGGGGATCGGTGAGAAACCCTTTTCGGTTGCACGAGTCGACCCGCTGAGTTTTATCGTGAAGAGCAAGGGGAAGGTCAGTTCAGCCATCTGCTCGCTGATTGTGGGCGATACTCTGTATGTGCGGGGGCTCTACGGAGCTCCGGTGACTGTCGATGAAACATCGAAGTCTCTTCTTATAGCGGGAGGGACCGGTATTGCGGTCCTGCCCCCTCTGGTAAAGAGACTCACGGAGAAGGGTGTCGATGTAATGGTGTATCACGGTGTCAGTGATGCGTCGGGATGCGAGCCTAATTCTGTGACTTCGCCTATGAGGTCATCGGTGCCGTTCACCTGCATATCCGATGAGGGCACGATCGCCCGGGTGCTGAACCATATTGATTCCCTGGAGATCGAAGGAGCCTCGAGCAGTGCATATATCGTTGGGCCTACCCCCTTCCTGAAGCGGGGGGCACAGATTCTTGAGCGAAAAGGCATCCTGCCTTGCCGGATTCATCTCTCACTTGAACTGATGACGATGTGCGGAGTCGGGATGTGCGGAGAGTGTCTCTGTGGAGACCGTCTGACCTGTCAGTGGGGGACTTTCGTCACCTACGAATATATCATGAAGGAGGCCCCTGACCTGTTATGATCGATCCACATGTCCACCTGAGAGATTGGAATCAGAGCGAGAAGGAGACGATGGAACATGGCCTGTCTGTCGCCTCCCGCTCACAATTCACGACTCTGTTCGATATGCCCAACACCTCCCCGGCCCTTACCTTTCCTCACCTTGTGAGCAAACGTATTGAAGAGGGAACAGCTGCTGCTCAAAAGATATCCGAACAAAACTCGCGTGAAGTGAACTACGCAGCCTACGGCGGTATCACGGGAGATTTTTCCCAGATCGAATCACTGGTTTCCCTTCACCACCACCTGTTTCCCCGGATGATCGGACTGAAACTCTTTGCCGGTCACTCAACGGGCAACATGGGCATTTCCTCTGTTGCGCAGCAAAGAGAGATCTACCGCACCCTTACAGAAACCGGTTACCGCGGTGTCGTTGCCGTGCACTGTGAGAAGGAATCTCTCATGAAGGGAGAATTGTTCGATCCTTCTGATCCACCCTCTCATCTGCGAGCACGGCCGAAAGAGGCTGAAATCGCCTCGATCGAGGACCAGATCAGGCTCGTCAGGGACCTCCCGTTCAAAGGCGTCCTCCATATTTGCCATATCTCGACCCGGGAAGGTGTCGAGATGGTTGCCTACGAACGTTCCCGGGGCATGGAGATCACCTGCGGAGCCACAGCGCATCATGCACTGATGGAGGAAGACCTGATGAACACCATGGGGCTCATTGTGAAGATGAATCCTCCTCTCAGGAGTGAGAAGGATAGGAGTGCCATCTTCAAAGGTCTGCTCAGCGGAGCGGTGGACTGGATCGAGAGCGATCATGCTCCCCACACCAGAGGGGAAAAAGAAGAGGGAGCGAGCGGAATTCCCGGGTTTCAGGGCACCCTGCACCTCATCAGAGCTTTGAGAGCTGCAGGTATCGGTGAATCTGATCTGGACAGACTCCTCGGCGGCCGTGTCAATGAGATGTACCGGACAGCTTTCTCGGTGGATGTTCCTGCTGATTCTATGCTGGAGATACTCATAGACGGTCTTCATGGTGAGTATGATACTGATCCCTTCTCCCTTCTCCAGGGGTAGTGATCGCGATAGACCAGCTCCCTGCGGCCAGATATCAATGGACAGCCTGCACGGCGGTATGGTACAGTTGACACATAGGAATTGATATGTCAAAAACACCCTGGCTGATTACTCTACTGAGACCTACCTATGGAGCCCTGCTGAATCGAACGCACAGAATCAGGAGGGA
>JAFGUP010000273.1 GCA_016938475.1 Sphaerochaetaceae bacterium
GAAAGACATCGGGCTCACTGATTCTGTATAACCATGCATGGAAAACTGCATGCTTATGCAGATGATTTGTGTTTTGAAATTTGCTCTTAAGAATAGTTATTACATTGGTAGATTCACATCTAGGGCAAATGATGTTGATAGGTAGCTTATCCTTCAGCATCTCTGGAACATCTATAGAAAACTCTTTCTCTTCGCATTTTAAACAGGTGAATTTCATGCTAGTATCTCCTTATATTTCATTAACTTGTCGCACTATCCACATCACTTCAGTTCTTCCAATCGTTTTTCCTTGACAGCCATCAAAAATCTATCCTTTAGAGATTCACCCTCATCTTCATCAGGGTATTTAAACACAAGAGAATCCTGGTAAGAATGTTTCTTGTCCTTCCTTCCCATTTCAGTCATCATCTCCCTAAAAGAAATTCGTTCCTGAGCCCAGTACCGATCTACGAACGGTCGAATCATTGACATTCCCGAATCAAAAGAAAGAGCAGTCGATGAACCATCTTCATACTCTATCCACATCTCACGTGCATGAGCACTTCCAGGGTCGTTCTGAAGACTTTCATGTGTTGTAACGAAACAGCGAAGGTTTAGAGGCCCCATTTCTGCCAAATCAATTTGCCTCTGGAGTATTCTCTTCTGCTCTCCTCGGTCATTGAAAACCAGGTCACCGTTGGACATTCTTCGCCCATCAAGAACGAGGCTAACCTCGATATCAGGTGTACGAATCATATCATCGACCATAAGCAATAAGCAGATATTCTCACTGAAATTGAAGAGGTACCGGTCTGCATAGATGATTTTCTTGACCCGTTTTGTCGCCACAAGGGAGAATCGATTGCAGAGTTCTTTCCACAGATGAATATCTTTAACAGAATCAATGGGCATTGGCTTAAATCTATAATTCTGCATACCCTGTCCATCCCGTGGAGGATTCCAGTCAGCGCCTCCTGTCATCGGAGATTCTCTGTCTGGACCTTCATGTGTTCGAACATACGGGAATGAGGAAAAAGGATTCTGTGTAGATAGCTGATCCGCATACGAATGGTACACGTACCGCTGCGAATCAGTCTCTATGAGTGCAAGAACAGAGTCTTCCCGCCGAAGCATTGCAGTCTTGAACCAAAGACTGTCAGGAACATACGACTTTGCATATCGCATATTTCCCATCATTTGACGAAGAACTGTTGCTGCAGGTGCGTCAGGGAAGGCAATAGTCACCTTGATTCCTGCTTTTGCAAGCTCAAGCAATGCCCCGAACTTTTCTCCTGTGATCGAGAAATCCTCTTCCCTGAAACTCGGGAAATACAATGTTACAACACCATGGCTCTTACCCCTAAGTAATGTTACAGCATCCTGCATGATATTATCGACCACATGATCACCCAGTGCAGGTCGAATCGTTCCAAGGTAATTCTTGAAGAAAGAGGTAATCTGGCTCGATTCAAGAAATTCACGCACCAGGTGTCGGTTATAATTGATCTCTCCGTTCTGTTCCTTCGTGTAGGTGATGAGACACGCCGGACATGCAGAAGAACAATCATCAGGACATTCTGTTGATTCCAGAAGATACTCATAAAACGAGGAATCCCAGAAAAGTTCACGAATCATGGTTGAATAGCCTGCCCCACCGGGAACATTATCGTAAAGGATGACCTCAAAGTCCCCTTTCCATGACTGTGATTCCTGATTCCAGTAATTCTGAACCATGAACTTCAACTCCCGTCCATCAATTCCCAGGTACTTCGCGGCGGCAAGCTGAAGACATCGAGCGAACGTTTCCACAAAGGATCTTGCTGTTTCTTGGTCATTGAAAACGGGAAGATGCTTCTTCTCGAACCTGAGTTGAATAGCATCTGTCGTGAACCGCGATACCAGACTGAGATGACGAGACAGATGACCTCGGCATGATCGGGGACCATACAGCTTCTTATGGTCTGCAAGAGGATTCTTACCCCTCGACATTGTAATCTCTGGGGCGGATCGACCGCAACTGTCACAGATTGCATAACCGAGTTTTCTCGGTCCCTGATTGATTGCATGAAAAACAATGGACGTATAAGAAGCGACACTCAGCACATCAGGAACAATCTGAATAAAGTCTTTAGGATCAGCCGTCAATTCAGGATGGTATGTCACAGTATTGAATGTTCGTTCTACCTTGTTCGGAGCGAAAGGTTGTTCTTCGTGAAAATCTACGCGGAATCCTTTCGGGAGTATTGCTGTATGCTTACGGTTTTCTCCTTTCGGTATCATTTCTTCATCATCTATTGATGCCCTACTTCCCCTCATCTGCAGACCGCATACAGGACAGGACTTTTTCTCCTCTGCAGCTGGGACAGTGAAGAAATGACCACATCTAATACAAATAGAATAGCTGAGCCGTTCAAGTTTCCGACTGGTATCGATAGACTCATAACCGAATATCGAATCAAGACTTATGCCTCTCGATCTGAGAAGCTTTTTACCCGCCACGATTTCAGTCCCCGGTGCATATTCGGAAATCGCCATCTCGCTTCCTCGAGAAAGTCTGAACTCACCGTTTCGTTTTTCGAGGCTACTTCCTTTCTGGTCCGAGTACTTGTTTTTACTGTTATAGGTATTAAGAAATGAGACATCAACGGGAAATCCATACTTGGGAAGGAACGAGAAGTCGATCAGAAATCCGACGAGATCCTTGCTGAGAAGATCCCGTCTATGGTACTCAAGAGCTCTTTTACGTTTTTCATTCTGCTCCACAGCAATCACTGAATCAAGACTCCCTATATAATTAGTGATATCATTTTTCCGATCATCGAAGAATTCTTTCATATCACGTAAAAGGAACTCCCTGCTGAATGAAAGTGCGAGATTACTTTTATCTATGAGTTTATCAAGCTGAGGGATCTGTGGATCATTATCGAACCATTCGAGGATTAGTTCTATGGGAGTTTTAGCGAGTGATACCAATTCTCTGTCATAGCCGAAGAAGGGTTCGACCCGCCCATAGACTCCTAGGGGGTTACTCCCCTGGTGTATTTTCACCCCAGGCTGAGTCGATGTCAGGTGAAGAAAGAACTCACGAAGGACATAGGAGTGAATATGTCTCAGGACAATCTTATCACTGGAGAGAGATACATAAGGATCATGCGGCTTCCGTGTGAAGAAAAGATCCGGATGGAGAAAGAAGTATCGGTCAAGTGGAATCTTCCGTGCACAGGTAAGGACATAAGAGGTCCTGTCTAACCTTCTTCCTGCACGTCCTGCTCTCTGCAGGTAATTACTCGGTCCCGGAGGGCAGTTCGCAAGAAGAACGGTTGAAAGACCTCCAATATCAATACCAAGTTCCATTGTCGTACTGGAACTCAGGAGGTTGATCTCCCCTTTTGTAAAACGTTCTTCATTCTTGGAAAGAACCGAGAGATCAAGCTGAGCTGTGTGTTCAACCGTCCTCATACCCAGTTTCGGGAAATCCCGTGAACGGGAATGACCGTAGAGCTGTTCCACAGTCTTCTGATCAAGCTTTGCCATTTCCCCTTCACAGGACGGGGTCAGACATTTCCTATGTATATGATGAGGAGATATCCTACCACAGACATTGCATTCATAGACCTCGGGATGGAGAGAAATCCTCGCCTTCCTGATATCGAGTGCATAAGCATCCTTGTAGGTAGGATGCTCACAGAGTATGTCCGTGCTCTCTATCATGGCTGACCATGCTGCAGCTATCATGTTTCGGGCATCGCCAAGAGAAAGTTGTTTGTGCCCTGTGGCTTTTTTCATCAGCTGTATTGCTGCAGTTTCCTTCTCACTCTTCAAGTTATACCAAGCACTCACCATGCTCGTTTCTTCAGGGACCATAGTACGTTCAAGCACCATGAACTTGTTCAATACGACATTCTGAAAAATATACTCCGCAGCCTGTCTGAGAGGGCTCTCGTCCCCCCGTCGGGGATAATCTATATACAACACTGCGGTATCCCTCATCCGCAGAACAAGGGCATGGAGAATTTCGGAGATAATGGAAGTCGAGAATCCGTTGAACTCAGCTTTTCCTTTCAAAGTTTCAGCAAGACCTTCTATCTGTGGGAAGGTGATATGGACAAGACCCACGTTTTCAGGGAAATATCTCGAGGTCGTCATCATCCCTAGGGAGCGACCCATCAGCCAGTAGGAAACGTTCTTGCGGGTATTACCGGATCTCCTGATATCATCGTCGTCAATCTGATCGAATATTCCGACCATTTCGGTGAGTTTCTCTGAATCACTGAGAGCCTGAATGCCTTCTCCAAAAGATATCGAGAGAGATTCACTTTCTTCCAAGAATTTCATGATATCGTCGATCAGATGTGTTGCTTCATAATTGCCGGAAGAGAATGGCAGTTTTCGCCTGTCAATCTCGGCCTGTATCGCATCACGTTTCTGCTCTGAAGGGAGCTCAGTTACTGCTTTTATGATCTGTTCTACAGAATCTCCC
>JAFGUP010000274.1 GCA_016938475.1 Sphaerochaetaceae bacterium
ACCATCTTCACTCCCATCTCGATTGCCTGAAGCATGCTTTCAGGGTTGGCACGCCCTTCACCGGCTTTGCCGAAAGCAACTCCATGATCCACACTGCTTCTGATGATAGGCAGTCCCAGTGTGATGTTCACTCCTGACATGCTGAGCCAGGTGTTGGTGGCAATATCGTAGTTGAACCCCGCAAGTTTGGTAGGGATGTGTCCCTGGTCGTGGTACATCACGACAACGATGTCATACTGTCCACCTTTCATCTTCGAGAAGACCGTGTCGGGGGGAATCGGCCCTTCAACGGTTTTACCTTCACTGCGGGCTTTCTCGATTGCGGGAATGATCTCATCAATCTCTTCACGGCCGAACATGCCTCCTTCCCCTGCGTGAGGGTTGAGACCTGCTACCGCGATGCGGGGATGCTCGATTCCCATTTTTTTCAGAGCACTGTCGGCCAGGTCTATCACGGTACCGATTCTCTCTTTCTTCGTCCGGTTGATCGCTTCCTGAAGGGATACATGAGTCGAAACGTGGACAACTCGGAAATTCCCCTCTGCAAGCATCATCGCGTAATCGGTCGTCCCGGTAAGTCGGGCGTAGATCTCGGTATGGCCTGCTTCATGAATTCCGGCGGCATTGATCGCTTCCTTATGGATCGGTCCGGTAATAGTCGCATCTATCTGCCCATCCATCGCCAGCTGGATCACTTTCTCGATGTATTCGTAGGAGGCTTTTCCCGTCATCGCTGAAACAGTCTTGTAGGCAAGCTGACTCATATCGACATTGTGCATATCGAGTACATCGATAGTGCCGTACTCATAGATTCCCTCTGCAGGAGTCTTCACCGCGTTCAGCGTAAAATCAAGGCCACTGAAGCGAACCGCTTCCTTCATCACCTCAAGGTCGCACACGACCAGTGGGCGACAGATCTCATAGGTGTGTGACTCGACGAGAGCCTTTGCTGTGATCTCCGGTCCTATCCCCGCAGGGTCTCCTACACTGATCCCAAGTATCGGTCTTGTACCGTTCATATTCGCATCCTTCTTATCTATTCCTGTGATCCGAGGAGGCGGAGATAGATATCTCCGATCTGTTCTTCACTCAGTGCGACAGGGTTGTTATCCATCAGTCTTCTATTCGTAAAAGCGCTGTTCACCAGTTCTTCGAGATCGGTATACCTGGCCCCGAATGCTGATAAAGAGGTGCCGATATTCACGTCCTGAAGCAGAGTGTGCAGTTCTTTTATCAGGTATGTTTCGGCTGTTTTTTCTGTGTTTGTTTCATCGTAGCCGAAACATGCGGCTATGTTCTGTGTCTTCTCGGGCATCGCTGAAAGGTTATATTCCATCACATACGGAAGGAGCATTGCGTTCGACTGGCCGTGGGGTATGTGATATCTCACTCCGAGAGGGTAGGACATGGCATGGACGGCATTGGTTCCCGAGAGGGTTATACACATCCCTGCGAAGTATGAGGCTAGAAGCATATCTGAGCGTGCTTCGACGTCGGTGCCGATATTGACTGCTTTTCTTATCGACCGTGCGATCCGGGTCATGGCGTCGAGTGCGAGGAGATCTGAATAGGTGTTGGCCTTCTTCGAAAGATAACATTCCATCGCATGGCACAGTGCATCCATACCGGTGGTGGCTGAAATGCTTGCAGGCAGACTGAGTGTCAGCTCAGGGTCGAGAATGACGAGGTCAGGAAGCAGCCGCTCATTCACCACGGCCCCTTTGGAATTGCGTGAAGGGATCGCGATGATGGCGTTCTTGGTTGACTCTGATCCGGTTCCTGCAGTAGTGGGAATCGCAATGGTGAAGGTTGTATGCTCCGGTACTACTTCACCGTCAAGGAGATCAAGGATACCCTTGTCTGTCCTGGTGAGCACTCCACAGAGTTTACCGACATCAAGAACGGAGCCTCCTCCTACTGCCACGACACAATCGGGATCGGCAGCTCTCACTTGTTCCATCACGGCATCCACATCAGGGACACCTGGTTCACGTGCAAGGTCTGTAATGGTTGAACAGCTGAGACCTGATCCGGTGATGATGTTCACGATCCTGTCTCCGATTCCGCTTGCCTGTATACCGGTATCCATGAGGACGACTATGCTCCTGCAGTTATATTCACTCAGGTAGAGTCCAAGATTCTGTACTGCTCCCTGGGAAAGAATTGTTCTTCCTGATGTTGATACATCGAATTCCAGCTTCATCATTCGTTCTCCTGTTCTCTATTAGTCTTATCCATATCCTTTACATATCTGATGATCCCTTCCAGGACATCGGTGTTTCCATACGACCCTGCCTTGCTGATAAACAGGATTTCTCCATTCTCAGGACATTTCATAAGAGATACCGGTACAGCGGGCAGGGCCTCATCAATCAGCCGAAGGCTTTTTACCCTGAGCTCACTAAGCACGTTCATGGCAGTTTCGCCTCCGGTAACGACAAGGGCATCAACATGAGTCGTCTGTAATACCTCACGGACAATTCTGCTTACGGTAGAGCCGACCTTGTGAGCAGTGTGAGCGATTTCATGACTGTCTCTGTCAGTATGGATCAGAGCGATCTGCGATTTTCTCAACTCCCCTGAGACTGCCTGCACGACTCTTGCAATCTCTGCGCTTTCATCGCAGATAGCCTGTTTTGATATGACGGGGAAGGTCTTGTCAAGGTAGCCTTCATGTACGAGATAGTCGCACTGCTTCTTACTGGTCTCCATCATACTGCCGGTCACGAAGAGAATCTTCGGCACACTGGAATGAGGTTTTATTGAGTGCCTGTGTATCTCGGTACCGACAGCATGGAAGAATCCGGCGGCTCCTACAAACAGCACCTTAAGTGGAAGCAGAGTGAACAACTCTTTTGCGAGCAGAAGGTCTTCTCTGGTCTCTGAATCGACTACAATGATCTCGTATCCGTCTTCTGCCAGTGAGGTGAGCGCCCTCAGAGCCTGTTCTCTCGGTGCTCTCAGCGTATTCAGTGTCAACACTGCGGTTCTTCGTGTGCTCTGTGCCGTAATAATGGCAGAAGCATTGCTGCTTGCTACAGGGGAGAATGGATCCTGAGCGAATTCGGTCTTATCGAGCGGAATCCCGTTCACATAACAGATACCATCTACCGTAGTTCTCCCGTTTCGTGGAACGGCAGGGGCGACACAGGCTAATGAGTACCCGCTTGCCTGCATGAGAGCATCGATCTCAGCTCCCACGTTCCCTCTCAGTGTGGAGTCTATCTTCTTATAGATCTCATTCGGAGCATAGATGAGGAATTGTTCAACATACTCCTTCACTTTCTGTGCAGCTTCCTGCGGTGCAGCATTGCGTGTTCCGGTATTGATTACAATCGTGTCGACTGAGTGGTCAAGCTCCTGGAGAGAAAAGGCGGCAGAGTCGATGACAACTTCCACGTTCTCAGTCTCGGAGAGAAAATGAACTCCCGTATCATTGGCGCCAGTGAGATCATCAGCTATAACAAGTCGTTTCATAGGTATCATCGATTCTCCTGAAGCAGGTAGTATGCCAATCTCCTGAGGTCTTCCCTCGAAAACCGGCATAACCTGGTATGAGATATATAGAAATACTATATTTCAGAGTGGAGTGGAGTGTACCGGGTAGATGCGTTGCGGTATCAGGGACCGGGGTGTTGTAGAAAAATTCATCAGTGCAGAAAATACGTGTAGAATATTTGCTCAATGTCAATTCTTGTTGTATACTTCCTTTTCATGAATATCTTACTCATAGCGCCATATGCCGACCTCATGGATCAGGCTACGCAAGTTGTAGCATCGCTTCCCTACGAGGTGAAGATCGTGGAGGGAAATCTGCATACAGGGCTTCGCGCAGCACAGCAGGTGCTGAGCGAACAATCTATTCAGGTCGTTATCTCCCGAGGAGGGACAGCGACCCTGCTCAAAAAACACTTGAGTCTTCCCGTATTCGAAATAGAAGTGAGCGGGTACGATTTGTTGCGGGTTATCTATCCTCATGCCCTGCGAAAGGCGAAAATTGCGGTGATTGGATATGAGAATGTCATCAATGGTGCAAGAAGCATCGCCCGGATTCTCGGAATCGATCTTGGATTTTTCCTGATCACCAAACGGATCCAGACAGTCTCGGTTGTGGAACAGGCACATGTCTGGGGTGCTGAAGTGATCGTGGGAGACACGATCTCTGTGAACACCGCCAGGGAACTGGGAATCGTATCGGAGTTGGTCCCTAGTGGACCTGAGGCCATTCACAGTGCGATAGAATCAGCAGTGGGTCTGCTGGAGAGGATGAATCAGGAGCTTGTAAGAAGTAAACGACTGAACCTTATGATGGAGCAGTCTGATATGGGAATTCTCTATATTGCCTCCGATGGTCTTGTTCAGCTGGTCAACTCGAAAGCGGAGCGGATGCTGAACAGAGAGAAGTCCTATCTCATAGGTCAGGAACTGACTGATGAGAATGCTCCTGTACAGCTGATTGAAGTGATTGCAGGAGATCGGGGAAGCAAGCTGATCAGTCTTGACGGGAAGGACTATATGGTCGAGGTGAAACGAATACGGGACAGGGAGAATATGAGGTCGGTCCTTGTCTTCATCCAAAGCAGCAGCCGGATCAAAGACCTGGAGGGAATGCTGAGGAAGGAGATGGTGTCACGGGGTCTCATTGCTCAGTATGATTTTGATTCCATAACCGCAATCGATCACTCCTTCCGTCAGATCGTCGAGAAAGCTCGCACTTTCTCGATGACGAATGCTACGATCCTGCTCCTGGGCGAAACAGGGTCAGGAAAGGAGATGTTCGCACAAAGTATTCATAACGCCTCAAAGCGGTCTCAGGGGCCTTTCGTAGCTGTTAACTGTGCCGCTCTGCCCGATACGCTTTTAGAGAGCGAACTGTTCGGATATGCCGAGGGGGCTTTCACCGGAGCCCAGAAGGGTGGTAAACCTGGCCTGTTCGAGCTTGCCCACAAGGGCACGATTTTCCTTGATGAAGTGAACGACATGAATCAGAACGTACAGGCAAGGATGCTTCGTGTCCTGCAGGAGAAGCAGGTGATGAGGCTGGGTGGAAACCGTGTGTATGATGTTGATGTCCGGGTGATAGCAGCCTGCAACAAGGACCTGTTTGGTGAAACTGAGAACGGTCAGTTCCGAAAAGACCTCTATTACCGCCTGAAAGTTCTCGATATCACGCTCCCTCCGTTGAGGGAACGGCCTGATGACGTGCTGCCTTTGTTCGAGTCGTTCATCCTCTATTTCAACAAGAAATACGGGTATCATGTGAAGGCGATACCACCTGCATTGCAACAGGCGCTGCTTCTCTACTCCTGGCCCGGAAACGTCCGACAGTTGAGGAATTTTGCTGAGAAGGTATGTGTGCTGTTTTCGTTATCAGATGATGTCGACACGATCATCGCCGACCTTGTTCAGGATCTCAATGCCCATGGAGTCGACAGAAGGGATCCGATGAAACCTTCAAGAGCTTCCTTCGATGAACACTCTGTCAAACGTGCCGAAATGGAGGTGATTCGCTCCTGTTATCTGGCAAACAATCAGAATATCAGCAGAACGGCACGTACCCTAGGTCTCGACCGTTCCACTGTACGAAAGAATCTCGAGGAGAGTGGAGGGCTTTCACGCTCACACTGAGTGTTCCCCTGCAAGCGATTGTGCCATCTTGAGAGCAAGGGCGAAGCTCCTTACCCGTGCGATCCCTGTATAGGCGATATCATAGGCGGTACCGTGATCGACTGAGGTCCGGATGATCGGCAGACCGAGGGTGACGTTGACTCCGCCGTCGAAGTCGAGAGTCTTGATGAAGATATGGCCCTGATCATGGTACATGCACACAACGGCATCGAACCTGTCACGGTGGACTGCATTGAAGAAAACCGTATCACCGGGTTCCGGCCCGATGACCGTGTACCCTTCTTTGTTCGCCTGCTCAATGGCAGGAATGATCTCCAGCAGTTCCTCCTGACCGAAGGCTCCATTCTCACCTGCATGCGGATTGAGGCCGGCGACAGCGATACGCGAGGTAGGGCGTATCTTCTTAAGAGCTTCGTCGGTAAGTCGGATGACTTCAAGAATCCTGTCCTTCTTCACACGGGCTGCAGCTTCCACGATAGATACATGGGTACTCACATGGGTCACCACCAGTTTCTCGGTGGCAAGCATCATCGTGACCGGCGGGTTCCCGCAGAGCTCTGCAATATACTCCGTGTGCCCCGAGAAATCGGGGTGGGTAAGCCTCACTGCCTCCTTGTTGATCGGAAGGGTCACCATGGCCGAGATCTCGCCTCGCACAGCAGCTTCCGCTGCAGCTTTCACATAACTGAGTGCTGCATGCCCCGCCTTTCCGTCCACCTGGCCCGGTTTCAGATCAGCCACTGAGAAATCCCCCACATCGATAATGGGAAAGTCTATCTCCCCGTCGACAAACCCTGCCACATATCTGAGTATCCTTCTGTTCCCGTAGACAACAGCATTATCAGGAAGAATCCCGTCTGCTGATGCCTTTACGATGATCTCCGGGCCGACCCCGTTCGGGTCTCCCATGGTTATACCTATCATGTTCATCCTCCGCCTGCGTCATTGCCCTCTCTTCAACAGAGGAGGGGCAAGGACGGTTATAGTAGTCCATACGTTTCCAGGAGCGTTTTCAATGTGTCGTCAATCTCCTTTGAAGGGATGAGAGCGGGCATCCTGTTGTTACCCACAGCAGGATCCATGACGTACAGTGCACGTTTCACGAGTGCCGGCGGGAATCCATACCGGTAGAGTTCCGTCCTGAACTCAGTGACTTTTGCCTGTGCTGCTGCAGAACCTGCCACGTCACCTTCAGCGTAGAGGCGAACGATATCATTCACCCAGGCGGGGATCACATTGGCAAGGCCTGATACACAGCCGGTGGCACCCATCAGGAGTCCGTCATGAATCATGTGGTCAGGTCCGGTGTATACTTCAAAATCGGGGGTTTCCTTTCTCAGATCGCAGTAGCGGGTGAGGTTCTC
>JAFGUP010000275.1 GCA_016938475.1 Sphaerochaetaceae bacterium
AGATGTTGCAGGCAAGCTCTACCACGGTTTTACCGGAACTGACAACCAGTCAGCCGATGCAGTCAAGGCTGACATCGCCTCAGGCGGCAGCAGAACAGTTGATGAACTCGACCTCGAATCGGGAGCAGCTCAGGCTCTCGGGTACTACAACCTCTACACCACCGGGAACGCTCAGGCAACAGTCAACTTCGAGGCTTCTCCCCTTACTGTAACGATCAGCGGCACCACCTACTACGTCCCCTACCTGCTCAGCTACGCCGAAGTTGAAGGTAATGCGAAAGTGACCGTCACCGGTTCAAGTCTCGGTTCA
This sequence comes from Sphaerochaetaceae bacterium, assembly GCA_016938475.1. Taxonomy (GTDB): domain Bacteria; phylum Spirochaetota; class Spirochaetia; order Sphaerochaetales; family Sphaerochaetaceae; genus SABI01. The sequence goes on from JAFGUP010000275.1 coordinate 311, forward strand.
GTGGCAACGGCTAACACCACCGGAGTAACTGCTGTAAATGCAGACGTCATGGAGACGACAGCTAACGGCCTTCGCTGGAAGACACTGTCTCTGGCAGCGACCTTTGACGGAACAGGCAACACCACCTTTGGTCTTCCCGAAAGCAGTGCATACACAGGAAGCATCAAGGCTACCGTGACAGCTGAGTAGATCACAGCAAGCCAGCGATCACAACACCCCCGCAAGCCGGGGGTGTTTTTCTTGCTGTTCAGGGTATGAAGGGATAGGGTGCGGACTTTTTCAGAGGTGCCTTAGAGGTCCCGACTCTCGAGATCCTCCCACCGCTCCATGAGTGTCTCCAGCTGCCGGGAAGCCTGTTCGTACTGAACAGACCGCTCTTTGAGCGTATCAGGGTCACTGAGCGGATCACTGAAAGAGAGTTCAAGAGCTGCAATGGTGAGCTCCACATTCTCGATCGTGTCATGAATGGCTTCCAGTTCCTTCTTCTCCTTGAAGGAGAGGCCCTTCTTCTCGTTCTGCCGCCAGGTGTTCTTTGTACGGACAGAGTCCTGTTTTGCAAGTGCATCCGAGCTCTGCTGCGCCCATTCGCTGTAGGTTCCGGTATAGGTCCCGACCGTCGAGGCTGCATCAGAGAAGACAAAGAGCGTATCAGCGCAGGTATCGAGAAACGAGCGGTCATGACTTGCTATCAGCACGACGCCCTGGAAGGAGTCGATGAACTGTTCAAGCTGGCCGATGGTATCGATGTCCAGGTCATTGGTCGGCTCGTCCAGAATCAGGAAATTCGGGGAAGACAGCAGGATCGAGACCAGATGAAGTCTTCTCCTCTCTCCCCCCGACAACGTCGATATCGGCTGCCGGTGCTGTGAGACCGGGAACCCGAACATCTCGAGGAACCGGGAAACAGAGACGTTCAGCCCTTTTTCGACGGTCACTTCTTCTGCGGTGTCCTTGAGTGATTCGAGTATCGTCTGATTCTCATCGATGCCCCGGTCCATCTGATCATAATACCCGATTCGGGTATGAGCTCCGTAATCCAGATCTCCCCGATCACATTTAATCTCCCCCGCTATCAGCGAGAGGAAGGTCGATTTCCCCGATCCGTTGGGACCGACGAGGCCGATCCTCTCGTTGTGCAGAAACGAATGGCTGAAGTCAGTGATGACCGATTCGCTGCCAAAACTCTTTGAGAGACCGGTGATATCAAGGACTTTTTTTCCGCTGTAGGCCTGCACACTTGCAAAGCCACGGCGCTCCTCCTCTTCGCTCTTCAAAGAATCCTTGAGCTTCTCGATCCGGGATATCCTGCCGCCATCCTTACTGGTTCTTGCCTGAGCACCCCGTTCGAGCCACTTCAACTCGGATCTCAAAATACTTTTCAGCCTCGCCTGCTGTGAACGCTCGAGTTCCATTCTCTGCTCTCGGCGCACCAGGTAGGCACTGTAGTTTCCCGGGTGAGTGTAGAGAGTCCTGTCACTCAGTTCAAAGATCGAGGAGCATACACGCTCCAGAAAATATCGGTCATGAGTGATGATGAGAGAGGCCCTCTGGTTGTTCATCAGATACTGTTCAAGCCAGATGATAGCATCGGTATCAAGATGGTTCGTCGGTTCATCAAGGAGAAGGAGGTCACTTGCAAGGGCAAGGGTACGGCAGATAGCGGCTTTTTTCATCATGCCGCCTGATAGGGTATTCAGAGCATCAGCTGGCTCCGGTCCTCTGATTTCGGTGAGGAGGGATACATAGGTCAGCTCGACATCCCACGCTCCGCTGAGCTGAGCTGCATGGTGCGCATCGCTGATCTTATCGGGGTTTCCCTCTTCCACAACGTGATGATATCGTTTCAGCTCTTCGATCCGTGGATGCTCTGCACGAAACAGATAATCCCTCACGGAGAGCCCTTCAGTAGCCTCTATACGCTGAGGAAGGTAGCTGACAGTGCAGGCGGAGTTAAAAACGACCTCCCCTTCATCGGCCTGGACCTCTCCTGCAAGGATCTTGAGGAGAGTCGATTTCCCCCCTCCGTTCCTTCCAATGAGACCGATCCTTTCGGACGAATTGATACCGAAAGAAAGAGAAGAGAACAGAGGTGAATCTTTCATGATCTTTTCGAGATTGCTGGCTGATACAAGAACCATAGGCTAACAGTACCCTATCAGCACATTGACGTGCAATAGCATCTGAGGGAGAATCTGTTCCTTACTGAACGAGCTCTCCGGGCCATGTATTGATCCCACCGAAATCATACACATTGATATACCCTTGTGAAACCAGTTTCCGCGCTGCCTGAGCACTTCTGTTACCGCTTCTGCAATAGATCAGGATGGTCTGATTCTTATCGGGAAGAACACTGGGCATATCATCTTCCGTGATCGTCTCATTGGGGATCAGGACAGCACCGCGGATATGACCGCTCTCGTACTCTGATTGAGTGCGTACATCAACGATAATGACGCCCTCTTCCTTCATCATTTCCTGTGCGATATAGGGAGAGATCTTTGTATACTGGGCTGTGATTGCAGTCATGACGTCCTTCACGGGTGAGCTTTCTTCACTCTGGTCGCTATCGGTCCTCGTACAACCGGCTACCGTTAAGAGGAGGATGGCTGAGAGTACTAAACCTGCTGATAATCTTTTCATCGCGGCTCTCCTTACAGGGCACTATGTATGACATATTCGCTCTTGTCAAGGTTACACCGATTCCTTCGTGTTCACGAACCGGGACACATCTTCATTCTTTCCGATGACGACGAGTTCATCATCCGTCTGTAAGGTGAACGATGAATCGAATTCAATGAAGGTATGTTCCTCCCGGGTGATGGCGATGATGTTCAGGTGGAATCTGGTTCTAAAATCAATCTCACGGATCGTCTTTTCTGCCAGTGATGATGGAAGGGGAACCTCCGTAATACTGATTTCGTTCTCGAGCTCTAGAAAATCGAGAGTACGCAGTGTAAGA
>JAFGUP010000276.1 GCA_016938475.1 Sphaerochaetaceae bacterium
CCAAAAAGTAGAGTATGCTCACACAGACTGGAACATTTCAGTCCTGCCGGGAGGCGGGACTGCTGTACCATACACACATTCTGCACGACGTTACAACAATAAAGGTCCCGCTATGAGCTTCGATCAATGTGCGTGCTTAGTTCCGACCTATTCACACAAGATACTATCTGCCACTACTAGTCTGATATGTATGTCCTAGCTTGCACTCAGTCTGTTATTTTCACTTGACATATCTATTAATCGCCTTACAATTTGTTTATACAGCAAAGTGAGGTGTATGATGTTAAAAAGAGTATCTGTTATTCTCGTCCTTGTTCTGGTTCTTGCAACTTCTGTCGTAAGTGCTGACGGCCTTCGCGAAGGAATTGGTGTAGGAGCCTCCTTCTCGGCACCGTTCGGTTTCACTCTGGTCGGTGATTACAACTTCGGTGATTACAGCGCAGCCGTATCGCTCGGATACCGGGATGTTATTCAGGGAGCGATCGAAATTGGCCTGGAAGGTGCCTATCATCTGCCCTTCACCCTTTCGGATGAGACTGACACCCTCGTTCTTTATCCGAGTGTCGGTGGACGACTCGATCTTCAGATTGACAACGTTCTTGTCGTCGGACTCGGTGGCGTTCTCACCCTCAAGACCGAACTCGCATCAGTTCCCGGCTATCTGTACACGAAGGCTATTCCCTCACTGCAGATGGGTACTGGGATCTTCATGCTCGGAATGCACGGCGAGATCGGGTACCTGTACTACTTCTAGGACCTGTTGAGCGGAACTGCAAGCTGTCCGCATGCCCCGTTGATAGACTGTCCCTTACTGAGCCTTTGGGTGTAAGGGACTTTCAATCGTGTGAGTTCATGTGCGAAGGACTCGAACTCACGGTTGCTGACGGTGCAAAACGGCAGCTCTGCTGCTTCATTGTAGGGAATGAGGTTTACGACCACCTCGAGGCCTCGTGCGAACAGAGCGACGTCCTTCGCATCCTGCTGTGATACATTCACTGTACTCATCATCACATATTCCAGTGTGATACGCTTTTTCATCTCTTTCTGATAGGCAATCAGAGCCTCTTTGACTTCACGCAGCGGATAGCGTGTATTGATGGGCATGAGGATGTCCCGTTTGCTGTCATTGGCGCCTGTGAGGGAAAGTGCGAGGCGAACAGGGAGCTGCCGTTCCCTCAGTGTGTTGATACCTGGCACCAGGCCGCAGGTGCTTATTGTCATCCTTCTGTAGCTGATGTTGATCCCATCCGGGTCGTGAAGGTGTTCGATAGCCCTGATGACCTGCTCGGTGTTGGCCAGTGGTTCGCCCATGCCCATGAACACGATATGGCTGGTATCAGGTTGTAATCGTCTGATATGGATGAACTGCTCGACTATCTCGGCAGCTGTGAGATTCCTGACCAGTCCCATCGTACCGGTACGACAGAAAGCGCAGCCCATAGCGCAGCCTATCTGGGAGGAGAGGCAGGCAGTGTTGCGCCCCTTGCCGTCACTGAGGATCACCGCTTCGACGATTGCGTTATCAGGGTAGGTGACAGCGATCTTCAGCGCATCACTGCCGTCACTCTGTACATCACTCACGTGTGATGACAAGGGGCTCTGATACTCACTGATCAGCCGCTCTCTGAGCTGGAGGGGGAGGTTTGTCATCTGTGAGAATTCGGCATGCTTCTCATTGATCCAGCTGTAAATCTGTCTTCCCTGGAATCGTTTGGAAAGGCCCAGGGTCGTTACTATCTCATCAGGGGAGAGACAGCAGAGGCTGACTCTCTTCCCTTCGTTGTTGTCAGGTATGTTACTCATATCACTATGATAGCATAGCGATGATGGCAATGACCACTCCGGTGATACCCTCTCCACCAAGGAAGCCGCTTGCCAGAAGTCCTGTGGTTCCCTTGATATCTCTCTTCTTCCCGAAAGCACCAGCTGCAATCATATAGAGGATCGCACCTGCTCCCATGATCGATGAGATACTGAAGGGGAGGTAGACACCGAGGCCGAGAGTGGCTGAGGGAAGACCCAGAAGATAGAGAATCAGACCTATGACTGCACCTATCACAAAGGCCGGCACATGGGTGAGCCCACCGACCATCGCACTGACAGCCTTTGCCTGCGGCGCGGGAAGCGCATCGGTTCCGAATCCTCCGAACGACTCCTTGAGGACGAGGAGTGCGATGACGGCAACCACAGCACCGATGACCCCTCCGATTCCTTCTGCGATGATCTGTGTCTTCGCATCGGTCTTCAGCAGGTATCCGGATTTTGTATCATTCATCAGGTCTCCTGCCAGACCGCAGGCGATAGCGGTCACGGCTGCGACGCTGAATCCCTGGACGATCGTCACATTCGTAACCAGCTGAACGAGAAGAAGGACAAGTATTCCCAGAATCTCCATAGGGTTGATGCCCGTCTGTCCCGTGAGAAGGGCGGCGATCTGAGTGGTCACGTAGATCCCGACGATGAGCAGCAGGGCTGCGAAGAACGGTAGTGTGCCGCTGGCAGCGAGAACAAGTACCACGAGGGCCATGAGACCTATGGATACCCACTTCATCCTGCCTCCGAAGAGTATCGCTGCATCTCCGCTTCTCTCTTCCTTCTTCTTTCCTCTGTTCCTGATCAGCTGCGTGATGAACTTCACGATGATCGCCAGACCCGTGCCGACCATGAGTCCGATACCGAGATTCTGACGGAACAGTTCGGCAGCACTCATATCTGCAAACAGACCGGCTCGTATACCCAACGGTTCGAGAATGAGGAAGGCGAACACGGCGCCTCCAAGCCAGAAGAGACTGAGAGCAGGTCCTATGATCGCTCCGATACCGGCAGCCATCGGGCTGAGCCATATGAACAGAGGAGCGACGAGAGCCCCTCCGGCATAGAGCATCAGAGCAGGGGGGATCATCCCGAAACTGTCTCTCAGGACCGTGAAAAGTATTGCAAAGGCCATGGCCGAGAAGAGTACCACAGCCTCTTTCCTATTCTGAGTAGCACTGATCAGAGTTCTGTAGGCAGCCTGTCCCATAGGATAGGGAAGTTGCTCCCCTTCTACATACTTCTTTCTCGCAACGATGGAGAAAAGGGTTCCAAGCAGGGCTCCGCTGATGGTGATAATAAGGAGGTAGGAGACGGAGACTGTTGCTTCGGGATTTCTCATCCAGATTCCCGGAATAGTGAAGGCAAGTCCTCCTGCCACCATCGCTCCGGAACTCATGATCGTGTGAGTGAGGTTGATCTCATTGAGGTTCGAGTTCTTGAACCTCCCGATGATCGCCAGTGATACGATCGTGACGAATACTGTCGGCCAGGGCAGGGCGCCCATCCTCAATGCGACATACATCGAAGAACTCGTGATTACCAGAAGTCCGAGAATCCCGACGACAACGGCCCGTACCGTGAGCTGGGGTAAAGAAATTTTCATATGTTTCCATCTCCTCCACAAAGAACGTGCCACACTATACCAAATTGACAGATTTAAATAAAGTGTTAGATTAAACGAGGCTCTCCGAAGAGGACACACAGAAAGCCTCCCGGTGAGGGAGGCCTCGGAGAATGGCTTTTGCGCTCAGAAACTGATGTTTGCTGCAAGCTCCATCTTCATCTCCTGCTGTTCATCAAGGACTGGTGCAAGGGAAATGTTCATGAGCGCATTGGAAAGTTTCGCATTGTACTCCTTCGTAAAGGAGAAGGGGCGGATCAACTCATAGAGACGGAACCCGATCATACCTATATACCCCAGATACATCATCTCACCCCCTTCTATCTCTCCAGTGTACGAATTTACCGTTGCCTGACCCGCTCCGGTAAGAAGAAGAGCGAGAGAAGAAAGCTCTCCGACGAGGGCTGTGGTACCGCCTTTGGAGTCCCCCTGGACATACGAACCGATGCCGAGCCCCAGGATGAGGTTGAGGACAAATGGGAGTCCGCTTGACTTCTTATTCGATTCAAGCAGTACCATTCGCTGCATTGAGCTAAGAGAGGCAGCCAGCTCATTGATCTGCATGAACTGAGCCTGGTTTTCCAAGTCGAGGTCCTGCATAAGCATGCCGAGCTGATAGAAGTTTTCACTGTCTGATTCCTCAGCAGATAGTGCCGGAGCGAAGGCAAACAATAGTACGGTGAACAAAATGATCTTTTTCATGTGATGTCTCCTGAAACGTATATATGCTATAGTAGTATATATAAAGGTGTAATGCAACAAGGAATTTGTAATAAAGG
>JAFGUP010000277.1 GCA_016938475.1 Sphaerochaetaceae bacterium
AACATACAGCAGGTTAAATAGTAAGCCATCAGATATCGTATCTCTAATTGGTGACCCAAGAGAGTATATCAACGAAACTGCTCAAGCGGTAGCATTCAAAACCGTGCTTGAGTATGCGATGGAAAACGATATCGACGGAATAACGTACGTTAACGAAATAGAAGATCCAGGCTCAATATCATATATAGCTTTTTCTGACGATCAGGTAGGCATAGTAGACAGCGATTCAGGAACAAACACCCTCTTCCAAGGCTATCACCCATCAAGGAATATGTCCAACAATGCGGTTTCAGCCTACAGAGGAGGAGAAAGACCTCTGTACAAATGGACAAAAAATAACCTTTTGGCAATAGCGAAAGTGCTGATAGGGGAAAAAGTTGATGGGATGAATGCTGATGATCTGAAAAACTCATTCCTTACCCGGAGCAGCTGGCATCACACTGGTGTTAATTATACAAAAACTGACTTCTACAGATTTGATCTGGACAAAGCGAGAAAACTCTTAGCCGGAGAGATCCCTACAGGATGGGAGTTCAGCTTCGACGATATTACCGGCCCACATCTGTCAAAGAAAACTGATATCGTAGTTAAGCATATGGCAAGAAATAACATAAGCCGTATCGAAGCCATAGAAGATATCAGCAGGGCATTGTCTGAAGAATACACACCTGACATGTACGGAGTTGTTAGAATTAACGGTACGAAGATCAGTCGGCATGACATCGAAAAGCTCGGCATGGTCACAGACAAGCTTGTTGACTACTACAACTTCGGCAACGGTGATGACACATCATGGGTAAGCCGTCTGAAAGACATTACCTTTAATGCCCCCTGGAACAAATCAGAATTACTGATGGTAATAGATCCGAGAGAACTTCTTGAGTATGGCGTGCTCACTGTAGATGAATGGGAAGAGTACATTCTCTTCCAGGACGATCAGGCCACCGAACACCATAGAGAGCTCGCCCTAGAATCAGAGTCGTGGGAGGCGTTCAAAGAATCTTTCATCATTGATGTGGGGATGGACTTCGATGCATGGATCCCTGAAGACGACCAGTGGTACATCGATACATTCAACCTCGCCCACGGGATTAGTCCAAACGACACGCTTGAGGCAGAGCCTGAGACGCTAAAAACTCAGATGGAAAGTGAGGACCAGAAGGACGAGTACTTCGAAGAGCTTGTGGCTGACGACAAAGAGCTTGAGAAGTTCATCAGCGAGATGGGTATTATTCTTACAGACACATCTCTCGAAAGCGGTCCCGTCATGGACGAGGAGGAGGCTGTAGAGCGAGACAGGAGAGTTGACCTGAGAGTTAGAATCGAAAATGAAGTCACGCCGTTTATCCTTGCCAACATCCTCCGGTCCACAACATCTAAGAAAATCTCCCCCACTGCAATTAAGAGTATTCGCACAATGATGAGTGGAGAACGCACACGATTCTACCGGGACCTTTATGCTGCCGTTATGAAAGACAAAAACCTCGAAGCAAAGGTGATTGACTCTAGACTGCCGAATATCGATGAGCCTGGGTGGAATGAGATCGAGACATTGTCAATCAACGAACGCATCCGCCTCGCCAATGACATCGAAGCTGAAGAGCTGAAGAAGCTGATCATGTCCGGAGCAGAACTTTTTGACGGGCAGGCTGAGAAGGTCATCGCCAAGATGGACCGTGATATTGAAAAACTTGAGAAGCAGATCACCACACAGGAAAAAGAGCTTGATGCACGTTCTGAAAAGATGAACAAGCAGGAAAGAGATCTCTATCTACTTTATAAGAAAATCGCAGAGGCTAGGTCAAAACTTGCAGAAGAGAACAGGAAACTACGCAAGAAGGCTGATGCTGACCCGAAGTACCAGGCAGACCTCACAGGCACATACGCTCTTGAGAACCAGATCAGCGGCCTCTCAGACCAGATTAACAAGTTGCGTGCATCAGACCGGGTAAAGGCCACAGTAAAGCGTCAGGAGTCTCTGGCTAAGCTCAAGGAAGAGCTAACGAACAAACAGAAACAGAAGGACGACGCTCGCAAAGTCAGGCAGCATAAAATAAAGCTCGCACGAAGGATCCAGCACAAACCTTCTGATGCCGTAGACTACGAATACCGTCAGATGATCTATTCTATTCAGTCTATGCTCGACCCTGCATTCCGACGGGATGTAGATGAGGACATGGAGATCGATGTTCTTGAGGGCAATCGTACAGACGAAGAGATCATCAACAACGTCGGGCAGAGAACATATGAGCGCATCATGGGCCTAAGAAGGCCCCTCAACGACTGGAACCTCAATGACCTGGAATCCGCAGCTGAACTCGTCTCCGACCTTATCACAGAAGGCCGTCAGGTCTGGGAAGCAAAGGAGATGCAGAAGAAGATCACTGCAAGTCGATACCGCACTGAGATCATAAAGTCTGTGCTTTCTTCCACCAAGATGCTAACCGGAGACCAGCGATATGTCGAACGACCGTTAACCGGGTCACT
>JAFGUP010000278.1 GCA_016938475.1 Sphaerochaetaceae bacterium
AGGATGCTCTTTCTTTTTTGACATACCGTTAGAAACCTACCTTGAAGGTCTTATATTGTCAATATAGAGAGAGTATGGTACGTTGACTCCTATGAACAGGTATTCAGTGTGGATAGTCTCCACCTCAGAGAAGATCCTTACCGGCCGGAAACAGAGAAAGGCTGATGAGAAGGTATTGAAAGGTCAGAAAAAGACTCTCAAAGGCGAACTGATCAGCTGGCTTGATGCCATCGTCTTCGCAGTCGTCGTGGTCCTCCTGCTGAACCAGTTCCTTTTTCAGCTCTTCATGATCCCCACCCCCTCCATGGTGGATACGTTCCTCATCAAGGACCGGGTGTATGTGAGCAAGATCAGTTACGGAGTGGAACTGTACCCTACCGGGCCGAAGATCTTCTCCTCGAACATTCCCCTTCGTGATGATGCCATCGTCTTCTACAATCCGATGTACGAGTCGCGTGGACCTCTCTATGATATCGTCTCCCAGATGATCTATATGGCGACATTCTCTCTTGTTAACATAGACAGGGATGAGATGGGAAATCCGCGTGAGCGACTGTACGTGAAACGCGCGGCAGGAATAGGCGGCGATATCGTCAGGATCAGTGAAGGGACGGCAGAGACTCGAGGCTTCGGGCAGAGCTCGGGACTTGTAGATGATGAGTTCAGAAGGGCCAACAACCTCAACACCGCACCGAAACAGACGATCGAGAAGGAATCGTATGAAGGGTTCAAAGCCTATGGAGAACTTCTGGCGTATCAGGAATCAGATATCAACTCACCTCCATCGTATCTTCTTCAGGAGTATAAGAGTGTTCAGAACTACAGCGGACTCATCGATTACTACGAGATAGACCGCTCGACCAGACGTGCTGATGCTCAGATAACTCCCCATTCTCTCTCTGATCGAAGCGAGCTGGCCAAGAAAGAGAGAGGCATCTATGTACCCCGGGGGTATACGCTGCCGCTGGGCGACAATCGCGACAATTCTCAGGATGGAAGGTACTTCGGACCGGTCCCCAATGAATCGATCATCGGCAGAGTCAAGTTCATTTTCTGGCCCTTTTCCCGTATCGCACCGATAAGCTGATGAAAGAGGAGACGAGTGGTCTATACATCCATGTACCGTTCTGCTTCAAACGCTGTTCTTACTGTGCCTTCTACTCCACGAGTGGAGCATCTCCTGATGTGATGCACCGCTATGCCGAAGAAATCATACAAGAAGTGAGAACCCTCATGAACAGGAGGGAGAAACCCTATACAACGGTATATATCGGTGGAGGCAACCCGGGAATGTTATCCCCGGATTCCCTGATCTCGTTGGCCCGGATCCTTACCGGGATGGGGAACGTAGAGGAATTCACCATCGAGATGAACCCCGAGAGTCTCACTGACCGGATGATCTCCATATTCGATCACGGATTCAACCGGTTGAGTGTCGGGATCCAGTCTCTTCACGAGCAGCATCTCAAGACCCTCGGCAGAAGTGCCTCGCTCAGTTCAACCAGAGGTGCACTCAGGACGATGGATGCCCTCTCCCGTGAGAGACAGGTCGCTCTCAGCGCCGATCTGATGACCTGTGTTCCTTCACAGTCCATCGCAGACTCTATCGAAGACATAGATCGACTTCTCCAGGCAGTCCCTCTCGGACATCTGTCGCTGTACAACCTCACCTACGAAGAAGGAACGGACCTGGTAAGACAGCTGGCACGCGGAGTCCTGAAACCCTTTGATGAGGAAATGGAACGTGAGATGCTGCTCACACTCTGGGACTACCTAGAGAGACAGGGACTGTTTCAGTACGAGATTTCCAATTTCTCCACCTCTGCACATGTGCGATCGAAACACAATCAGCTGTATTGGAGTGACGGTCTGTATGATGCGGTCGGACCGACGGCAGTCGGAGTCGTTGAGAAGAAAGGAATCCGCTACCGCTCGACCGGTGCAGCCAACCTTGCAACCTATCTCAGCCTCCCGTCCGACCGACGGTATCAGGTACAGGAACTGGATCGCTCCCAGCGTATCGCTGAATACATCCTCTCAGCTGTGAGAACTACCGACGGGATCGATATAGGCTATATGAAGGAGGCCTTCGCATTCGATTTCCTTGAAACCTATGCGTCTCAACGTGCTCAGATCCCCCCTTCTCTGTGGAGAAAAGATATGCTCGATCACGGAAAATTCTCGCTCACAAAGGAAGGTCTGATGCTCTGTGACAGTATCACCCGTCTGCTGCTGAATGCTATATAACCTCTTCTTGTTTCCTTACAAGCTCAACCTGAGAAGAGTCTTGACGCAAAAGAAATGACCGTGATACCCTTAGGCGCCTTTCGTTAAGGGTAAAATTGAAAACAAAGAGGTACATACGGTATGTCCGGTCATAGTAAATGGGCAACGATCAAGCATAAGAAAGGGGCTGCGGATGCAAAACGCGGTCAGATGTTCACAAAACTGATCAAAGAGATCTCGGTAGCTGCGAAGATGGGAGGAAGTGATCCTGATTCGAATGCACGGCTACGTACTGCGATCCTGAAAGCCCGTTCAGAGAATATGCCGAAAGACAATATTGAAAAGGCGATCAAGAAGGGAGCAGGAGAACTCGGCGATGCTACCTACTATGAACTGACCTACGAAGGGTACGCACCCGGAGGCGTTGCACTGATCATTGATACGCTTACAGATAACAAAAACAGAACCGCAGCCGATGTAAGAAGCACGCTCAGCAAACTCGGGGGCTCTCTCGGAGCTACCGGTTCGGTCTCCTACATGTTCCAGACGAAGGGGATCATCACCTATGACGCCCAGATGTACGGAGAAGAGGACATCCTCGAGGCAGCACTCGAACTCGGAGCTGAGGACATCACTAATGAAGACGGGGTCATCGAGGTACTCACTGATCCCTCCGACTTCTCCAGTGTGCTTGAAGGCCTGCAGGCTGCAGATTTCAAGGAAACGAGCGCAGAAGTTTCCAAGATCGCCGACCAGATGGTTACTCTGGACAATGAACGGACTCAGAAAGTACTCAAGATCATCGACAAGCTTGAAGACCTTGATGATGTGCAAAATGTTGCCAGCAACCTTGAGTTTCCTGAAGACTATGATGATTCTGAGGACTAACCAGTGATCATTCTGGGTGTCGATCCAGGACTCGCTCATACAGGCTGGGGCGTGATTGAAGCAGTCAATCATCGTTACCGGCCTGTTTCTTATGGTGTGATCCGCACCCAGGCGAAAGATGACCGTCAGAAGAGAATCATCCACATCGCACAGAGCGTTGCTTCGATAGCTGAGACCTATCACGCCCAGGTCGTTTCGATGGAAGATATCTTCTTCGCGAAGAACGTGAGTTCGGCACTCTTGGTGGCAAAGGTAATCGGTGCTATGATGATGCAGCTGCACACCATTAATCTGGAAGTGAGATTGTTCACTCCGCTTGAAATAAAGATGGCGGTCTCCGGACTCGGCAATGCCCAGAAGGAACAGGTGCAGGAGATGGTAAAGCTGCTGCTTCATCTTGAATCCCGCCCGAAACCCGACCATGCTGCCGATGCCCTCGCAGCTGCCATCACCTGTGCGGCAAAGGGACCTGCCGGTTCCTCGAAACTACATTGATGCAGGAGGAGTCGCTATGATTCATGCAATCACAGGAAGCCTGATAGAGATCACCCCCTCTCATGCGGTGATACTCACACCAGGGGGTATCGAATTCACTCTTCTAATCAGTAATTCGACGGCCAGCCGACTTTCGGGTCTCCAGGGTGCCGATAGACGGGAAGTGAGGATACTCACCCATCTTCAGCATCGCGAGGATGCGATGATCCTGTTCGGTTTCTTTGACGAAAGGGAAAGGACGATCTTTCTTGAACTACTCAAAGTCAACGGTATCGGAGCCAAACAGGCTCTGAAGATTCTCAGCGGAGTTCAGGTGGATGCATTCATCAGAGCGCTTGATGACTCGGATGTGAAGTTCATCGCTTCGATACCCGGCATCGGACCGAAGACCAGTCAGAAGATCATTCTGTCACTCAGAGACACGATCATCGTTGACAGGAAGGAATCGAATCAGAGTCGTGAGACGCACGGCCTTGAGGATGCCTACCGTGACCTGGCCTCGGCCTTAAGCGATATGGGCTATGATAGACGTCAGGTGGTGCAGGCCCTCCAGGATCTCATCAGTGATCATCAGGACACTCTCAAAGGCATGAATATGCATGAGAAGGAACAGTTCCTGTTCAAACAGGCTCTGGTACAGTTAGGATAGGTAGATGGATACGCAAGACCTTACAGAAACATCGTTTGTCTCAACCTCCTTTCAGGAGGAGAATGATTCTCATGAGAACATCCTCCGTCCCAAAATGCTTCGCGATTTCCAGGGACAGGAGACGATGAAGGAGAACCTTGACATCTTCATCAAGGCTGCACGGGAGCGGAGTGATTCGCTTGACCATGTATTCCTGATCGGGCCTCCCGGTCTTGGAAAGACAACCCTTGCTTCGATCATTGCCAACGAAATGGGCTCGGAGATCAGGATGACAAGTGCACCTGCCCTGGAAAAACCGAAGGACCTTGCCGGCATCCTTACCAATGTGACCGAAAACAGCATCTTCTTCATCGATGAAATCCACCGCATGAGACCCGCATTGGAAGAGATGCTCTATATAGCCATGGAAGACTATGAGATAGACTGGATCATCGGTCAGGGACCGGCGGCTCGAACCATCAGGATCCCGATACCGAAATTCACCCTTATAGGTGCCACAACCAAGGCCGGACAGGTTTCTTCTCCTCTCTATTCCCGTTTCGGGATTACCTGCAGGATAGAGTTCTACAGCGAACAGGAGCTGTCGAGGATCATCAGACGGTCGGCTTCACTGCTGGATGTGACCATCACCGATGAAGCGATATCGATCCTTGCCAGATCCTCCCGCGGTACACCGCGCATAGCGAACCGACTGCTGCGCAGACTGCGTGATTATGCAAGTATCCTCGGTGACGGCACGGTCGATACCGAGATAGTACTGACCAGTATGGTCCGACTTGGTATCGATGACAACGGACTTGAAGAGCAGGACAGGAATATCCTGCGGACCATCATCGAGTTCTATGATGGAGGGCCTGTGGGAGCCGAGACCCTTGCAATCAGTGTAGGAGAGGCTATCGAATCACTCGAGGACTTTTATGAACCCTATCTGATCCAGAAAGGATATCTGAAAAGAACCCCGAGGGGGAGGATGGTTACACAGCTTGCCTACGACCTTCTCGGAACGAGCATGAAGGAAAAACGTGATGGAAATCAGGGAATTCTCTTTTAATCTGCCTGAGCATCTGATAGCTCAGTACCCCTCTGACAGGCGTGGGACAAGCCGTCTTCTCGTGCTTGACCGATCGGATGGCTCACTTGAGGACTCCACAGTAAACGACCTTGCATCGTTCCTTCCTGAAGACTCGGTCCTGGTCGTCAACAACTCGAAGGTGAGAAAAGCACGTGTGTACGGAACGACGGAATACGGGGGAAATGTGGAGTTCCTCTTTCTCAACCAGATCGATTCGCTCACCTGGCTCGTCATGACCAGCAAGTCCAAGCGGCAGCATGTGGGAAGACGTTTCACGTTCACTGAAGAGGGTACAGTGACCGGTACTATCATGGAAACCAGAGATGACACGAAAGTGCTGCAGACGAATATCCCGCTTGACGATACATTCTTCGATTCTGTCGGACATATCCCTCTACCCCCGTACATCAAACGGGATGATGAGTTTCTCGATACTTCGCGCTATCAGACGATCTATGCCGATACAAGCGGTTCGGTCGCTGCTCCCACGGCAGGCCTCCACTTCACTCAGGAGATACTTGAGACGATCAGGGCACGGAACATCAGCATCGCTCCGGTGACTCTTCATGTCGGGCCTGGAACCTTCCTGCCGGTGAGAAGCAGACACCTGGAAGACCACACGATGCACACGGAGCACTATGAGATATCATCAGAAAGCGCAGAGTGCATCAACCGGGCAAAAAGGGAGGGGAGAAAGATCATTGCGGTCGGCACGACGAGTGTGAGAACTCTGGAAAGCGCGTACTCCCTTGAAAGGAACGAAGTTGTTGCAGGTACGGCATCGACGAATCTCTTCATCACCCCCGATTTCACCTTTCATGTGGTTGATCATCTGATGACAAACTTCCACACCCCTGAATCGACCCTTCTTGTCCTGGTCTCTTCGTTCGCGACTAAGGAACAGATCGAACAGGCCTATACACATGCTGTTAATAGTGAGTACCGGTTCTTCAGTTATGGGGATGCGATGCTCATTCTATAGAATGTGGTGCTGCTTCAGTGTTTCCACAATCTCCTCTGTGACTGTCTCTATGGGTTTACTGCCGTCGATCCGTACAAAGGTCACCTCTTTCGGAAGATCGGTGAACGACTTCTCGTACAGCTGCCGCACCTTGTCAAGATAGGCATCCTCCTCGAACAGCTCCCGTTGTACATCCCGCCTGTATATCCTCTGCATACACACTTCCGTGGGGGTATCGATATAGAAGATGAAGGCAGGATACGGAAAATCGTTGAGTTCCGAGATCCGTTCATAGGTGCAATCTATCGACTGATAGGCAAGAGAGGAAAAGATATAGCGATCGCAGAGGACGGTCTCTCCTCTGGAGAGCATATGGGTGATGCCGTGTACGGGGTTGTTCAGGTGGTCCTCACGGTCAGCAGCGAACATCATGGCAAGAGCGAGTGGGGTAGTGACCAGGTCCTTCTTCAGCACTGACCTGACGATCTTTCCCAAAGCAGAGGTCGTCGGTTCAAAGGTGGCATGCACTGCCTTCTCATCCCTGTCAAACCGTTCAGCTATCTTTTCAAGCTGGGTAGTCGTTCCCGACCCATCAAGTCCTTCCAAGACGATAAAATTGTCAAGAACCTTCTTCATAGATGACTCCTCCTGTTGATCACCTCAGTGTACTGATTCCTTGAATCTAGGGCAATTCCTTCCTGCTGGTTTCTTACAAATCCCTTATAGCCTGTCACCAATGGAAGTCTTCGCCTGTTTTACATCGTAAAAGGGTTTGTTGAGAAAAACATTTCCCGCTATACTTGAAAACCGTGAGTAAAAGAAAACTGTTTCACGCAACCACATCTACAAGAATCATAGCAGGTGCGGTTCTCCTCATCTCTCTGATCCTTTTCTCTCTGTTTCCGGTCTCACAGTACATTCTTGATCGTTTCACCGATGAGGTTGTACGACTGACTGGCGGTCTCGAAGAGGACCTTGATCTCACTATCTCCTACGAACATCTTTCTTCCGATATCCTTTCACGAGTACACATTGAAGGGATACAGGTGCACACAGGCACAGCACATCGACTCATCCAGATAGATTCGATAGAGATAGATCAACCGGCTGTTATTCTCCTGACCCGTCTCCTGTTCACCCGAAGTATTCCCGTTCAGATCAGAGGACTTACGATCAGTGTGGACGCACACACCGAACAGATGCTGCTCGCAGCAGTTGATTCATACAGCACCAGCAGAGCTGATTCCTCCTCCTCATTGAGAGCCACTGTTTCTATCGAGGATGGTTCCATCACCTGGAACGGAGATGTTTACACAGGAACTGCAGAGGTCCCCTGGCTTTCAGCTGGCATCCGGAAGGCTCAGCTGAGCCGCCTTCAGGCACAGATCAATGTGCTGGAAGCACAGGGTAATGGTGCTTCCGGGAAACTGAGAGACATCTACGTCTCCTACCTGCCAGGTGAAAACTCCGGGCAGTTGGACATCTCGGCTACAGAGGGTTCAATACAGGTTCCCGGATATGTATCTGATGCCGCTGTGAAAAATCTTTCCGTGTCGTACAGAACCAAGGATGAGATGTTCACTGTTTCGCTGTATGAAGCATCGGGAACAGCGGCTCTTTCATCACATGAATTTCGTATGATACCTGAAACACAGTTTGCTCTTTCCTCGGTCACAGTAAACGGGCAGGGGGGATTCACGCAGAACCTTAAGGGAACTATCGAAAGTTCAGGCCTTTCCTGTATCACCGACACGGCGCACTTCACGGCTGACCTTCTTTCCATTACCGGTGCAAGTGACCCGTTACAGATCTCCTTTTCCGCTCCTTCGGGATTCATTGTGGACATCGATGATGAACAGACGGTACAAGGCGGCGATACCTCTTTCAGTATTCTATCATCATCCGATGAGCTCCGAATCTATACCTTCAGTGACAGCCTCATCGTCTCGGCCGGTCTCATGAACCGGGTCTACCCCGAAATAGCGGTAAACAGGTTCCGGATAGACAACCCTTCGGTATACGGTCGGTATGTGAGAAGCGAAGATTCCAGTGAATGGGAGGCTGACGGTGATCTGTCTGTAGATCTTGTCTCTCCGATACAGACCTCTGTATCTGCTCTGGTCTTTGCAGATGCACGCCTCTCTCATTCCCGCACGGAACAACCGGTTTCGGTTGATTCACTGACCGTACATGGAAAGAACATCGCCAGTGACCTTATCGACGATCTCCTTGACGGGGTTGTGACCTATTCACATCGGTCAGCAGCGCAGACCCTCTCTGCCTCACTCTCAGACGGTAACCAGCTGTACCTGAGATATCTGAACAGTCGTGAAGAACCGGGTCAATCACTCTACGTGAATGCTCAGGAGCTTGTACTCGATGAGTATCAGCAGATCATAGGTCTGTTCGCCCCTGACCTGTTACTCTACACAACACCTGAATCCAGCCTGACAGGGGATTTCAGAGGATCATGGGACCCCGGTTTTCAGTATATAGAAGTTAACACTTCACTGGCAGTGAAGAACATCAGGATCTCAGATGTGAATATCAATGCAGCGGCGACGCTGCTCCTTGAAGGCACCGAAGAAACCTTCATCATTCCCTCTGCGACAGTGACGACCGAGGGCTTGCGTGTAGCTTTCAGCGGTGAGATAGACCGACTTTCCCTGTTCCCCAGGGGAACCCTTGAGGCAAGTAACGTCAACAGTGGAAAACCCTATGCGACTGCAGTGTTCAGTCAGTC
Organism: Sphaerochaetaceae bacterium; assembly: GCA_016938475.1. Lineage (GTDB taxonomy): Bacteria > Spirochaetota > Spirochaetia > Sphaerochaetales > Sphaerochaetaceae > SABI01. The sequence continues at coordinate 9,035 of JAFGUP010000278.1, forward strand.
AGCCCAGAGAGTTTTCGGCTATTCGGTACGTAGTTCATATCTTCAGTCATTTAATGCTGAGGGAACATTGCGAAGGATAGGTGATGATCTGATCAGTACCACCGGAGACCTGAGGTTGTTTCAGCAAACGAGGCCCTACATTGCTTCTCTGTACCTCGACACTCGTACTCTGGAAGGGTCGATGCCGAGACTGCAGGTGAGAGTCAAGGTTGATCAAGAGACTGCTTCACTCAGTGGCTCGTTTAATGCTAGCGGATTCCTTGTTCCGCAGGAAATTATCAAGGGACTCAACAGTCCGTTCCGCCTCGATACGCAGATAGAGGGCTTCTACTCCTTTCCTGATGCACAGTATGGTCTCAGCAGTTCTTCCTTCGCACTGTCTGACCTTTCATTTCTCAATATCGAGCAGGGCAAGATCGATCTTGCCTTTGACCTGAATACACAGTCACTTGCTATCAATGAGATTTCCTGGAAGGACGAATTCGGAGCACTTGCCGGCAATGCTCGGTACGAGGTCTCTGATACTGAACTCTTTAGCACCTTGCGGCACAGCGATACATTCCTGTCTGTTCTGCTTTCCGGAGGGCAAGAGTCGCTCGAGGTGCTTCTACTGCCGTCTCAATCGGACAGTGCCAACCCGTTTTCGATTCAGGTGAGTTCATTCAATCTCAGACGTCTGTACCCGTTTACTGAAGATGTGTATGCATCGGTCAATGCCTATGGTGTCAGTGATTTTACTGCGAAGATCGAAGCAGAAGGGAAAGTCTCTGTAGATTTCGGGGATGACCAGAGGTCATTATCTTCCTCTGTCTCAGTGGACTCCAACAGGTTCTCTTTCTACGACGGAATTTATTCGAACGGGTCAAACAGTGTGTCAGATGGATTCCTCTCCTATGATACAGGGGGCAGCCTCTCGGTCGGGGCTCTGTTCAGAAATGACAAGAGAACCCTATACAGGGACGCATCGACAACTTCCAGAATAGAGGCCTTCACATCGCTCCCTCCTGCACCTGATCTCTTCGAAGGCTTTGCGGACCTGATACAGGCTGTCAGAAGCCGTGATTTCCCCGATACGACTGTCTCCTTGCATGATACCTCTTTGTTCAACATGCTCACGGTACAGGATAGTGACCACCTTATCAGCATAGATGGTGACATACTCACGGTGACCAAAGGGTCAGGCGGTTTCCTGGATCTTGAGTACCATCTTGATACCGGTGAGGTCACTGTGAGTGCTGATGAGTCTTTTCTCTGGCCGATGGAAGGCAGAGGGTATGCCTTCAGGGATTTCATCAGTCTCGATTTTTCCCATATCGAATTCGATTTCACTCACATCAACGCGCTGTTCGTTGATCCGAGTATCCGATTCGATAGCGGCACGCTCAGTGGATCTGTGCTTATTGAGGGGGACCCGTTTAATCCTGGATACTACGGGATGATGCATGGATCTGATCTCTCCCTCTCCCTCTTCTGGCTTCCCGATACGGTCCTTACCGTGGAGAATCCCGTAGTTACTCTTGATACCAGAACCTTCACCCTCCCGTACACATCGACCTATGCCCGCGGTAAGAACAGAGCTCCTGCAACCGGAGTATTTTCGATGACAGCGGAGTTCGCCGGATGGCTCCCTGATTCCTATGTGATTGATGCCGAAATTGAAACAGGTACAATACCCCTGTATATTCCTATAACGAACATCGATATGCTTATTCAGGGAGAAGCCAGAGGTGTATTCTCCCTTGAGGGAACGCTGAAGAACGAAACACTGCGTGGTGATATCATAGCACCGAGTGCCAGTATCAGCTTCGGTATTCCCGAACTTCCAGAGTGGTACATCCCCCGTGCACGAACCAGTGGTGAATTCACCTTCACCAGTGGTAAGAACGTCACCTTCGTCTATCCGGATGCGGAAGCTCCGATTGTCAGCGCCACCGTTCAGGATGCTCAGACCTTATCGGTCAGTTTCACGGCTCCAGAGATGACCTACGGATTCAGCGGAGATATCGCTCTGCGAAGCGGGGAGATCTATTATGTTCAGGAAAATTTCTATATCACCGAAGGAAATATTTCCTTTAATGAAAACCCCCCCGGATCACTGGAAGAGGTGTTGCCTCGGGTGAATCTGAGAGCGCGTCTACGCAAGTACGATGAAGACAGGGAACGTATAGATATCTACCTGATACTACAGAATTCCCTTCTTACCGCGATCGATCCCCGTTTTGAATCAATCCCCACAAGAACGGACAACGAGATCCTTCAGCTGCTCGGTCAGAATCTTCTTACCAGCGGTAGCGACTCGATGTCCGATGCAGGTTTCCAGTCTGTTCTGAATGCCGCCACCGCTGCAACCGATGTAATCACACGCTTCGGACTGATTCAGGGAAACACGATATCATTCGGCTTCTCATCTATTATCAGAGAAGCACTGGGACTTGATGTATTCACTATCAGGAGCAACCTTCTTCAAAACATCCTGCTTGATGCAATCCCGGGTGCTATCGACAATGAAAATACTTCCCCCTTCGGCAGATATCTTGACAATACCACCTTCTATCTCGGTAAATACCTTGCCGATGAACTCTATCTGCAGGGATTGATCTCAATGCAGAGGGATGCAACGGGAAGTCAATCCTCATTCCTCGCTCCCGACCTCACCCTCGACACTGAGCTCAGTGTCGAGTGGCTCAACCCGCTTGCGACCTTCTCGGTATTCACTCAGCCCACCGAGTTGTCTCTCTTTAATATATTCGATACTATGGGGTTCAGTGTTACCAAGAGCATTGAATTCTGAGAGGAGTTTTCATGAATACGAAACGAACCATTATCATACCTGTCCTTCTCATACTCACATTGTCTCTTTTCGCCCAGGAGGCCGCAGGCCCATGGTGGGAAAGCTCTGTGGTTCAGGAGACAGTCATTGTCGGAACCGAATCAATCGACAGTGACGTGCTGAAAGCTCTCAGTGAAACACTTGAAGGCCAAGCGTATGATCAGACCTCCATCGATCGAGTTATCGAATCGATGTATGAAACCGGCCTGATTCTGTCAGTTGAAGTATTTCCTTCCCCGTCAGAGGAGGGAAAAAGTGAGTCTGTCCTCTATTTTGAGATCAGCGAGGCACTGCCTCTTACTCAAGTTATCTTCCGGGGAAATGCAAACCTCAGCGGCGATCAGCTGCAGGGGGCATATCCACTACAAGAGGGACAGGTCTACTCATCTGAGGTCTATGAGGAGACCGTTGATGTCCTGCGTGATTTTTACAGCTCACAGGGATACGATACAGTCGATATCACCTATGAAATCGTAGAAGATGAGAGTGGCACCGGGATGACTGCGATCTATCAGATCAGAGAGTATGACTGGTATATCCAGAAGCCCATCAAGGGTTTTACCTTCTCGAATCTGATCAACGTGACCACTGAAGAGCTGGAAGATATCACCTACCCGTATATAGGTCGCCCGTACACCCAGGAACTGTACAAGGAAATCGAGACGAAGATACAGGCTCTCGGCTATTTCAGCTTGATCAAATCAGAGATGAAACGGGGAGGGGTCGGCAATCAGGATCTGTTCGTGAACTTCAATCTCAGTGAACTGCCTGTCATCTCTTCGATCGAGGTCAATGGTAATGACGGCATCAAGGAGAAGGTTCTCGTGGAAGCCCTGTCTGTCAAACTTGATGACTTCCTCAGCATCACAAAAGTCAACTCCGGCTCTCAGGAGATATCGAGTGTCTATCAGGAACGCGGATACCGCTCGGTGGAAGTGGAAAGTTCCTACGCGATAGATGAGAGTACCAACACGATCAGTCTCACCTATACAGTGACTGAAGGCAGACAGTCGAAGATTGAAGAGATCCTGTTCAGCGGGAATGAGGCAATGAGCGATTCGATGCTGAAAAAGCTCCTTGAATCGAAGGTTCAGTCTCTCTTCTTCAAAGGAAACTATCAGGAAGACCTGATCTCTCAGGATCGGCAGGCGATCGAACTAGCCTATCAGAGCGCAGGGTACATTGATGCAAAGGTCACCGATGTCGAACTTCAGGAGATTCCTCAGGAGGATGCCACCAAGAGAATGCTCTCGGTGACATTCATCATCGACGAAGGAGAGCTGTGGTACTTCGGCGGACTGCAGGTGCAGGGAGCGAGTGTCTACTCACAGAGCGATTTCGATGCCATCATTTCGATGAATGTCGGCGACGTTCTTAATATCGCCAGGGTTCAGAAGGATATCAGCAACATTGCTGATCTGTACTGGAATGAAGGCTATGTCCAGAATACAATCGATATCGCTGAAGCACGTGACCCTGAGACCAATACGATACAGTACACCATGAACATCACCGAACGCGGTCAGGCTACCGTTGAAGAGGTCGTCATCAAGGGTCTTGAGAAGACCAAGGAGTATGTGCTTCGCAGAGAACTTGCCCTCAACAAGGGTGATATTTTCAGCAAGAAAAAATATGTACAGAGTGCACAGAACCTCTTCAACACGGGTCTGTTGATCGATGTTGTTCCTTCTATCAACTACGGCAGTGACCAGAGCACCCTCGTGGTTACCTATACGGTTACCGAAGGGAACCAGATGAATATCGGTTTCGGTGCAACCTTCGGAGGGAATGTTGACGGCTTCCCCGTAAGCGGATTCCTCAGCTGGGAAGACACGAACCTCGGGGGAACGGGACGGGACCTCACTCTCTCTACAGAACTGTCTCCTGACTCTCAGTCAGTGAATCTGCGGTTCGCAGACAGCTGGGTCAAAGATAAACGATGGTCCAACTCTGTAAATCTTCAGTTCAAACGCAGTGACATCACCACGGGCTTACAGCTCGGAGACAACTCGCCGACTACACAGTTCCGTGATTCGGAAGCTTATCCCTATCCCTACCAGAGCTATGAACAATGGGAGGCAGATGGTAAACCCTCGCCCGATTCAGAATACCTGATGCCCTATACATCCCTCAAATTCACTCTCGGTTACTCTTCAGGCTATACCTTCATGTTCGATGCAGGGCGCCTCAGCGTGGGAGGCGGACCTGCTGTTACCCTGAACCGGGCTCTTTTCGATGAGACCCTCTACACTCCCTATGACTATCTCATAGGTGAATACCAGACAGGATGGAAGCTGAGCAACCGTCTGGCACTGTCTGTCAGCTGGGATGGAAGAGATCTTGTCAACAATACCACAAAAGGCTATATGGTGAGTCAGAACTTTGTCTACTCGGGCGGTATCCTCGGGGGGCTGAGCAACTACATCAAGTCCTCCACCAGTGCCTCCGGGTTCCTCAAATTGTTCGATATCCCCAGTGATACCCCGATTCCAGTAGTTGCAAGTCTCAACACGACCGTTTCGTTCCTGTTCAATCAGTACTATCCTGAATTCGGTTCTTATTCGGATAACTGGGTAAGCGGCATCAGTGCCAGCATGTACGAATACCTGTATATTGACGGTATGACCCTCGCTCGTGGCATAACGCCGACATTCTACAAAGAGTTTCTCTGGGATTCATCTCTCGATGTGTCGATGCAGCTTGCTCAGAATGTACTGTGGGGTGAAGCCTACGTGTCAGCGACCAGCGTACTTAGCGATCTCAATGATCTTGGTTCCACTCCCCTCGACTGGTATTTCTCAGCTGGACTAGGTATCAGACTCAAAGTTCCTGGATTCCCGCTCGGTCTGTATCTGGTAAAGAATGCTTCGATAGAGAATGGTGGTGATTTCGTATGGGATGGAGGTGCGATCTTCGGGTCGGCCGATGATCCGACGAAGGGATTGAAACTGGTCCTTGCCATAACAAGCAACCTTTATTGATCAGCAGTGATGACGTACCTGCGCTATGAGTGAAGCGAATATCACCCCCATGATGAAACAGTACCTCGAGATAAAGGAACGATACAAGGATGAGGTACTGTTCTTCCGGCTTGGTGATTTCTATGAGATGTTCATGGATGATGCCGTGGAAGTCTCCAGACTGTTGAACCTCACGCTGACCAAACGAAACGGTCATCCTATGTGCGGGATTCCCCATCATGCAGCCAAAACCTATCTGAAACGTCTCCTTGATGAGGGAAAGAAGATCGCTATCTGCGAACAGACCAGGCTGCCGGACAGTCCCTCAGCCATCGCTCAGAGGGAAGTAGTACAGGTGATAACTCCCGGTACCGTGGTGGAGGATGAATTCCTGGAAGAGATCAGTTCAAGCTTTATTCTCGCACTCTCACGTGTCGCTGACGAGTACTCCATCGCCTATTGTGATATATCATCACTGTCGTTTTACACCATCGAAGCTGCCTGGGACAACACGTTCCATGAACTGAGGACTCTCCTTGAGCAAATCCATGTACGTGAGGTTGTAATCGATGATGCCTTGATCGATGAGTATCCAACTCTTCGGTCGATCCTTGATGAAAGGGAGCTTGTTGTTAACCGTTTGCCTACCTGGCATTTCACGGTAAGCAAAGGATATGAATCGTTGATTCAGGCCTTTTCACTGGTGAATCTTCATGCCTTCGGGCTTTCAAAGGAACACGCATGCCTTGCCGCTGCAGGTGCCTTGCTGTATTACATAGGACACACATCGAAACAGCCGGTGTTCCACCTTCAGAATCTTACCCACATAAAACCGAACGACTATCTGATGATTGATGAATCTTCGAGGCGCAATCTGGAACTGGTGCGCAACCTGCAGGACGGTTCAAGTCGTATGACGCTCTTCAGTGCCATACATGATACACTCAGCAGCGGCGGAGCAAGATTGCTTCAAAGATGGATTCAGATGCCCCTCACCTCACAGGAACACATCGAAGCAAGGACTGACAGGGTTTCCTGGTTCCTGGAGCATATGGAAGAACACCACCGGATACGGGGCTTGCTGAGGGAGACCCGGGATATCATGAGGATCATCAGCCGGGTCAGTCTCAACCGTCACACCCCGTTGGACATGCTCACGCTCTCTGATACTCTCCATCTGTTTTTTGAGATCACGGGAGTGTATACACAGCATTATCTCAGTCACTTCAGCACCATAATCGATGAACAGGAACGTCAAGTGCTTACACACCTTTCCCAGGATCTCACTCGGGCTGTCAGCGACCGTGTCACAAGCATATATACCCCGCATACCATAATCCGCGAAGGCTATGATGCTGAACTGGACGAAAAACGACGGCTGATGAACAATGGATCTCAGGAGATCAGTCGGTATGTGGATGAGGTGAAGGCAATCCATGGAATACCTCAGATAAAACTCTCCTACAACAAGATAATCGGCCACTATATAGAGGTTACCAAGACTCATGCCGACAAGATCCCCGACACATTTTTCCGTAAACAGACACTGGTGAACTCCGAACGATATACAAGTGAGGAGCTGATACGTCTCGAAAGTGATATCAATGCAGCACACAGGCAGTGTGCAGAGATCGAAATGGAACTCTTTCACAAGCTTGTGCAGCAGGTCATACAGGCGATCCCTCTTCTGTACCGCATGGGACAGCTCCTCAGTGAGATAGACTGCATCCAGTCATTCGCATACACCGCACAAAGACGATCCTACGTGAAAGCTGTCCTCACCGATACACGCCAGTTCTCGATAGAAGAGGGTAGGCATCCTGTGGTTGAGCAGTACCTCCCTGAAGGAGCATTCATTGCCAATCCCCTCCAGCTTGATGAGACCAGAGGACACCTTGCCCTGATTACCGGACCCAATATGGCAGGTAAATCCACCTTCCTCAGACAGAACGCTCTTATCGTCATTCTGGCTCATATCGGCTCCTTCGTGCCCGCTTCACGGGCGCAGATACCACTCAGTGACGCTGTGTTCTGCAGGGTGGGGGCAAGTGACAACCTCGCTCGTGGAGAATCGACTTTCCTTATCGAGATGCAGGAAGCAGCCTATATACTGCGTCATGCAAGCCCCCGATCCCTGGTGATCATGGATGAGATCGGACGTGGCACCAGCACGCAGGATGGACTTTCGATTGCCTATGCAGTGATGAGAAGACTTGAACAATCTCGTATACCGACACTCTTCGCCACTCACTATCATGAACTTACGATGATGGATACCTCCGGCATCCAACTGCTGACACTTGCGGTACGGGAAAACAAACGAACGATAACCTTTCTGCGACGTATCGTGGAAGGCAGTGCAGACAGCAGCTACGGGCTTCATGTCGCCTCACTAGCAGGCATGCCCAAAGATGTTCTTTCCAGTGCCCTGCACTTTCAGAGGGAACATTATGCATCATATGCGCTACAGGTATCCTCTCCTCAGCTCGACTTGTTTACCGGAATAGGTGAACACACACAAGAACATCCCGTACTGGAAAAACTGCGCTCATATCCTCTTGAAACAGTGAGCCCGATCGATGCAATGAACTTCATCGCAGAGCTCAAAAGAGAACTGGACGACCAATAGCGCGGCTATGAGACCTCGAGTCTTCTTTCGGGAGGGGTGAGAGGTGCTCTTGTCCCCTATTGCATCAATACTTGTCTGCGAGCGATTGACTAAAGGATGGAGATGCTCTATTGTTTTGTATACAGAGTAGTACTTTTTAGTCTGGGATCGCACAACTGCAGATCCCTTTTTTGTGGAGAAATATGGAAAGACGATTGTTTGAACAGAGTGACTATCTTGCACTCACACCATTCGTGGAAGCTTTAGGCCTTATTCTAGTCGAAGTTTCAAGGGATACGTACGGCTCTTCGTTACGGTACCGGGTGACTATCACCAGAAGTGACAACAAGGCGACTATCAAAGATTGCGAAGCTGTCCACCGCATGCTGCAGACCCGACTCACTCTGATAGAAGGGGATCGGGATCTAGACCTTGAAGTATCAACACCTGGAATCACCAGAACGATCAAGGATGCAGGAGAATTTGTCCTGTTCACCGGCAGTGTCTGCCGTGTTTACGATAGTGAGCGAAGTGAATGGGTCAGGGGCCTCATAGCTGGTGAGGATGAGGGACAACAATCTCTTACCCTGCTTCATGCTATTACAGAGGATACCAAAGAGAAGCTTGCTTCTTATACGATACCGTACAGCCGGATACAAAAGGCGAAACTTGCATATGGATGGGAGGATATTACGTAATGTCCAGTGAATTGAGTGAGGCAATCAGAAACCTCGTAAACGAGCGCGGAATATCGAAGGATGTTGTTATCGAAACAGTCAAGGATGTCCTTCTTGCCGCATATAAGAGAAAATACGGCACCAGTGACAACGCTGTGGTGGAATTCAATGAAGAGACTGACAGTGTGGATCTGTACGCAATAAAGGAAATCGTCGATGATGAGGACTTTGACGGTATGCACGATGAGATTTCTCTTTCCGATGCCCGCGAATTTGAACCGAACTGCGATGTAGGTGACAAGCTGCAGATCTCCATCAATCCTCAGACCTTTGACCGTATCAGTGTTCAGAGTGCCAAACAGAAGGCCAGACAGGAACTCAGGGAGATTCAGAATAACACCATATACGCTGAATATAAGGCGAAAGAGGGTGAGATGATCATCGGGTACTACCAGAGAGAAAGCGAACGCGGTGATATGATCATCGACCTGGGAAAAATCGAAGGAATTCTACCCAAGGCCTTCCAGTCCCCCCGTGAAACATACAAGAAGAATGATAAAATCAAATGTTACGTATTCAGGGTTGAAAAACCCGAAAGGGGAAATCCCCGGGTAGAACTGAGCCGGACTCATCCAGAATTCGTCAGGAAACTGTTCGAACTCGAAGTACCGGAGATTTATGACCACTCCATCGAAATCCATAAGATTGTCAGAGAGCCTGGCTACAGGACGAAGATCGCAGTTTATTCACATAGAAACGATCTTGACCCGGTTGGTGCCTGTGTCGGGTTGAAGGGAATTCGAGTTCAGACTATTATGAGGGAGATGGAAGGGGAGAGAATCGATGTACTCAGATACGACACCAATCCGATCGAATACATCAAGAACTCGCTCAGCCCCGCGGAAGTAAAGAAGGTTCTTGTCGTAGATGAGGCAAAACGTACCGCCATTGCAGTAGTCGATGATTCCCAGCTCTCCCTCGCCATCGGGAAACAGGGAATCAACGTCCGACTTGCAAACAAACTCGTTGACTGGATTATTGATGTGAAAACAGTCGACCAGTATCGTGAGATGGACTTCGACTCTGATACCAGAGAACGGATTGATGCATTGTTCAATGGAGAACAGCAGTACATCGAAGAGTACGAGGAAGAGTATGAAGAACAGGAGCTTCTCCTTGAGGATATCGAAGGCTTCAAAGCTGAACTCATCGAGAAACTTCACTATTACGACATCTATACGGTTGAGGAATTCGTCAATCTCAGTGATGGAGAAATCGACAGTTTCGAGGATATCGCACGAGATGAGGTTGATGAAGCTCTCAAACTGCTCTCCGAGTATGTAGATATCGTTGAAGAAGAGCCTGCCGAAGAAGAGGAGGTGGAGTTTGCCTGTCCCGAATGCGGAGCAACTCTTACTCCTGAAATGACTCAGTGCCCGTCATGCGGGGTAGGACTGAGTTTCGAAGAAGTTGAAGTTGATGAGGAGTAATGACAATATACTATGAGTGATGATAATAACACGATCAAAACGACCCTGATTAAACAGACGAAACCGACCTCACAGGAGGATACCACTCCTAAGGCTTCTCAGAAACATACTGAGAAGAAAAAGGTCGTAGTCGTCAAGAAACGGGTCGTGGTGGTCAAGCCGCAGGCTAAACACCCCCACACGAGTGCTCAGGAAGAACCTTCCGAATCACCAAAAGAAAAGAAAGAAGAACCTCAGGTCCTCACGGGTGAAAAAAAGGCAGAAGCTCCGTCTTCTGTCACGCCTGAGCAGCCCAAAACACCTGAGCAGATCAGTCGCAAGACTCCAAGGCCTCCTGCCCAGAGCAGTCAACCGACTTCGAGCCCGCAACGGCCTCAGACTCCTCAGAAACCACAGCAGGCTCGAACGACCGTACGACGCAAGACCCCTGAACCCTTCAAGCGCACTCCGAATGCCGGTGTGTCCACGATAAAAGTCATAGATCCGAAGAACCTTCCTCCCGTGCCCGGTCAGGGACAGAATGCTCAGGCTCACGTTGAGTGGAGAAAGACCAATCCAAACCCGGATGCACAACGTGCTGCCGGTACCGGACCAAGAAAGGTGGGACAGGTCGGTGGGTATAATCCCCGTCAGAACGCCGGAGAACGACCGCAAAGAAACACCGGTGGACCTGGTGGCCCTGGTGGCCCTGGTGGACCTGGTGGCGCTCCCCGTAGGTACAACAACACAGGACGTCCTTCGGATAACGGTTACAGACCGGGTGGTCCGAGACCTCCCCGGCCAAGTGGACCGCGCCCGGGCGGCTTCACCCCGCGCAGCGAAGCTCCTGCAACTCCTGAAGCTCACAAGCCTGGTAAGAAAGTATTTCGCAAGAAAAAGAACTTCACCAAACGGGATAAAGAGACGGAAAAGAACTTCCAGATCAAGAAAAAGGATATTCACCGAGCAAATCCTGTACCGAAGAGAATCGATATCATGGATGTCATCACGGTATCGGATCTTGCTAAGAAAATGAACCTCAAGGCGAATGAAGTCATAGCGAAACTCTTCGAAATGGGAATGATGGTCACGATCAACCAGCAGATTGATTCTGATGTTGCTACCATTATCGCCAATGAATACAACTGTGAGGTGAACCTCGTCTCTCTGTATGATGAGACACTCATCCAGACAGAGGATGACATCGAAGAAGATCTCGTGTCCAGAGCACCGATCGTAACGATCATGGGTCACGTTGACCATGGTAAGACTAAACTACTCGATGCCATCCGAAGCACAGATGTCGTCGCCGGTGAGTTCGGTGGTATCACACAGCACATCGGTGCCTACAAGGTCTCACTTCCCGAGAGGGGAGACGTCGTCTTCCTCGATACTCCCGGACACGCTGCCTTTACCATGATGAGAGCCCGTGGAGCTCAGGTCACCGATATCGTCGTCCTTGTTGTTGCTGCCAATGATGGTGTCATGCCTCAGACCATTGAGGCTATTGACCATGCAAAGGCTGCAAAGGTGCCTATCATCGTTGCGGTGAACAAGATTGATCTGCATGATGCAAACGTCGACCGGGTGAAGCAGCAGCTTTCAGACCATGGTCTGATGCCCGAAGACTGGGGCGGTGATACCCTGTTCTGTGAACTTTCCGCACTGAAGAACATCGGAATAGACGAACTGCTCGACACGATACTGCTTCAGGCAGAAATGCTTGAACTGACAGCCAACCCGAATGTGAGAGCCGAAGGAAAGATTATCGAAAGCAGAATCGATCCGGGCCGGGGAACTGTTGCCTCTATCATCATAGAACGAGGCACATTGAGAATCGGAGACAATTTTGTTGCCGGTATCTATCCTGGTAAGGTGAGAGCTATGACTGACGATCATGGTCAGAGGATCCTCGAAGCCGGTCCGGCTACACCTGTCGAGATTACCGGTCTGAGCGATATACCCGGAGCAGGCGACCCGTTCCAGGTGACCGAGAATGACAAACAGGCTCGTCAGGTAGGAAGCAAACGTCAGGAACTCGAAAGACTGGGACAGGCGAAGAATGTCAAGAAGGTAACTCTTGATAACATCTTCGACAAACTCCAGGATGGAGAGATCCAGGAATTCAACGTCATCATCAAAGGTGATGTTCAGGGTTCTGTCGAAGCGGTACAGCATGCTCTTGAGAAACTGAGCAACAAAGAGATCAGGCTTAATGCGATCAGAGCTTCAGCAGGCGCGATCATCGAAGATGATGTCAACCTTGCGATCGCATCAAACGCACTTGTTCTCGGATTCAATGTACGTCCGACTCCGCGAGCACAAACGCTGGCTGAACAGGAAAAGATTGAAATCCGCAAGTACAACATTATTTACGATGCTGTGGATGATATCAGAGATGCCATGGAAGGCATGCTTTCTCCTGAACGGACGGAGATCGTTATCGGTACCCTTGAGGTGCGTGATATCTTCAAGGTGCCCAAGATCGGGACCATTGCCGGTTGTTATGTTACAAGCGGAAAGATCAGAAGAAACGCACAGGTCAATGTGATTCGAGACAGCATCAGGGTCCACACAGGAAAGATCAGCTCTCTCAAACGTTTCAAGGATGATGCAAAGGAAGTCGCTGAAGGATTCGAATGTGGTGTCGGTATCGAGAACTATCAGGATCTCAGAAGTGAAGATATTCTTGAGGTGATCGATGTCGTCGAAAAGAAGAGGAAGCTGGTGGCAGATGAGTAATCATGTACACGAACGTATCGAACAGCGCATCCAGAAGGCGATCGGAACGATGATCGTCACTCAGGAGATAAAACACCATAAACTGAGTCCTTTCGTCTCAGTCAGTGAGGTTGTTCTCTCGAAGGACAAGGCCTACGCTACCGTGTATATCTCCTCGTTCACAGACGATGGATCGCTTAAAGATTCTGTTGAAGCCCTGCAGCACTCTGCAGGCTTCATACAGGGCCGGCTCGGGAAGATTCTCAAGACACGCAATACGCCTCATCTGAGATTCAAAGAAGACAACTCGATTGCCGAGGCGAAGCGGATCAACGATCTTATCGACTCGCTCACATAGGGACAGTAGCCGTGTCTGGACTTTCCTCGCTCCTGCTTATAGACAAACCGACCGGTATCACCAGCTTTTCCTCACTCTCTCCGGTGAAACGACATGTGAACCGGAAGGTCGGTCACGCTGGGACCCTCGATAAGTTCGCCAGCGGTCTGATGATCGTCCTCTGCGGCTCCTATACACGACTGAACCCTATATTCTCCTCCCTGGACAAGTCCTACCGGGCTGAGGTCCGCCTCGGTAGGGAAACCGACACACTCGACCCGGAAGGGGAAGTGATTGCGACCTCCTTGCTTCCGTCTCTTGACAGACTGAAAGAAGTGATCATTGATCAGTTCACCGGGTCGATACTACAGCACCCCCCCCTCTATTCAGCGATACATATAGGCGGTCAGCGTGCTTATGCTCTTGCACGCAAGGGTCATACAGACATCGTTCCCGATGCCCGTCAGGTCACTATCGAATCGATAGATATCATCTCCTATGAGGATGGACTTCTTACCCTTGATATAAGTTGCTCGAAAGGAACCTATATTCGGTCACTTGCCCGGGATATAGCACGCGCAAGTGATGCAAGAGGATATGTGGAGAATCTGAGGCGGACCCGTATCGGGCCCTATAGGATCGAAGATGCAGTCACAGGCATCGATAAGGATGTTCTGCTTTCCCACTCAAGGACCAGTATCGATCGACTGAGGCAGCTTCCTTCTCTCGGGAAGATCCAGCTTGCCGAGGAAAGTGTGCAACCGTTGCGACATGGCAGAAAACCGAGAATTGATGAGTACAGGGAACACGATATCCCTGCTGCGGCAGAGTATGCTCTCATCTATGACACCTCAGACAGGGTGATCAGTATCGCACAGCTTGACAGCAATAGAGACATTACGAAAAATATCATGCTCGAAGGAGGTGAGAATGGAGTTTCATGATTTTGATCAGCTCCTTGACTCCCGCATCTTCGAAACTCAGAGGGCGGTCATCTCCATAGGAGTGTTCGACGGTATACATATCGGTCACCAGGCTATCATCTCTACGGCCCGAAAAGAGGCTTCCAGGACACCTGAGGTGAAAACAGTTGTGTTCACCTTCGCACAGAACCCCAAGATGATGCTTTCGTCTTCAGAACTTACTTCACCGCTGCTTTCTATGCGTCAGGCGGAAGAACTGTATGAACAGTTGGAAGTCGATATCGTGGTGGTGATTGACTTTTCCCCTGATTTCAGTAAACTGTCAGGAGAACAGTTCATCGAAAGATGTACTCAAATATTTGATGTGCAG
>JAFGUP010000279.1 GCA_016938475.1 Sphaerochaetaceae bacterium
AGTTGCCGTGACAGATAAGAAGAAACCGCTAAGAATTCTGCATGTCCTGGGTGAACTGAATTTCGGAGGTATCGAAGTGATGGTCATGAATCTCTACCGTCATATTAACCGCAGGAAAATTCAGTTTGATTTTATGGTGCATACCCCTGTGCGATGCGTATTTGAGGATGAGATCGAGTCTCTTGGAGGTCATGTATATCGGGTCCCCCGTTTCAACGGAATCAACATAGCGGGCTATGTCTATTCATGGAAAACCTTTTTAACAGATCACCCTGAATATAGAGCAGTACACGGTCATATCGGCAGCTCGGCAGCTATCTACCTCCATCTGGCGAAAAAAGCCGGAATATATGCGATTGCCCATTCTCACGGGACAAAGAATGAATTTACTTTCAGAGGTGTGATGTATTCGTTCTTCTCCTATCCTACACGGTTCGTCGCCGACCGTTTCTTCGGCTGTTCTGTTGCAGCCGGTGTTCACAGATACGGAAGGAGAACTGCTTCTTCATCCTCTTTCATGGTGATACAGAATGCTTTCGATATTGAAAAGTTTACCTATGACATTGAGGTTCGGAATCGAGTTTTGGCTGAATTTGGTCTGGCGGAAAATTTTGTAGTCGGGCATGTAGGACGGCTGAATATTATGAAGAACCACAGGTTCCTTCTGAAGGTTTTTGCTGCTCTCTGTGAACACGTGCCGGAAGCAAAACTTCTTCTCGTCGGAGAAGGAGAGGAGCGCATTGCGATAGAGACACAGATACAACGGCTCAGTATGGAGGATAGGGTAATCATGACGGGGATGCGGGGAGATATCGAAGCACTTCTGCAAGCCATGGATATCTTTGTTTTCCCCTCCTTAGCGGAAGGCCTCGGGATCTCTCTGGTCGAAGCACAGGCTTCGGGACTTCCGTGTATAGCATCCGACACGGTACCTGCAGAAGCTAAAGTTACTGATCTAGTCACCTTCCTTTCGCTTCATGAAGAGATTTCCTGTTGGGTGGATGCAATCCGTGAGAAGAGAAGTGTTGTGAGAAAAGGGAGAATTGAGGAAGTACGGAATGCAGGGTATGATATAGTGTCCTCTGCACGGGAACTGGAACAGGTTTATCTGAATACACCTTGAATCAGTGTAGTGCGAGTGATTGGAGAGGAACAAAACATGAATAAAATTGGCCTGAAGAGGCAGGGAGAGACTCAATGATATATGCGAAACCGAGGGTTATCGCAGAAGCGGGATGTAATCATAAAGGTGATATGGAGATTGCGAAGGAGCTTATCAAAATGGCTGCAATCTTCTGCCAGGCAGATGCGATCAAATTCCAGAAGCGAAATAATCGAGAACTTCTTACTGAAGAGCAGTATAATGCACCGCATCAGAATCCTTCTAATTCTTATGGATCAACCTATGGAGAACATCGTGAGTTTCTGGAGTTTTCAGTTGAACAGCATGCTCAGCTGAAAGAATGGTGCGAAAGTTACGGCATCGTATACAGTACCTCTGTCTGGGATCTTACTTCAGCCAAGGAAATCGTTTCCCTGAATCCTGAATTTATTAAAATCCCCTCAGCATGCAACAATAATTTTGAGATGCTTGGATGGCTCTGTGATGCCTATCCAGGAGAGATTCAGATCTCTCTCGGTATGACAACGCACGATGAAGAGAGAGCAATCGTTGAGTTCTTTGAAACCAGGGGTCGCAATAATGACCTGGTCATCTACTCCTGTACATCGGGGTATCCTGTTCCAT
>JAFGUP010000280.1 GCA_016938475.1 Sphaerochaetaceae bacterium
ATCGGTCCATTGAACAGACTGTTCGTTCTGTTCGGCTTCATATCTACATAGCTGAGCAGCTCTTTTCTGCCGCAGAGAATCGCGATGTTCCAACCCGGGAAAAGGGTGTTGCTTATCCTGCCGATCATCCGGTACAGATGTTCGATCGGTTCATTATTGACCATCCGCATCCCGTAGGGCGGGTCTGTGATGATATGGTGTTCCCCGGCGGGAACGTCCTGCTTCGTGATCGTGGAAAAGTCCTTTTCCTCGAAGGTGATCAGGTGGTCGACCCGTGCACTCTTCGCATTCTTCCGGGCGGCCTGTATGGCACTCTTGTCGATATCCCATCCGGTGAACAGCTTCTCTGTCCTCTGGTTCGCTTCCATCGCTGAGTAGGTCTCTTCGAGGACCTCGTCGAACGCATCGTCATCGTGGAAGGGGAGATTGAAGAAAGCGAACTCCTGATAGTGCATGAGTCCGGGAGCCATATCGGAGGCCATCATGGCGGCTTCTATGAGGATCGTTCCCGACCCGCAGAAGGGGTCGAGGAGAGACGTCGGGTTTCCTTCCTGAAGCGAACGATACCAGGGACTCCTCATGATGACGGCAGCGGCAAGGTTTTCCTTCATGACCGCAAGGGTCGATTCCTCTCTGTAGCGCCGTTTGTGCATGCTCTTACCGGAGAAGTCTACATACCATTTGACAAGGTCATTGTTGATATGGAGGTGGAACGTGACATCCGGGTTCTCGGTGTCGACAGACGGTCGCTGGTCTTCAAAGTGTTCCCTGATTCTGTCTACGATCGCATCTTTGAGACGGAGAGCACCGAACTGCGAGTTCTTCAGCCAGGAACACCGAACGGTGGTGATAGTGACCTGGAAAGTCTTCTCGGGCGAGATGAGATCTTCCCAGGGGAGTGCGAGAGATGCGTCATAGAGTTCGTCGGCACTCAGTATATCTTCGTCATAGGCAATACCGACCATGAGACGGCTCGCGATTCGACTGTTCATGCAGAACCGGTAACCGGTTTTAAGATCTCCCTCGAACTCTACGCCTCCGCCGATCTCATGGATCTCTTCGGCACCGATGCTCTGTGCCTCTGCGGCTACAAGGTCGTTCTGGTTGGCAGCACTGGCTGCAAAGTATTTCATCGGGTAGCCGTCCTTAGGATGTCATTGAGTTCTTCGTACTCGAACTGGTATTGGGTGCCGCAGTTGAAGCAGTGCAGGTGAAGTGGAAACGGTCCTTCCTGCATGATAGCCTCTTTCTCCTTTTCAGGGAGTGATGAGAGGTACTGACTGAAGGCTTTGCGGTCACAGGGACAGCTGAACCCGACGGGGAGTTTCTCGAGGAACCGGGGGTTGAGGTCGCCCAGATACTCTTCTATGTATTCGGTTCCACTCTTACCCTCTGCGAGGTAGGCACCGAGTGAAGGGAGTCCTTCGGTTGCA
>JAFGUP010000281.1 GCA_016938475.1 Sphaerochaetaceae bacterium
ATTCAGGACCGTACGTCCTATGAGGTGTGCGTGTCAACGTCTTTTTCGCGGGTTTCTGCTCTCGTCTTCTGGTTTGATCCTCATCAGGCTTCCCGCTTTTCCGGTACCCCGGTACCGGAAGCGCTCTGCAGAGGTTCAGCTCCGACGGGTTCCACCACGCTGCCGGGCGATGCTCAGGGATCCAGGCGCTGTAACCTGTAGGAGACAATCTCACCGAGCAGGACATAATCGATCTCCTGCGTGTGGGGAAACCGGATGGTTCCTTTGCTCAGTGAGTAGCTCTCCAACCGCTCCCTGAAGGCTTCAAGGGTGTCGGGAAACGGGTGCAGGGAGATCCATTTCTTTGTAGCACTGTAGTAGAGCAGCCGTTTTCCCCGACAGGACACATAGGGAATACCGTAGGCTGTTCCCTCTTCCCACGTCCCCGTTTCCATCCTGCTCAGCAGGTGCTCTCTCACAAGCAAGAGTCGTTCCCGGGTTTCCCTTTCAAACGACTCGATATACATACGAACTTCTTTGTTCATCTGTCTACTCTACGTACTCTTTCGGTTTCATGCAACAGGAACATGATGATTCATAAAGAGCTCGTGAAGTTTGCAGATCGCTGTATGTTCCATGGATATTGAAGAAGGCTTCCGCGACAGTGGATGGATATATCAGCTATTGCAGTGTTCTCCTTCACTGAACTGTTATCTAATACTGTCTTATCAGAACCATATGGATAGCTCAAGGAAGGATGTTCTCTGTATGCTCTCCATTTGTCAAGAGAAATTCCCTGTGATATACTGCAGCAGTCATATCCTTTAAGAAATCTAGCACACATGGAGTATCTGTTGTTTTTACGAAGCATCGAACTGTATGGATTCAAATCCTTTGCTGATAGAACACGTCTCGAATTCGCGCCGGGTACCAGTAGTCTTCTCGGTCCGAACGGGTGCGGAAAGAGCAATATCGTCGATGCCATCAAATGGGTGCTCGGTGAACAGTCCACCAAAAGCCTCAGAGCGGGGAAGATGGAGGATGTCATCTTCAACGGCACTGAAAAGAGGCCGGCCCTGAATGTATGCGAAGTATCCCTCGTCATCAACAATGAACTCCAGCTTCTTCCCAGCGAATCGAGCGAGGTCGAGATCAGACGACGCCTGTACAGGAGCGGTGAGAGTGAATTCTTCATCAACCGACAGCCGGTAAGGCTTAAGGATATCCGTGAGCTGTTTTTCGACACGGGGGTCGGCAAGAGCGCCTACTCGATTCTTGAGCAGGGGAAGATCGACCAGATACTCTCGACCCGACCGGAAGACCGCCGCTATATCTTCGAAGAAGCAGCGGGGATAACCCGGTTTAGAAAACGGAGTGAGGAGGCCGGTCGCAAACTCTCACGAACCCAGGAGAACATTGAGCAGGTGGAGACGCTCCTGAAAGAGATAAAACGACAGTACGATTCAAGGAAGGTTCAGGCTGATCGTGCTCTTTCCTACAAGGCGATGAGTGATGAACTCTTCTCGATAGATGTGTCGTTCAATCTATCTTCGATCAGATCCTTCCTGATGCTCAAGGAGAGTAAGGAAAAAGGCCTTGAGCTTGCCCTTGAAGAATATGAGGATTTGAAAGAGTCGATCGAAGAGAATACAGAACTGCTGGATGAGATGAAGGAACAGCTTCGTGAACTCAATTCCCGTCGCGTCTCACTCAATACCCTGGTGCATCAGAATGAAGAGAAGAAGAAAGGCACCTATGACCGTCTCGAGCTGCTGACTCAGCGCTATCACGATTTTCATTCCCACCGGCAGGAGGCCACCGTCCGTCTTCAGCTCATCCAGGAAAAGATCGAACAGGAACAGGATGCTCTGGAAGATTATCTTGATAGAAAAGAGTCTCTCGAAGAGTATATAGAATCCCTTGAGGAGCATCTCAAGACTTTACAGGGCACTGCCGTTCGCACACGTGAGCTGTCCTCCTCGCTTGATAATGATATTACAGAGGCTGAGCTACAACTTCATCAAGGGATCGAAGAGCAGGGGGCTCTTCTTGAACAGCTCAGAGAGATCAGTGAGCAGATCGTTCGTGAACTCGAAGAGAAACTTGCCTCCCATTCCTATTCGAAAGCATCACGTAAACTGACTGTCACCTCGATCACGAAAGACTTTGAACACTCAAGAGCCAAACTCGCCTCCCTTGCGACACTTTTTCAGGTATCAATGGATGACAGTGATGCGTTCTTTAGGGTGAAGGATGAACTCGAGGCTCTTCTTAAAGCCATTGAGGATCAGGTGCATGGTTTTCTTGCCTCCTATGGAGAGATTTTTGATGCCCTTGCCTCTCCTCAGGGTGCTGTATCGAAGAAGCATGACCTCGATACGGCCCTGATCGCTGTTAGGGATCGTCAGGAGCACTTGCGCTCTCGTATTGCAGCATTGCGACAGGACCGAAGTGATGCTTCCGCTCGTCTGGAGACCCTTCGTTCAGAAGAAACGGAGGAAAGACTCAGGATAAAGGAAGCGGAAGGGAGGTTGGAGAATGCTGTTCAGCTTATTGAGAGCCTTCAGTCTCAGAAAGATGAACGGGAGTTCAGTCTCGATGATGCCCGCCATGATGCAGAACATGCCGGTGAGAGGATGGATGAGACGATGCAGCGGATAGAAGATGTCAAGGAGGAACAGTCCGATATCGATGAGACCATCGAGCAGCTGAAGGATGAACTTGCCGGCGTCGATGAACAGATCGCTCACCATACAGAGAAACTCAACGAGTTCCAGAGCTCTCAGAGTGAACAGTATGAGAGGGTCCATGAACTTCGCAGTTCTCAGGAGAAGTACCGTGTTCAGATAGAGTCGATAAACGATCAGATTTCACAGGTGTATCATCTCTTCTTTGATACCTATGGGCGTTCTCTGAGGGAGTTCGAGGAGCATGCAGCACAGGAGGAGGTGGATGAGACCGTCCTGAGACAGCGTCAGAAAGAACTGAAGAGCGCTCTTGATAAGATGGGCTATATCAATCATATGGCCGCACAGGAGTTCGAAGAGGTCAAGGAGCGGTACGATTTTCTTCATGAACAGATGAAGGATCTACTCAATGCGCGTGAGAATCTCAACAGAGTCATAGAGGAGATCACGACGAAGTCCCAGCAGATGTTCACCTCAACCTATCATCAGATCAGGACAGCATTCCACGACATGTTTCACCGGATGTTCGCAGGGGGAAGAGCCGAGCTGAAACTGATCGACCCGGAGCACCCCCTGAGCAGCGGTATCGAGATTCTTGCTCAGCCACCGGGAAAGAAGCTTGACCGGCTCGCTCCCCTGAGCGGAGGAGAGAAGTCTCTCACCGCCGTGGCCCTTCTGTTCGCGACGTACAGTGTGAAGCCTTCACCCTTCTGTATCCTCGATGAGATCGATGCTGCCCTTGATGACCGTAATATCGGGTTCTTCCTTGATGTCCTCAAGGATTTCAGTGAAAAGAGCCAATTCATCATCATCACGCACAACAAACATACTGTCCTTGGATCTCAGACTCTTCTCGGGGTAACGATGCAGGAGAAGGGTATCAGCAAGGCGGTAGCGTACCGGATGGGATTCACCGAATCCGATGATGTCATCTTCGATGATACCGAGGATGTTGACAATGCTTTACCTAATGAAGTATAAAACTGTATTGTAAACGATACTATGTGGATGGATAATGTTTGATTCTATAAGTGATAAATTCAGTTCAATTGCCAGATCCTTCAGTGGCAGATCAAAAATAACCGAGAAGAATATCCAGGAAGCAGTAGAGGACATCAAAGTCGCTCTGCTCGATGCCGATGTCAACCTCCGTGTAGTACGTCGATTTATCAATCGTACGATGGAAGAGGCAACCGGTGAGACAGTTCTTAAATCGGTCAATCCCGGACAGCAGTTCATCAAGATTGTGTATGACCGGATGGTCGATCTGCTCGGTGACCAGGAAAACCAGGGCCTCACACTCAAAGGACCTGATACGACCAGTGTCATTCTTCTGATGGGGCTTCAGGGATCGGGAAAGACGACAACGGCGGCAAAACTTGCCCTCCGTCTCAAGAAGGAAGGCCGGCGTGTCATGCTCGTTGCTGCAGACCTCGTCCGTCCCGCCGCAGTACTCCAGCTTCAGGTTCTCGGAGAGCAGGTCGGTGTACCTGTCCACACGGAAGAGACGAAAGACCCCGTCAAAGTGGCAAAGAGCGCCCTGAAGCGGGCAAAGAAGGAACAGTACGATGTCATGATCGTCGACACCAGTGGACGCATGCACCTCGATGAGATACTGATGAAGGAGATCACCCGTGTTTCGGATGTACTGAAACCGGATGAGACACTGTTCGTCGCAGATGCGATGACCGGCCAGCAGGCAGTCACTATCGCCAAGGAATTTGAGAGCTCTGTAGGAATCAGTGGTGTGGTCCTTAGTAAGTTCGATTCGGATACCCGTGGAGGAGCAGCCCTTTCGCTCCGATCCATCGTCGGTAAGCCGATCAAGTTCATCGGTGTAGGTGAGAAGATCTCAGACCTCGATCCGTTCTATCCCGACAGGATAGCCTCCAGAATCCTTGGCATGGGAGACGTTGTGTCTCTTGTCGAAAAGGCCCAGGAGACCATCGATGCCGAAGAAGCGGAACGGATGCAGAAAAAGATGTCGAAGAACACCTTCGACCTTCAGGATTATCTGGATCAGCTTGACAGGGTGAATAAGATGGGCTCGGTTGATAAGATTCTTGATATGATACCCGGTGCAAAGGGTGCTGTCAGTGAAGAGGATATCGATACGAGTGAAATGAAAAGAGAAAAGGCAATCATCCAGTCGATGACCTATGCGGAACGCGAGAATTACCGTATACTTGGTCCGACCCGGAGGAAACGGATTGCCCGGGGAAGCGGTACGAGCGTGTATGACGTGAATCGTCTTCTCAAGAAGTTCGAAAAAATGCGCCTGATGATGAAGAAGGTTTCACGGAACAAGAATTATCAGGCACAGATGATGAAGAATCTGGGGTTATAACCCACACAGTAGGTACCAGGAGGATAGAGTGAGTACGAGTATCAGACTTAAGCGTTTTGGATCAAAGAAGAGACCTTATTACAGATTGGTAGTGATCGATTCACGTGCAGCACGTGACAGCAGATCGATCGAGGAAGTCGGGTATTACCACCCGATCGAAGCAGAAGACAAGCAGGTCGTTCTCAAAGAGGATAGAATCAAGGACTGGATCAGCAAGGGAGCTCAGGTTTCTCCCACTGTCAAGAAACTGCTGAACAAGAATGACATCAGAGTCGAACGAGTCACCAAGTCATAACGACGGATACAGGAGAGAAGACTGTGGAAAAAGACCTTGTAGAATATGTAGCTAAATCTCTTGTTGATTATCCCGAAGAGGTAAACGTAAATGTCATCGAAGGTGAACAGTCCACAATTCTGGAATTACGGGTTGCACAGAGTGACGTCGGAAAAGTAATCGGTAAGCAGGGGCGGATAGCAAATGCCCTGAGAGTGATTCTCAATGCCTCCGCTGCAAAGACGAACAAACACGTACAGTTGGAAATTCTCGATTAGATGGATATGATTGCCACCGGAGTGTTGAGAGGTCCCCATGGATTGCAGGGGAATATCAAACTGAAGACCTACAGCGGAGAGTTCGAATACCTGAAGAGCCTGAGTGAAGTTGAACTCAGGCACGATGGTGCTTCGCAGATGATGACAATAGAACGATTCATCGATCATGGCAATGAACTCCTCATCAAATTTCTCGGTGTTCATACACCGGAGGAAGCCCGTCGTTTCAACGGATGGGAGATATGGATTCCACGTGAGAAGGCTTCTGTGCTTGAGGACGGCGAATTCTACGTGGCTGACCTTATCGGATGCGACCTGCTCTTCGAGGATACCGCGGTAGGTAGGGTAATCAGCTCGTTCGAGGGAGCACAGTCCCTACTTCTGGAAATCCAGAAGTATGATGGTAAGCGGATCCTGATTCCTTTCATGAGAGAGTATATCGGGGCAGTGGATATCGATAAGAAAACGGTTGAACTGCTGATGCGTGAATTGCTTATGGAAGAAGGGACCACATGAACTTCTCCATTCTTACTCTTTTTCCTGAGCTGATCGAACCCTTTTTTCAGGAGTCGATCATGGCTCGCAGTGTCGCTGCCGGACTGGTCGATTATGATGTGATCGACTTCCGAACCTTCGCCCAGGATCGTCACAGGACCTGTGACGATACCCCCTATGGCGGGGGAGCGGGGATGGTAGTGAAGCCAGAACCGCTGGGAGCTGCACTTGAATCGGTCAAAGCGCGTGAAAAGCGGGTCGTATATGCCTCTCCGGCAGGAAAGCCGCTTACACAGACGTATGCCTACGAGTTAGCCGGGGAAGAAGAGCTTGTCTTCATATGCGGCCGCTACGAGGGTATTGACCAAAGAATCATTGACATGTATGTTGATGACGAAATAAGCATCGGGGATTACGTCATCAGCAGCGGTGAGATTGCAACTCTGGTGATCATCGATTCAGTGTATCGCCTTCTGGAAGGTGTTATCACACCTGAGTCGCTCCTGGAAGAGAGTTTTACAGACGGATTACTGGAATATCCGCACTATACGCGTCCTGCTACCTATTGCGGAAGATCTGTTCCTGATGTATTATTGTCTGGGCATCATGCTCACATCGAAGCCTGGCGGCTCGAAAAACGGATCGAAAAGACCTTTTTCAACCGCCCTGACCTCCTTGTTGGTACCCCGTACTATCAGAAGGCGGTCGAAACATTTGGAACACACACACAACTTGAGTCGAAGGGGACTGATAGAGATGAACGAGATTAAGGC
>JAFGUP010000282.1 GCA_016938475.1 Sphaerochaetaceae bacterium
CACTCCAGTGTACGATTCAGTGATACTCAGTACTACATTCTGGGTTGCTGTAGTTGCTGCTCCAACTGTTGCCAGTGACAGAATCAGTAATATAGCTGACACTGCTGCAATTGTTCTCGTTGTCTTTTTCATGTTGTTACTCCTAAATAGTTTATAAAATTCATGCATTCCTCATGAACGCAAGGTTTCAATACTCATTCTCAGGACATGCTCCTGAGACCGCTGTCTAGAAAATCGACTAATTCCCGCTATCCATTCCAAGGATCGAATAGGTGACACCGATAGTGATGACTTCGGGATCCCCATTGAACCCGTATGTAACAGCTGCTCCCGGAAGATAGTCTGTTCCTTCAATGTCCACCAGTGCTGTGCCGGTATAGGTATTAGATCCCGGTATATCGTACAGCACAGTCTTTGCCGTCTGTTCGATCGTGAATCTTCTTGAGTTCTCGGTATCGCCACTGTCTGAGACAGCACCAAGATCACCATTCGCATACAGGCCATCCACATCGCGCGGGTCATCGAGGATCACGTAAAGAGATTCCGAATTATACCCGCTGGTCCCTGAGTGGACAGTAATCTTCTGGTTCCCAAGACCTGCCACCGTGTACTGAAGCGCTCCTCCCTCTTTCTCAGTAAGTGAATCGAAGTTCGCATAATCAGACTTCGTCGCCTCCATTCCTGCATCAGAGACCTGATAGGTTCCCTGGTAACTGTCGTTGAATGTGATTGTCGGGTTCACAGTCGCTCCATCAAACACCCGGATAGCAGCAACACCTGTGTAGGCAGCCTCGATATCAATCGATACCATCTGTGTTGTAACGGTTGCCGCGGCAAGTCCGGGAAGTATCATCACGAAAATCATTGCAGATGTGATGAAAACTTTCATACTCGTATTCAACATTACCTCCTTTCGTCCTGTTCTGTTATTCAACAGGTGCGGTCAACGACTGCACACTCACCATTATCTCTATCGGAGAGAAAAACTCACCGAACAATTCACTGTCTCATCATCATTCGCAACCAGATCATACAGAACCTCGTAGGTTGCCCGGCTGTTATTCAGCGGACCGAGCACCTCCTCCTCCGTATCATTCAACCGGAACGGACCATGCTGTTCCCCTTCACTGTCAACCAGGGTCAGAAGTATCGGAAGGTCTGCTTTCACCATCAGAAACACCTCTGCTCCTGCACCATCCACAGTGAAGGATATATTCCCGGCAGGGATACTGGTATTCAGCACCTGAGATCCTGCCTGTTCTCCCGCAACCGTGGGGGCCAGGATGATCATCTGTGTCTGGTGAAACACCTCGTCCTCTGAAAGTGCGAGCGCCAGAAGAGGTGTGGAAAAATCCAGAGTCACACTGCTCTGCAGCACCTGGGCACCTGTCAGCGGAAGAAGGATTGCGAGCAACAGGACAGCTGAACTTATGACACTGTGACTCACTTTTCTCATCGTTACACCTTATTCCACATCTTCATACACAGATGGTACCCACCTACAATCGCATTGTCTTGTAAGAAAAGTCCTACAAAACGGGCGCGATTTTCATACGACAACTCTATAGGTCCTTTTTACGTATTGATATATACCTATATCATCAGTCCTGTGCCATGAGTCATACTATTGTAGGAAATTGCCTACAAATACTTACATTGCAACTATCTAGCAGAATATGCTAGATCATCTAGCACTGTTTCTAGCAACGCCTGAAGCATCAGAACACACTGTGCTCAGGTGAGAATATCGAGTGCTGTTCTGCTGCGGATGTCCGGTTGGAGTATGGTGAGTATCAAACCCATAGGGTTTCTGAAAAAGAGGTTAAAAACATAAAGGCTTATGACAGAATTGCATTGTCGCAGGAATAAAAAGGAAAGGGAAAGAGAAGTAGGTGTAAGGCTTAATAACATGGTGACGTGTGATGTACAGCTTAAGGTGAATGACTGATGGGTCCTTCTCTTTCCCCTGTGAATCGGTTAAGTACCATTCACGTCTACACGATACCACGCGGGGGTGGCGGACTCAATCAATATGCGTGTAGGAATGTGCCTACGGACTTACATCGGTCCACCCCTTGTGGATGGACCTTCAAGAATCAGACGAGTCATCTCCGGGTTGTGTTCAGGAGCGATACGTGCCGAGAGCGACACTGAGACACTGAACCGCATGTTTCAGGTCTTCCCTGTTGAGCACGTAGGCTATTCTCACCTGATTTCTTCCCATCCCCTCTGTGACATAGAAACCCTCTGCAGGAGCGAACATCACTGTCTGACCCTGATAACTGAAGTCCTTCAGCAGGAAAAGACAGAAATCTTCGGCGTTCTCAACGGGAAGCTCAGCAATGACGTAGAATGCACCTTTGGGAACAGAACAGCTCACGCCCTCAATCGAGTTGAGTTCACTCACGAGGAAATCCCTTCTAGCCTGATACTCCTGCCTGACCTCCCGAATATAGGAATCGGGGGTACCCAGAGCGGCTAGAGCCGCGACCTGTTCGATCTCGGGGGGACACAGACGTGCCTGAGCGAGCTTCATGGCTCCCTCAATGATCTCCCGTCGCTTGGTCACGAGAGCACCGATACGGGCTCCGCACATACTGTAGCGCTTGGAAAAGGAATCGACGACGACGATACGGTCATGATACTCGCTGAAGGTCAGCGCGCTGACGAAGGACTGGCCGTCATAACAGAATTCGCGGTATACCTCATCGACGATCAGAAAAAGGTCTTTCTCCTGTGCAAGGGCGAGAATACTTGCCAATTCCTCCTGAGAATAGACGTACCCGGTAGGGTTGTTCGGTGAACACAGGAGTATCGCTCGTGTCCTTTCACTGATACGTGCCTTGAAATCTTCGAGGGGAGGAAGAGCGAAATCATCCTCGAAACGGCTGGTGACAGCCTTCAGAATAACACCGGCACTTTTTGCAAAAGACCCGACGTTCGTGTAATAGGGTTCAGGGATGATCACCTCATCACCGGGGTCACAGAGTGTCATGAGCACAAACTGAAGAGCTTCACTGCCGCCGGTGGTGACCATGATCTCATCCTCTGAGACCTCAACCGAGTAGGAGGCATAGTAGCGTGTCAGTTCAGAGCGCAGAGCTGCGTCTCCTTCGCTCTCACCGTACGCGATGACCGGGTTGCTGAACGAGTGTATCGCATCAAGGACACGCTCCGGTGTCCTGATATCGGGCTGACCGATATTGAGGTGATATACATGGATCCCTCTCTTCTTTGCTTCGGTCGCATACGGGACGAGCCGTCTGATGGGGGATGCCTGAAAACCTGATATTCTTTTAGATAGATCCATTGGTAACTCCTTTTGTTTCTTCGCTCCTGTTCCCGGTTCTTCTCTGCTCAGGCATAGGTGCCCTTATGAGTGGTTTCAGAAAGGAATCCGACAGGTTCAGGGCCTTGTGACCAGCCGAGAAGAAAAAGGAAACCTAGTAGGTCTCTTTGCTCCTCGGCAATGGAGCTTGAGGATTCGCCTGAGATATATCGACAAGACGATGAATGAAGTGCCTGTTATCAAGAAGGGGGCTGAGGGGCCGACCGTGGTGAAGACGACTGATGACCCGGGCGAACAGCTCTGTCACGTCCGCCTGAACGAACCACTCCTTCGAAGTCAGTCCTTTATCATGAAAGACGGCATTGGTACCGACGATACGGTAAAACACCCCTTCCTGATACGCTGCATCGAACTCTTCACGTGCATTGCCATTAAAGAACGGCAGAGACACGAGGCAGATGATCTTCTTCGCTCCCATCTTTTTCAGCTCTCTCATGGCGATGAGGAGGGTACCTCCTGTGCCGATCATATCATCAGCCATGAGGACCGTTTTATCTTTTACATCTCCAAGGAGGCTTATCGATCGTATATTCGAGCTTTTCGCATCCTTACTCACCACTGAATAGTCCCTCTCCTTGTACAACATGGCAAGGGGACGGTGAAGAGCCTCGGCATAGAACTTGTTACGCAGCACAGCTCCGGTATCGGGAGAGACCACGACCAGGTCAGGGTCGCTGAAGTCGATAATCTTGTGAAGCTTGATCAGTGCCTGATAGCTTGCATGGAGGTTCTCAAGGTGGGTATTGTTGAAGGCGTTCTCAATCTCCCTCGAGTGTATATCGAGGGTGATGATCCTCTCCACCCCCATGTCCTCACACATGCGACCGAACACAG
This sequence comes from Sphaerochaetaceae bacterium, assembly GCA_016938475.1. Taxonomy (GTDB): domain Bacteria; phylum Spirochaetota; class Spirochaetia; order Sphaerochaetales; family Sphaerochaetaceae; genus SABI01. The sequence goes on from JAFGUP010000282.1 coordinate 4,184, forward strand.
CAGCCGTGAGGGCTTCCCTGGAACCCTTCTTATGCTGACGCGAGTAGGGATAGGTGGGAAGCACGAGTGTCACTGAATCGACCCCGGAGTTCTTCAGCGCGCTAATCGTAGTGAAGATAAACATAAGGTGATCGTTTATCGTGAGCCGCGTCGTCTCCTCGGTTCCCCTGAGTTTTATGGGGTAGCTGTTTGACACATCATAAATCAGAAAGATCCTGAGTCCGCGAACGGGCGCAAGAATCTCGGACTTCACTTCCCCGTTGACGAACTGCGTGTACTTTACCGGGATATCGAGATCGGGGCAGGTATACGACTTCGGTTTCTTCCCCCGCGGAATCCTCTTGCTCAGCAGATCATCATTGAGAGTGACCACGTCGAGGAGTTCTTCCGGCGTCATGTCATGCCGCTTCGCAAGCGATGCACTGAGCTTCTGATAACGGTCGAGATAGAGTCTTCTGAGATGTTTAACTACTTTACCTGCAAAGTATTCCGATCCCGGACCGGCTATAATACCCAATTTATGCGGCTTGACGATACTCATAGCAGCAACTGTACACAATAATCTATGATAATTCAACACTGGCGAAGATGAAAATACCGGCAAAGGGAGTCCGTGTCGAACCCGATCGGATTACTAAGTCCTTTGGCATTTTTTCTATTGTGAGCCTTGAAAGTATACTCCATTTAATTTAAGACATACCCTCTATAATAGCACTTGTCGCAAACTCACTTCTTTCATCATTTTGTACCAATCGGCTCATGTTTGGTGTTATACTTATGACAGAATGGCTAGACACTAGGTGTCTAAGAATGAAACAACAGGAGGAATGTATGAAAAGAGCACTGATTATATCCGCGATTATCCTGATCTGTGCAGGCGGTTTCGTTTCAGCCGGAGCTAACGATTCTCTCGCTATCGGAGGTCAGCTGGGCTTCCTTGCCAGCGGAGTCGTCATCGACGCACCGCTGGGACCACTCGATATACAGGCTGGGGTGAACTACCCGCTCGGCTTCAAATATATTCAGGAAGCTGTCGACCCCGAAAATGATTTCTTCTTTCCCTACTTCGTGGTTACTGCAGACGTTACCTACCCGATACCCTTGGGAGAGAACTTCGACCTGAAGATAGGAGCTTCCACGCTAGGATTTACAGACTTCGAGACAGGCATATTCGGGGCTGCGGGTGTGGCTCTGAAGGGGGAATATTGGATTCAAGAGAAAGATATGGGTCTGTTTATCAACTTGAATGCTCCCCTGTTCATCTATCTATACTCAGGAGAAGAGTTCACTTCGTTCAGTCATCCTCTCATCCCCCTCGTAGGCCTTGTATCCAGCACGTTCGGGGTCCTGTGGAGACTATAGCCGAAATGCCGGGCGGACCTGTCCGGCCGGGCATCTCTCATTTGGTAGCGTTCCGTATTCCAGCTGTTCAGGATAGGGATATCTCTGAGCCGAACAGAGCACGATAGGATTCCGACAGCTGCGCTCTGAGAACATCTCCAGCTTCTTTCTCTTCGAGGAGGTCTGCAGCAAGTTCCTCGAGGAGAAGGTTGCCTGTGGTCCCTTCACTGGTACGGGTCTTCAGTGTCTCCTGCGGATCATAGGAGGCGACACTGTCGAGGTCCATGCCCACTTCCCTGTAAACATCCCGGAAAGACCTGCCTTCTGCAAGCCTTTTAAGGACCTCGTCCGTGGCATAGAGTTCTCCTGTACAGGCTCCTGTCAATGCATGCTCATGCACCGTTATACCGTTCATCATATGGTTCATGATCTGGACTAGGAGGATCGTCGCGTTCATCCCTTTGATGAACGGCTCTTTCGTATCCTGAAAATCTCTGTTGTACCCGCTTGGAAGACTCCTGATGATCGACTTCACCTGAAGGGCATAGGCACTGATCATGGAGGAGCGGGACCGGGTCAGTTCCAACCCGTCGGGATTCTTCTTCTGCGGCATGATCGAACTGCCGGTACACAGTTTCGGGTTGAGTGAGAAGTAGCCGAACTCGGGAAGAGAGAAAAGAATGAGGTCCTGAGCGAGTTTGCTCAGTGTCAGTGCAATATAATCACACCCGTCAAGGATCATCCCTTCGAACAGTCCACGGGAGTTGTTGGCATACAATACGTTCCTCTGGATCTTCTTGAAACCTAGGAGTTGTGCAGTGAAACTTCTGTCAATCGGTACAGGAGAGCCGTAACTCGCCGCAGAGCCCAGCGGACTCATGTCGACTCGATAATAGAGGTTGAGCAGGTGCCCCGAGAGGTCGAGCAGCTGCTCGCTGAACGAGGCTGCCCACAGACCGACAGAGGAGGGCATGGCTATCTGCATGTGAGTACGCCCTGCCATGGGGACCATCTCATACTGCCTTGCAAAGGCATGGAGTGTCAGGGATAGCTCAAGTGTATGACTATGGAGAGTAAGAAGTTTCTCCCTCATCCAGATCCTCAAAGCTGTCTGGACCTGATCGTTTCTCGATCTTCCCGTGTGAATCTTCTTACCGGCAGTCCCCACCATCTCGGTAAGGTACCCTTCAAGGGCAGTATGACAGTCCTCATCTTCCCGCCGGATCTCGAAGGAACCATTTTCTGAGCGTTCAAACAATTTTCTGAGAGCTGTCAGCAGAACATCAAGCTCCTCGTCACTCAGCAGACCCGCACGATGGATACCCTGTGCATGAGCCATCGATCCGAGAATGTCACTTTTTACCAGTTCCTGGTCGATGACGTAATCGCTTCCGACCGAAAACTCTTCCATGAGGGAATCGAGAGACGTCTCTTTCTGCCACAGTTTACCCATGCTAGCTCCTTTGTTCTGCGGGAAGTTTACTAGATTCACTTATGCTAGGTCAATCAATTCGAAGACGTACGCCGTAACAGAGAATATGAACAGATTCGTAATCCTGATGATCCTGATCATTCTGAACCTCTTCAGTGCCTGTCCTGTCGCTCAGAGCGAGCAGATAGAGAACTATTTTATCGGCAAAGACCGGCAGGCACCGATCCTCTACTCTTTTGCCGCGATGGATGAACGTACCGTCCAGGCGGTGTTCGATGAATCCATCAGCTCCTGCTCCGTTCATACCGAAGATGCCGTTGACCTGCCGGCAACACTCGATGATAGAGAAGTACGCATCACGTTACAGGAAGCCCTCCCCCCAGGAGAGCGGATTCTCCTCACCGTGAGAGTCGAAGACCGATCGGGCAATACAACCACATTGAGCAAACAGATATCCGGTATCAACACGCGCCTGCCGGAGCTACAGCTCAATGAGTTTACTACACAGGGAACAAAGACACAGCCAGACAGAATAGAACTCGCCATCCTCAGTGAAGGAAATCTTGCCGGTATCCATATCTACGACGGGATGTATCTGAATCACACCAGCGTGTTCGTCTTCCCGTTCTATGAGGTGAGATCAGGAGACTATGTGGTACTTCAGTATTCAGTGGAAGAGAACCTTCATGACCATCCCCATTTTTTCTATGCTGGAGAAGAGGGGCTTGGGGGTAGCAACGGGGTGATTTCGGTGTACAGGGACAGCACACCTGACATCATCGATGCACTTCCCTACTCTGACCGAAGCAATGACTCTGATACCGACTACGGGGGATTCGGCACTTCTCAGGTGTTTCAGGAAGTACAGGAGCTCGATCAGTATCATCTCTGGCAGGCAGATCCGATCAGGCCGGAGAACTCGGTGAGAAGCGACTATACCACATCAACAAGAAGTATCAACCGCAAAGAAGAAGAAAGTCCGGTGTTCAACGCGAACCAGTGGTATACGGTACCGACAAGTTCTGCCAGCTTCTCACAGAAGAACTGCACCGACCTGTACATCCCCTGAAAGAAGGATTTGTCAGTAAAAAAAGAAGGGAGAAACCCGCCAGGCTCTCCCCTCAATCTCATATCCCGATAGCATCAGATAAATTCGCTTACCCAGGCATCGAGTGCTGCCAACGGCAGTGCACCGATCTTGTGAGAAACGATTTTACCGCCCTTGAATATCCCAAGTGTCGGGATGCTGGAGATCTGGTACTGGTGAGCCAGTTCGAGCTCTTCATCCACATTGAGCTTCCCGACCTTCAGCTTTCCGGCATATTTCTCTGCAAGTTTCTCTACTGAGGGAGCTACCATTCTGCATGGGCCGCACCACACTGCCCAGAAATCTACGAGTACGGGGAGATCTGAAGAAATCACCTCAGTCTCGAAATTATCTTTTGTCAATACTACTTCACTCATCTATGTCCTCCGTAAGTGGTTTTCTATTCTTGTGCTGAATATAATCAAAGAAGCAGGAAAAGGGAAGTGACTGGAAAAGATGAGTTCTGTGACAGTATCACAGACGAAGGAAATCACTGTCTTCTCATCAGAATGGCCATCATTGAAATGAAAAGCTCCATATA
>JAFGUP010000283.1 GCA_016938475.1 Sphaerochaetaceae bacterium
AAGCACAGGAGCAGCTGTCGGTAGAATTCTATCATTCCGTACTTGCCGGCGGTGAAGAACAGAACCTCATACGCTCCCTGAGGAAGGTTGTGAGTGACGTAGCGAAGCGAAGTCGACTTCCCTGATCCCACTTCTCCGGTAATGAGCGTGAAGTTTCTCATGTCGATGGCAAATTCAACACGCTTTTTCAGAGGGATCAGTCCCGGGAGCTCGAAAAGCTGGTCAGGACGAAGATTCTGAGAGAACGGGACCTGTTTCAGGGAGAAAAAGTGTCGTATCTCTTTCATCTCTCGCCTCCCGTGAACAGAGAACCACTGTGAACAGCAGGGGTAGCCTGAGTCGGTTGAAGCCTCCCTGTTCGACTGTTGACCTGTCTGTTCACTTCCTGAATAAATCCGTACGATATGTTCTGAAAGTAGATCTCGACCCTGTCGAGCTGTTCGTAGCGCAAGATCACGCGCTTACCTGCAAGTCCTACCGGAGCCTCAAATATTCGCCCCTCAAGACGAATCGTGCGGTCCTTGGCTACGGTCCGCTCCTGTGAAAGACGGAAGTAATCAGGGAGCTTCTCCGGTGCACCTCGAAGGAGATGAACATCATCAAGGAATCTGTTCAATGGCGTCTGTCCGGTACTGCCATGAACACGCTGATGGTATATATCATTGACGTATTCATTCCATCGTGTGTTAAGTTCATCAAGCGTCAGTTCCTGGGGAAGATCGGGGAGAAACTGCGTTCGCACGGTTCTGTTGAACCGCTCAATTTTACCTTTGCCGACAGGTCGGTAGGGTTTGGCGTATCTCAGAGAAATCTGCAGGGAAGCACACCCGATCTGAAGACGATGAGATCGAAAACTTGACCCGTTGTCGGTGTACAGGATACGCGGCAGGCCGCGGCGTAGCAGAGCTTCCCAGAGACAGTCAAGGAAGGATTCTGTACTCTCATTCAGGTAGCACCTGCTGCCGGTGATCAGTCTGCTTTTATCGTCAATGATAGCGAACAGGTAGGTCTTTACCAGTTTCCCTTTATGGCGGACCTTTGGTCCGTGCATGGCATCACTCTGCCACAGGTCATTTGCCAGCTCGACCTCAAACTTCCTGAGATCCTCCTGTTTACTCAGTTGCTGTTTCTTATGCTCTTTGAAGAAGCGGTAGACAGTAGAGTTTTTAAGTTCCTCAGAACCCATCAGAATACCTTCTTTTTTCACATGATCAACAATCTTCTTCACCGTGTAATCAGGATGTTCCTCACGGAGTCTCAGGAGCCTGGCGGCTGTTTCATCGCTGAAGCTGCGGCGGCGACCACAGTCATTGCGATCACGGGGAAAGAGAGCTTCAACTCGCTCTCCGCCATCGCGGTACCGTTTTACCCAGTTCAGAATGGTAGCGCGGGAAAGAAAGGTCCTTGAGCTTCCTGGGATCTCCCACTGCTTCTCACTCAGTTCACTGAGGATCTTCTCCTTGTCACCCCATGCAAGATGTCTCTCCTCGAGAAGAGGAAAGATCACTCCAAAGCGGAACACGGCAATTTTCTCTTTTTCTTCTTGTTTCATCTCATTTCCTCACTAAAACGTATTTGGAATGAGCTTAACAAGGTGGTTATTACCTGCTCAGTGCAAAATTCAGGTAGGGTGCAACGCTGTCGTACTCAATACGGCGTATTCTCACATTGCGGCTGACAATGAGCGGAACAGCATTCTGAAGATATTCGACCAGTTCTGCTGTGGAAATGATGAGTGTTGCCTGCTTCATGTGTCTGATAAGATTGCGGTACCAGTATTCCTGAACCTGTCGTGGTGCAAGCTTAGAGCTTTTGAATCCGTGAGAAATACGATGTCTGAGAGCTCTTCTGACAACCTTTTGAGAATAGCTGCCACCGCCAGTGTGTGAAGATGGCCACACCGTATGAACTGACGAACAGTCAGGACATCTCCAACGCTTCAGATACACGCCATACGTAGATTCCTGCAGAAACCTCAGAACAAAACCATGACCCCATAGACGATGACCACCGCAGGCAGGACATTTTGAGGGTATTTTCCAGGGATATGATTTCCCTTCCTCTTGCAATTTTTTCACGGTAACAGGACAATACAGTAGCAATATTTTTGCGGGGGAGCATGATTCTTTGGTCGGAATGGGATGCTCCCCTTTTCCTTTTTCTCAGCTCCTTTCAGTATAATCATTATTGAAATTTTGTCTTGCTCACCGTGAGATTCTTATTTTCTTTGATTTAGAATAATCTGGCAT
>JAFGUP010000284.1 GCA_016938475.1 Sphaerochaetaceae bacterium
ACATCGAGACCGGTATGGTGCTTGATGGTGGAGCATCCAAGAGGAAAAGAGCATGAGCCGAAGATACTACTACGATTACGATGAAGCTGCCAGAAACTCTTTCACGAAGAAGGCGATCAGCAAGGAATCAAAGCAGGTCGAGACATCAAAAGGCTTTCGCATGATCCGTATCGTCAAACCTCTCTATCGTCAGCCGCACGCAGTCTACATGACTGCACCCGGCATGAGATGCAGTGAGTATAGTGTCTCTTATCGTGAGGTGGATCAGGTTGAACAGTGGGAGGCTTTTTAGTCGTGGCGAATGCGTACAGTGTTGATAAACATCCGAAAAAGAACGCGATTATTAGGGACTTGGTGAACCAGATACCTTACACATCCATTGCGGAAAAATACGGTATGCCTGTCAGTACAGTGTTTAGATATGCAACACAAAAGCTCCGACACTCAGCAGCAAAAGCTCTCAAGAAGGGCGAATACGACGGCGAGAGACTGCTAGCTCGCATTGAAGATACGATAGTCTACGTGCAGAAAATGTATGAGGCGTGTAACGACTGGCTTGAAGATCCCGAAGATCATAGCAAGTATAATCTGGACCCAAGAGCAACAGAACTAAAAGTGATCTACTTGCAGGAATACATCGACGACATGGGCAACACCAAGACCTATCGCATGAAGGAGCCTCTTCAGGACCTGCTAGATAAGGCGATGAACCCGGAACAATCTCCCATCAAGGTAGAGACCAAGATAGCAGACCCTCGCAACCTGGTATTACAGACAGCACAAACCCTCGACCGGCAGCTCAACACTCTCGCCAAGATCGCAGGAGTCATCAAGGACGAGGTCAACGTAGATATCAACGTCAGTGTGAACACTCAGCTGGTATCTAATGTGATACAGGTAATCCAGAGAGAGATAGACGACCCTGAGATCGTACAGCGCATCGTGGAGGGTATCAGCCGTGACGCGTGAAGAAAGCAAACAGTGGGTGACTCAGCAGACCCTCTACGGCCTCTCACGTGCTCACTACGTGGCTTCTCTCGGCTTCAAACCCTTCTTGTGGCAGTCAGCGGTCCTCACCTCCCACCACAAGCGTAAGCATATCAACGGCTCACGTCAGAGCGGTAAGAGTACTATCGTCTCATCGGTCCCCTGCCACACAGCGAAGTTTTATCCGGGAAGCCTCTCCATCATCCTCGCTCCTACCGAGAAGCAGGCGACAGAGGACATCCTGAAGGTGAAGGACTTCATCGCATCAGATCCATACTTCCCTGACATCAAGCGAGACAGTCAGGATGAAATCGCACTTGCGAACAAGAGCCGTATCATCGTCATACCGGCAACTGAGAGGTCTGCACGAGGATACTCCAAGCCGATGAAGATAGTACTCGATGAAGCATCACGTATTCCTGACATCGTCTACAAGTCAGGTGTGCGACCCACGCTCACAGACAACCCGACCTGCGAGCTGTACGCGATCAGCACACCGAACGGAAAAAGCGGTTTCTTCTATGAAGCATCACAGTCAGCCAGGTGGGAGCACTACGAGATCCGCTCTCCGTGGGAAGTGGATAGCAGGGACCAGATGAACCTCATCGAGTACATGGACGAGG
>JAFGUP010000285.1 GCA_016938475.1 Sphaerochaetaceae bacterium
ATCATGAGATCCATGACCGCATCACCCAGTTCCTCAAGTAGAGCCGGACGTATCAGGTCGGGATCGATGAGCGTGATACTTGTCACGCCTTGCACCTGTTTGATTTCGTTGAGGATCACGTCGGCAGTTCTGCCGTGTCCTTCTTCTTCCTGCGCCCAGAGTGTTGTTCCCACGATCAGGAACATGATACTCAAGGTTATTACGAATATTTTCTTCAATTTGTTGTCTCCTTCTACGAAAGATTTCTCTTCATCGAGTCGAACTCTTCCCAGGTGATATCACGTGGGGCATATCTCTTCTTGATCATCTCAAATACAATTTCCAAATTGGCAAGATCCTCTTCAACGAAGGTCTTTCTTCATCTTCTCAAACAGCTCGCGATCGATCTCACCATCGGCATATCTGTTTTTAAGTAGCGCGATTGCCTCCAAACTGCCAGAATTGGACCTGTTCCGATGTGAGAGATGCACCGCAAGAAGCACGACGACCGTCACCCCAATGAGCAACAATCCGATCATCATCCCCCGGGACCACCAGTCGGACCCGAACCAACCGCATCCGCCGACATTGCCAAGACCGTAATATAAGCCGTGCATACCATTCCTCCATCATCAATTCGAGATGTCTTCTCTCATGCTGAGGTATTCCTCCCGTGAGAGGGTTCCTTGTGCATATCGCTTACTGAGCGCTTCGAGCGCCTCATCGGTTCCTTTACGGAAGGAATCATCTTTTCTACCGAACATATCCGTTCTGAACAACAGATACATTATCAAGAGGGTCCCAAGGATTCCAAATATCATCATTTTTAACCTCCCACACCCCCGAGGGGGTGTGTAGTCAATGTAAAGCAATGCCGCGTATCTGCAAAGAGTTCCCCTGAATTCTTTACCTGATCTTCACCGTTGCCCGTCCCAGCGGCAAGGTTGAGCGAGATCAGGAAAGGATCAGCCCGCTTGCTTCGGTACTTTTAGCAACCGGGCGTTGATTGCAACCACCACCGTGGACAAGGTCATCAGGACGGCACCCACCTCCGGTTGCAGGATGAA
>JAFGUP010000039.1 GCA_016938475.1 Sphaerochaetaceae bacterium
AATAGTGTTCGAATCATTGAATCCTCCGTTTTAGCATGTTCTTTATAGACGCCTGCAAGTAGGGGACTTCCCATAAATCAACGTCTTGAATACATTATCATATATAAAAGGCTGTATGTAAACAGCAATGTTTCCTATCAGGTGTAGGTTTTCTTCGTGTCCGGTCCTGATCCTCAAGCCTCAGGCAAGGGAAAAGCCCGTTGAACACGCAAGCTCTGAGGCGGTCAGGAATGAAGAGATTCCAGGTACAATTCGAGCAGGAAGAGTGAAAGTACTGCAGATGAGAACCGGGAACCCGGCCTGAAGAGTGAGGAACTCTCTCCTCCTGCCGGGAATCGAGACTCTGGGCCGGGATGGCTTCGTAATCAGCGGTATTGCGAATGACGAGTATCGCACAGTGTACATACGCTGTTGCGGTACTCAGGCCGTCAATAACGGGAAGAGGACGCCCGTTTCACTCTGCTGTGGCACTGAGAATATCCTATAAGAGAGCGGCCTGAGAATCGACGGGAAGTGTCAGGAAACGGAAATCTTCAAGAAGATCATCAAACCAGAGAAGCAGATCAGTCCATCGTTTCCCCTCACGCAGTTTCTGAATGCTCCTACCGGTCTCCCCCAGAGTAAAGGCCGACACGCACACATGGTCGCAGACCACCCTGTCAAACCACGGGAGGAACTTCTCATCGGGATTCCTCTTCGTCATTTCGCACATGACGTTCGTATCGAGAAGAAGTATCATAGATCGAGCTCGCTCGGGAACTCACTGTCACGGGAAATATGAAGCGTAAAATCCTTGTGAGGCCTGGAAAGCAGTGTGGTTTTCCAAGCAGAGATCGCTTTCCTGAAGGGCTCGACGGAGATGACATTAACAACCGGTTCACCTCTTTTCGTGATCGGCTGCAACGACCCTGAGAGAGCGAGATCCACCACTACACTCAACCTGCTTTTCGCTTCCTGCAGGTGCCATGTCTTCCTAGAAACCTCCATACTCTACCTAGTCTGTCTAGTCAGTATTTAGCGAATTGCTCCATATGCGTCTGAAGAATCCAATGTCCCCCAACGGAGTCCATTGTTTCTTTCATGAGGAGGCTCAAGGAGGTATAGCTATGAACCTGTTCAGTCTACACAACACATGGTCTCACCCTCATCAGAACCCAAACTCTGTGCCCTTTTCATACCGTGATGTAGAGTGCAGTGCCGACAGTACTGCCTTATGATACGTTACGGTCGTTATCGGAAAAAGCTACAGAACAAGGGAACTTCCCCCTGTGCCGAAGCGTATATCTGGTGTAGAATGATGCTCAATCATGTTCATCCTGCTGTTGTTCTCTGTTTTATGGCTTATGCACTGCACAACATTTGGATAGACATGATTTTTCTGTAGTATGAGGATACTGGAAAATAGAAAAAGCAGGTGAAACTTTGCGGTATGAAAAAACCATTCGAACTCTAATCTTCCTATGTGTGTTGGTAATACTCACTACGGGCTCAGATACGAAAGCTATCACAGAAGACGCAAGAACCGTCTATCTGAGTGCGACAGAATACGATTATCCGCCATTCTCTGTCACCGACGAAGGCGAAGCGGACGGATTTTCCGTCGAACTGCTCAAAGCTGTCGCGGAAGAAATGGGCATTGCAGTTACATTCAAGATCGATCAATGGACGGTCCTGAAAGACGAACTTAAAAACGGAGAGTTGGATATTCTTCCACTCGTCGGGTATACCGAAGAGCGGGATGAGGTCTATGATTTCACGGTGCCCTATATTGTGATGCGTGGCAATATATTTGTACGAACGGATTATCATGAGATTGAGTCTCAGAATGATCTGTTCGGCAAGAGAATCCTTGTTCTTGATGGAGACAACTCACAGGAGTGGGCATGGTCCATCGGACTCGACTCTGAACTGACGGCAACTTCAACATACCTGGAAGCATTCGAGCTTCTGGCCGGGGGTACCTATGATGCAGTGTTGGCTCAAGGTCTGGTCGGCGAAAAACTCATCCAGGATAATGGGTTGGATAATATCGCGCCAGTGTACATCTATGAAGATAGCGGAGTGACCAGACGGAAACTACACCTGGAAGGATATGAACAGAAATTTAGTTTCGCTGTCGTTGAAGGCGACAAGGAGTTGCTTTCCCTATTGAACGAAGGGTTAGCCATTGTGTCTGCAAATGGGACCTATGATACGTTGTATCAGAAATGGTTCCCCTTTTTACTTGAAAACAAAGGCGTTTTGTTATCCGAAATACTCAGATATCTTGGCTATATCCTCACTCCTCTCCTGGTTCTCCTCGTCGCTGCCTATTTTTATACCACAAGAAGAACGATAAAGATAAGAACAAGAGAGATACTGCTGGAGAAGGAGCGTTCAGAAAGATATCTGAAGCAATCAGTTTTGGCCGGAAAAATCTTTGAAGCAAGCATTGTGAATGCACCCATTCCCATTATGATCCATGCCGACGATGGAACGGTATTGAATATCAGTAGAACCTGGACAACTCTTACACAGTATGATAAGGAAGAGATCCAGACGATTTATGATTGGGCACAAAAAGCTTATGGCAAGAAAAAACAGGAAGTGCAAACCTTCATAGAAAAATTATACACACTCAAGAAAACCCAGCATGACGGTGAGTTCGAAGTGACCACAAAGGATGGGAGAACACTCATCTGGGATTTCTATTCAATGAACATTGGGAATCTGCCCGATGGCAGGGCAATTGCGATGAGCACCGCAACTGATGTGACAAAGCGCAACCAGATGATGCAGGAATTAAAGGAAAGTGAGCAGCGATTCAAGATATTGCACAATGCATCTTTCGGCGGTATCGCAGTGCACGATAAAGGTCTTATTCTCGAGTGCAATCAGGGATTGTCAGATATCACTGGCTATTCAGTCGATGAACTTGTAGGAATGGACGGGCTGCTATTGATTGCACCGGATAATAGAGCATTTGTCATGGAAAAGATTACTTCCGGCTTTGAAGAGGTCTACGAAGTGTACGGCATTCGAAAGAACCGGGAGATCTATCCGTTAAAATTAGAAGCGAGAAACATCCCGTACAAAGGGCGACACGTCAGAGCTGTGGAGTTCAGAGATATTACAGAACTCAAAGTATTGGAAGAAGAACGCAGAACTAATGAGAACGAGCTCCTCAATATGAAAAATCTATTGAGTTATATTGTTGAGCATAACAACAATGGCGTTGCAGTGTATGATAAAGACCTGAACTATGTATATGTGAGCAGGAAGTATCTGGAACAATACACTATTCATGAAGATATTATCGGCAGACACTATTACGAGGTATTTCCCGATCTGCCTCAGGAATGGAGAGATATTCATACAAGAGCTCTGATGGGAAAGGTCTCCAGTTCAGAAAAAGACTCATATGAGCGTGAAGATGGTTCCATCGCGTGGACTCGCTGGGAATGCCGCCCGTGGTTTGACTCTGACGGGACTGTCGGGGGGATCGTCGTCTATACGGAAGTCATCACAGAACGGATCAAGCTGTTGGAGAACCTTACGGAAAAGGAATACAACCTTAGCATAGCCCAGGAAATCGCTCATGTCGGCAGCTTTGATTATAATCTGGCAAACGATGAACTGATGTGCTCAGATGAGTGTCTGCGTATTTGCGGAATCACACAGGAAGAGTTTTCCGGAAAGAGTAATGCGATCATTCAATTCATACGCCCTGAAGAAAGAGACTATGCTTTTGGGATGTCTCGAACAGCTATAACAAAAAAGAAGATCATGCAGTCTGAACTCCACATCATCAGACAGGATGGCGAAGAGAGGATCGTCGATTTCCGCATTGGTCCGAGATTTGATGAAAATGGCAACTGTATCAGAACGACCGGTACCATTCAGGATATAACCGAACGCAAGAACATCGAAAAAGAACTGATATATCTGAGTTATCACGACCATCTGACGGGATTGCACAACCGCAGATTCTTTGAAGAAGAACTGGCAAAGCTTGATACTGAAGAGAATCTGCCGCTCTCGGTCATCATGTGCGATGTTAATGGGTTAAAAATCGTGAACGATTCGTTCGGACATGAAGCCGGAGATCGGCTTCTCAGAAAAGCTGCCCGGATAATCCAGGAAGCCTGCCGTAAGAATGACATTGTCGCCAGAGTCGGAGGAGATGAATTTGTCATTGCTCTGCCGAGTACTTCTGCCGATGAGACTATACAGATCGTAAATCACCTGCAGGAGCTGGCATCCAGGGAACGGGTATCCAATATCAAGTTGTCGATCTCATTCGGAAACGATACCAAGACAGCAGACGGTCAATCGATTTCCGAACTGGTTGTAAAGGCCGAGAACCACATGTATCGGCAGAAATTGTACGCGAGATCAAGTGCACGGAGCAAGACGATAGATCTGATAATGAACACTCTTTTCGAGAAGAGCACCAGAGAAGCGATGCACTCGAATCGGGTAAGTCAGATCTGCCAGGTTATCGCATTAAAAATGGATTTCAGCAAGAATGCGGTCAATCAGATGAGAATCGCCGGTCTGATGCATGATATCGGCAAGATCGGAGTGGATGAAAAAATCTTGAATAAATCGGGCAGCTTGAATAGTGAGGAAAGGGTGATTACAGAAAGACATCCCGAGATCGGATGGAAGATACTGAGCTCCACAACAGAATTCTCAGAGTTGGCTCAATTCATCCTATACCATCATGAACGATGGGACGGCAGCGGATATCCAAACGGCCTGAAGGGTATAGACATACCGATTGAGTCGAGAATAATTGCTATCGCAGACGCCTATGATGCAATGACCAGCAACAGGAGCTATAAGGAAGGGATCAGCCGGGAGCAGGCGGTTGTCGAGTTGAAACGATGTTCCGGAACACAGTTCGATCCCGAGATCGTGGACGTATTTATCAGGGATGTGTTGTCAGCCAGGGATCCTGAAAACCTGTTACCATCACAGATCCCTGTAGTGCTGTAACACAACACCAATGGGAACGGTTTCGTATACAATATCTGCACAACAAGCTCCATCACCCACTCAACAGACAAAGGACTTCCTGCTGATTTCATGAATACCAGAAGAGAGCACAGGAGGAAGGTGTTCAGCTTGTGAATCTCGAAGATCTCTATTCGACTTGAAAAGCAAGTACACAGTATACTCATGAGTATTATACTCGTAAGTATAAACTTCTGAATAACCTCTTTCTGTGTGTATAACAACGAATACATGGCACAATATTGAGGTGCAGATGCATGAGGAACAGCCGTTTCCCGCATCAAACCCTTGCACTTGGAGTCGACCGTTGCACCGAGAG
>JAFGUP010000286.1 GCA_016938475.1 Sphaerochaetaceae bacterium
ACCAGCTTCCCGCTTTGGCCACGACACTGCCATGCTGTTTCCCGTGCCTTATCACGGTTATCTTTTAAGAGAGTATCCTCTAATGCAGTCAGAAGAATCTCTTTGATATAAGGAAAAGACTCCGCCTTAAGTTCCCTGCCGATCTGAGGGAGGATACGAAACTGCCATGGATCTCTTTCTACATCATACATATCGTATGGGCGCTGATCAAATTCCGCATTCACATACAGAAAAGGTCGGTCAAATAGAAATGCATAGTCAAATATCACTCCGGAGAAATCGGAGATCATGATATCAGCACGGTAAAGACTCCTCAGGTTCTCTCGTTCGAAGTCCCACTCTATATTATCGTGAGCATTATATCTTTTTATCAGAGAGTCAAGAATAGCCGGTTCACTCACGGCAGTTTGTGGATGAGGCCTGACAATGATGCGAAAACCGGTTCCCATCAGAGAATCAAGAAGTGACTCACCATACAATGAAAGAATACCACTGGGTCCCCAGGAAGGAGCTACAAGCACTGTACGCTCTTTATCGGCTCTCTGGGACTCGATGTAAGCTGCCTTCAGGGAAAGCACATCGAGATATGTACATCCCACCACAGCAAGATCTTTCTTCGCAATTCCCCGTTGCTCTTCCAGCGTCCGAAGGTCTTCTTTCTGAAACTCACCGGTAAGGAGCACCGAATCAAAGTAATCAAGCCCGAACAGGCGGTAAGTAGTTGCGTCACTGAGAGCATGAAGAATGTGAGAGTAATGCTTCACACCTCTCGAACGTTTCAGCTGATAAACATCAAGTCCGGGTGTGGTCATCAGGCAGACATCTGCTTCAAGACGATTTAAGCGGGCGAAAGCCTTATTCCCCTCTCCTATGTATTCCCCCCTGATATGGGAAAAACCTTCCTGGAAGAAGGGGTCATCCTGTGATGATGTCAGGTAGAGTAGCGGATACCCTCTCTTTTCTGCGTATTCAAGGACAGGGGAAAACACATCCCAGTACCGGGAATTTTCCGAATAGATGACTACGGGTTGCGAAGTACCCCCTGATTCCTTGTACCTTCCTCCGGTGAAAAGGAATTTCAACTTGAGTAGTACTGCCTTCCCGACAAAGTAGAGCATTGTGACAAATCCGATAGCTATTGAAAATAGCATGCTTCCCGTACCGGGATCGATGTAAAGAGAAATCACATGCCCTCCACGGGATTGATAGCTTCCCAGTTTGATTCTTCGAAAATATCATCTTTCACCCGAAAACTCTTTGAATAATCAATCTCGAACTGATTCTGATTTCCTGATCTGGGAGGTGCCCATGGTCCTCTGATAACTTCAACTGAATCTTTGTCAACCTGATTTAAAAGGTCTTTTCCCGTGAAAGGATTGATCGTTTCGATGTCAAGGTCCCTAAGCGCAAGCAGGGGTGTGTCTGCATTGGTCATAAACTGATAATCAACAGTAAATGAACTCTGTTCAGAAAAATCCTTATAAAGAAGGAGCGGATTATAATCACCAAAGGTTCTGCTATGCTCGCTATAATCTTTAAAAGGCGGGACAAACACATCTTTCCCATGATCGGCAACTATGATAATACGGGTATTATCGTACACTCCATGTTTTTTTAGATTCTCAAGCCATATCCCTATCCGTTTCAGCGCAGCTACATTCACATGAAAATGTTTTATATCTCTTTCATCCACCCCCTGTACTCCTTCGAACGGATTATATATCTCATCAAGATAACTCGTAGGAGAGAATTCAGGAAATCGAAGATTAACCGGTTCATGTGTTGTTTCATTGTCAATAAATACATAGGCATTCTTCTCACCATCATAAGAAGTCATCTCACTGAGATAATAGAGTTGTGCATATGACGCAAGAAATTCATCAAAATTGAAGGACATTCCTTTTGCAGAATAATAGTAGCCGTCATCATACATATCCTCTCTCATGAAGGGGAATGCACTCATCATCAGGGCAAACAATGGAAGCCGCTGCCTGATAAGAGTGCCTGCGTCCTCGATTTTACTGAAATCATCCTGATGTTCCTGTGTGTAACGAACGTTGTATCGACCGTTCTCAACTCTTACATCAATATCGGGGTACGGTTCAAAAGGCCTAAAATCTCCGCTCCAGGCATAATTTGAGAGAGGTGGATCTGTCACCAGGACGGAATATCCTGCATCACTGAATATCCTTGGCAGCAGGAGCATAGCTTCGTTATGTTTATCGACCAGCGCCTCATCAGCCCTTGCATTCATCTCAATCGGAGTATATTCGTACCCACCCATAAGAGCAGGCGACCCCATTATTGTGCCTTGCCCCAGAGAAACGGTATTCGGGAAGTAAGTAAATCCTGAGAACTGATCATTCAATTCAGGGATCACTTCCATGACAATCGGCAGATAAGAGCTGATAGCCCTATCCAGCATCAGGACTATTACATTCTTCCCCTCGCGTGACAGGTGAATGATGGGGTCAATCTTTCCGTCACTCGTCTTTTCTTCATCGAAAGCTGTAAGAATAGTCTGGAGTTCCTTGTACTCTGATTCGATCTGCCAGAAATTCCACCCTGTTGCAATAACCCCTGAAGCGAGTGTTAACACAATAATGTGTCCAAGAATCCTTTTCCCCCCTTGAACCATAAGGAAGAAAAAGATGATAAACACTAAAAGTGACACGCACAGAGCGATAACCGACTGGAGATTCGGAGATTCAAGAAGAGCCGGATTCTCAAAAATCAGCAACTGTGTGATAATTCCGTAGTCCCCTGCAAAGACAAATAGGTTCAAAATCGAGGTGACAGCCAGTACGGGGAATACTAGAGAAGCTCCCGTTCTGATTGCTTTTCCTGATAGCTTATATAGGAGAATCGGCCAGAGCAGGAAAATTCCGGCAAAAACGGTCATAGTATAAATAATAAATACGAGCGGATTCATCAGATGATCTAGTGTAGCAAACTCCTGCACCGATGTTGCAATGAGATTGGATGGAAGAAGAAGTCCATGGACCATCCAGAGGACAATACCCGAGATGATGAAAAGCCTGGTATTCCAGTGATTGGATGATTCGAGTCCTCTAGAGTACCTGATATATACATATCGGAGAATTTTCAGAATAAAAGGGATCAGGATGATCAGTGAACAGAGAAGTACTAAAAATATGATTTTCTTTGTCGATATTGTTTTACTCATGGAGATGACGTATACGGAAACCAGAACTGAGACAGTTACAGAAAGACCATAGAATTTCCGGAGAGGATGAGGCAGACGAGAGAATAGATTCTTTCCGAGAGAAAACAGATTGTTCAGCGTCCAGTAGAATACTAGTCCAGCAGGAGAATTATAGAGAAGAACGAGGAAGATCAGAGCAACTCCGTAAATCTGTACTTTATCACGTTTGGGAAACCCCCGGGAATAGATTGCTCCTGAGAGCAGATTTATGGATGTCATGAGAATCGGGAGGATATTTATGCGGAGCGATCTGAAGGAGAGAACTGCATCCGGAGTGCCGAGGTCCTGTATAAACAGGAAGGACACGCCATGAAGTCCTTGCAGATGAGAAAGAAAATGATACGCTGCAACAAAGAAAGGAACCTGTATGAGAAGATTCAGTGAATTTCTCAAAGCGTAGATCGGATGATAATGATTCTGACGATACAATGTTGAGAGCATCATATATCTCTCATCACCTGTAAAGACCGCTTTTATCCGTTCTATATCCGGAGCAAGAGCCTTCCTCTGCTCCCGTTCCTGTTTCTGAAGGGCATCTGCCGCATGGTAGAGTGGAAGAGTGAGAAGGCTTATCGTCACACTCAGGCCTGCAATCGCCAATCCTTCCACAGAGAGCATTTTCATAAAAAACACATATAAAAACTCAACGAGAAAAGCAATTGGGTATAAAATCAGATTATAAAAGAATACTCCCACGAGACAGGCAACTCCATTGGCATTGCTAAGGATACGTTGCACCGTATCACTGCGGAAAAGCATTTGTCAAGACAGCAAGAATAAACACGTGAACCATACAGGCAAGGTTATCCTAACCGATTAGGTATTCACACTGAAATTATCAAAGAACACTTCATTCTATACAGAACAGGGAGCTGTAAGTATACTGACCATATGTCATCGAAAAGAAAAGTGAAGATCCTGTATATCGTGGAAAGTTTCGCAACCGGCGTGTACGCAATTGTCCGTGATATAGCATGCAACCTAACCCCCGGGATATTCGATATCCATATCATTCACTCTCTGAGAGAAGATTCTCCTGCCACCTATGAGGAGGACTTTGACAGAGACAACATCACCCTTCAATACATCCCGATGGGATCGCTCAATGAATACCCGAAAGCAGTGAAGTCCATCAGGGACTATGTCCGATCATACATGCCTGATGCGATCCACCTTCACTCATCAAAGGCCGGTGTCCTTGGAAGACTCGCTCTAGCCAGAAACAACAAAACTCCCCTATTCTATTCCCCTCATGGATTTTCCTTCCTGCGGGAAGATGTGAATGCGTTCAAGCGAAGAACCTTTTTCTCCCTCGAAAGACTCATTCAGGCGTGGCATCCCGCAGTAATCATAGCTGTATCTGACGGAGAAGCTGAACATGCACAAAGGATCACCAGTAAGGTGACAACCATCAGCAACTTCATTGATACCAGCCTGTTCGAGTCAGAAGAGCCTCAGGATGGCGGGCTCATCGTCACCTGCGGAAGGGTCTCTCCTCAGAAAAACCCCGGGCTGTTCAACGAGATCGCACGGTCTCTCCCCGATGAGCATTTCATGTGGGTAGGGGATGGGCCCCTCAGGGAGAAGCTTACCTCTGAGAATATCACAGTAACGGGACTTCTTCCCCGATCTGAAGCTATACAGAAGGTGAAGGAAGCAAAGCTGTACATTCAGACGTCTCTCTGGGAGGGCATGCCTGTCTCAATCTTGGAGGCTATGGCTGCAGGCAAAGCAGTCATAGCCTCAGATATCGTGGGAAACAGAGATCTTATCAGGGATGGAGTCACTGGATACCTGTGTGATGCTCATGCAAGTGAAGAATTCATACGGGAAATACGCAACCTGATGACTTCTCCTAGAAAAAAACAGGAACTGGGAAAAGCAGCCTGTGAGTATGTGCGAGAACATCACAGCCTGAAAAGTGCAGTGCTGAGGTACGAGGATCTTTACCTCAAGCGAGGTGGTCGATGATAGCCTTCTTCTGCTCTACTCCCTATCACGTTCTCGTCGCTACATGGATTCATAAGGCCCTGTATGAAAATACTGCAGCGGATATATATCTGCTTGATCATTTCAAAGATTCAGAAAGGATTCATCATGCACTGACAGAAACCGGTCTGTTCAGAAAGGTAAAACTAATTCACAGCAAAGATGGTCTTGAAGACAGACTCTCTTCTTTCAAACCTCTCAAGTATCTTCAGAGAATAAGCACTCAGGTACGAGCTGAAAAAATTGCAGGCGATCTCCTTCAACTGGAAGAGGACGTGTATGAGGAAATTCTTTTCGGCTCCCCGGTCGTTACAATTCAACTTGCACTGAAAGTACTCTACCGACGCAATCCTGAAGTGAAAATACGCCTCTTTGAAGATGGCTTCGCCGGATATAATACAGACCAGTGGCGAGCATCCCTGGCTAAGAAGCTCTTCAACCGAATCAGCGGCCAGCACAGATATATCGACAGGTATACCTCTCTTCTGCTCTTTCAACCTGAGCTGTTCACAGGAGATATCCCCTTTCCTATAGACAGGATCCCTTCACTGAACCTTCAGGATAAGAATTTCAAGACGCGTCTCAATACGCTATTCGGCTATACTGGGAAATCGGCAATTTCCGAAAGGGTCATCTTCTTTGAACAGCCTATACAGGGAAACCCTGCATTGAATGATGCGGTTAAACATCTGATAGAAAGGATTCCGACAGACGATGTGATAGTGAAACCCCACCCCCGCAGCAGTTCGGGAGATTATCATGGACGAAGAATGTATCAGGGCAGCACTCTGCCCTGGGAAATCCTTGCAATGAACATGGATATCGAGAATAAAATCCTAATCTCTTTCTTTTCGACAGTCGCGATCACAAACAAGATCATCTTTGACAAAGAGCCGACCATTATTCTCCTGTTCGAGATGGAAGAGCTGAAAAAGCTCTATCCTCTTGAGCGCGACAGCAGAGATTTTATCTACTCCTTTAAGCAGACTTACCGATATCCACAAAGGATTCTCCTGCCTACGACTGAGACAGAACTCAATGGCATGGTAAGAAGTCTTTTGAAGTGAAAGAGAGGTCGGTCTCAGGACGATGATGCGGAGAGAAGCATATCTACAACCTCACGAACGGCTCCCTGTCCTCCCCGGGCTTCAGTGATATAATCGGCAGTCTCTTTTAATACTCTCATGCCGTCCTGCACAGTACACCCGAAACCCACATGCTTCAGGACCTCCAGATCATTAATATCATCCCCGATGTATGCTATCTCATCATAGGAAAGGGTGTGTTTCTTACAGATCTCGTCCAAGACGTTCATCTTATTCCTGATTCCAAGATGCAGTTCATTCACTTTCATCTTTTCGCCACGCCTGCGGACAAGATCAATATCTTCTCCGGTGATGATACCAGTGATAAATCCAGCCCTCCTGAGGAGGGCCATTCCCATTCCGTCTTTGGTATTGAACTTCTTCAACTCATCACCGTGTTCAGAATAGTACATTCCACCATCGGTCAGGACCCCGTCACTGTCTGTCAGCAGGCAGCGTATCTTCTTCAGACTATTCTGTCTTGAAGAAGACTCCTCAAGACTTCTTTTCAGCAGACTTTCCACGAT
Source organism: Sphaerochaetaceae bacterium (assembly GCA_016938475.1). GTDB lineage: Bacteria > Spirochaetota > Spirochaetia > Sphaerochaetales > Sphaerochaetaceae > SABI01. The sequence continues at coordinate 6,828 of JAFGUP010000286.1, forward strand.
CACCCAGTCAGTCGGCTCGTCAATTTCGACATAGCTTTCCTCACACATCTCCACCGAGGAAATATTTCCTGAAAGCCTGCACCCTGAGCGTAGCAAGCTTTCTCTGCCAGTTATGTAAAATGCCCCGTTCTCAACAAGGTATCCACTGAATTCCTGACGTCTTGGTCTGTGAAGGGGATCATAATTCAAAGGAGTGGCGATTCCGTTACGATTCTCCCACAGGAATCTTTTCTGACGCACTACCGACAGGACACTATCAATCCCATTCTTACTGAAAACCTTAATCCCACGGGAAAGGTCTTCACTCCTCAGCAAGGGTGAGGTTGCCTGTATGAGTATCATCGTTTCAAACTCATATTTCTCTGCACACTCGATCATTACCGATTCGGTAGAAGCGGTATCAGTCGACACTTCATCTGATCGATCTACCAAGATAATTTTTTCAGAGCCGTACTTCCTTACGACAGCTCGTATATCATCACTATCAGTGGAGACGACCACAGTATCTATGTCTTTACACGCTACTGCAGCATCCAGAGTCCAGTACACAAGAGGTCTCTTGTTCATCAACCTGATATTCTTCAGCGGTATTGATTTACTTCCACCCCTGATGGGAATGAACGCTACAGTGTTTCCGATTCTTTCCATAGTTACGATCTCTTCCTGTATTTCAGCTTCTCCCGCTGAACTTCTTCTATATCCAGAATTTCTTTCTCTTTCGTATGCAGAGCCTTCCATGCAGCCTCAAGATCACGTTTCAGTCTTCGCACACCATCAGGTTCAAGGGAAGCTGCATGATCAGTGCCCTTCCAAGTACGATCTAAGGTATAGTGCCGCTCGATGGTGGTTGCTCCCAGTGTGAAAGCCGCAATATCGACTGCGATTCCCAGATGATGCCCCGAGAAGCCTATCTCCTTGAC
>JAFGUP010000287.1 GCA_016938475.1 Sphaerochaetaceae bacterium
GGCAGATCTGCTCGCAAAGACATTCCTCAGTAAAGAGTCGGATCCCGACATAACCGGGGCTATTCATCTTCTGAGCCGCAGGGAGAAGGAAATCTTCTATTCACTTCTCCAGGGACTTCCTCCGGAGGAGATCGCAGAGTTTCTCAATATCTCAGTGAAGACCGTCTCTTCCCATAAATCCAATATTTTCCAGAAATTCCATATAAGAACCGACTATGAACTGTTCAGGCTGGGCCTTGCGATCGGATACTATTCCTGAACCTGTTCATCTCTCGCTACCTGTGTATCAGAATAATCCCAAGCTTCACAGAGAATTATCTCATATGAAAATGTGACTATTGCTACCTTTGTATTGATAGCCCTTGCGATAGAATAAACAGTATCAGTGCATGAGTAGATGCTCTTGCAGGGCCTGACTGTCATGAGCCTCTTCTCGACCATCTGCATATGGTAATCAGAATAACCGGTAACGAGAAAGTGAGGTGAACCATGAAACTCAGAAGAACCCTTAGCCTGCTGATATGTACATGTGTGGTACTGTTCAGTTCTTGTGAACTCATAGAGTCGGACGTGTTCCAGGAGTTGAAAGAGGTGAATATCTTCAAAGAATTCGAAGATATTCCCTACTACACGCAGGATGAACTGAACGAGCATCTTTCTCCGTACGGTCCAGTGTCGGATGGTGTGGTAACTTTCCCTGAAACGAATGAAGACTCAACGTATCGGAGTGTGTATACGATGAGAACCGCGTTCAACACTTCAGGGAGCCTCGTTATCGAATCCTTCACGATAGTGGACGATCTCACTCTCTATATGGATAAGATTGACACGATGGTGCTGCACGACACCCTTTCAGAGTTCTATCTGAGTGGGGGGAGTACTGAGGATCTCATCACGAATGTGACAAGGATACGGGAGAAGGTTTCAGCCCTGAAGGTGCAAGTTAATGAAGTCGGGTTTCTCACCGAGAGCATCGAGACTGAGGTGAATGGCAGGCTTGATCAGATCATTTCGCATGCGTCCAGTGTTCTCATGAGTCTTCAGGGAGGAATCCTATGAAGATGAAAAGATATGTTCTCCTGCTCTGTCTTGTCAGTCTCTCGCTGTCAGCTCTTCCTGCTCTCTATATCACGCAACCCGTTCGTCATATCGATGCACGTAACCTGGCTATGGGCGATGTCCAGGGGTCGAACGCGGAAGGACTATATGCTCTGTTCATGAACCCTGCGGGTATTGTGAGAAAGAATGAGGCGATCGTTCATGCTGGAGGTCTGGGAGTGAGTGCAGCATTGGAACCTGAACTGGTTACAGCCGCACAGGACTATGCACAGCACTTTCAGGGTGTCGGCAGCATCCCGGAGATGAATGAACTGCTTTCTCATGCTGATTTCCGCAATGGGGTGGGTGCGTCAGAGTCTCATGTCCTGGGAGCGAGCTTCTACGGATTAGCTGCCGGGATCAACTACAATACTGACTTCCTTGTGCGACAGTTCTCACTGGAAGAGCCGGTATCGATGGATTACCAGTTCGGGTTGACAATGGCCGGAGGTGGTTCTGTACGCCTGAAACTCGGTAAGAATGACCTGTATGTCGGTGCCTCGGTACGAAAAGAGTATCAGGCTTTCTCGCAAGCCCAGATCGTCACGGACAGTGCAGCTGATCTGGTTGCGAACTGGGAATTTCAGGATGATATCCCCGCAGTTCTTGCAAGTGGTATCGCCTTTGATGCCGGGGTGATGTACAGTGCGGACCCCTTCATGCTGTCTCTTACTGTCAGAGATATCGGAGGGACGACGCTTACCTGTCAGGAGAGTACCTTCAGTGAAGCAGTAAACCTGTTTACAGATAGTCGGGAAGCTTTGGCAAAAATCTACTCACCCTCTGAGTTTTTCGATCCGTCCGGGATCAAACCCACTTTCGAAGGTGAGTATATCGAAGATCTGGTGATTCCCATGAGTATCATCGTCGGAGGAGGAGTCGATCTCAATCTGTTTGATGCTCTCAGGCTGCAGTTACTCGGTGAGTACCGGGTCAGTACTGAGTATATTACCTCGCTTCAGATTCCCGATAACACATCCCCCGATACGTTCTGGCAGGATCTTCATCTCGGGGCGGAGCTGGACCTTCTTGATATGTTCCAGATTCGTGCCGGTATCAACCAAGGGTATCTGACCGGTGGTGTCGGGCTGAGCTTCATCAGGTTCTTCAGTCTGATTGACCTGAGTATGAACTTGACCTACTACTCATGGGAAGCAGGGAGTTACGCAGGGCAATCACAGACAGAGGCTCTCAAGTTCGATGTGATCCTTTCCCTGTGAGCGGGATACATCGAGTGGTGGCACGAACCATCACTTCGCCTTAGTGTATGAATCAAAGGTATGGGCTGCAGAGAAAAGGTAGGATATATGACGAGAAATACAGTGATATATAGGAATATGCGGTACGGCATGATCATCATGATCTTCACTCTGATCTCCGGGCTTACTCCCCTTTTTGCCGAGGGGCAGGAGGTGCTGCCTATCCCCAGGTACTATACAGCGCGGACATTGGCGATGGGCGGGACTCAAAGTACTCTATCCACCGGTTATCAGGCTATCTTCGCCAATCCGGCGGGTATTGTCCGCTCTGACGGGCTTGAATTCATCGGTATCGGCATGGGACCGAGAGTGAATCTCGATGAGGGGATGAGTGAGCATCTTGAATCCTGGCTCACCGAAGGGTACCGGAAGACAGAATTCTTCGTCAATGAAGATACTCTGGTACACGGAGACCTCCGTAACGGGATCGGCGGTATCTACACCTTGAGTGGGGGTGGTTCTTTCTGGGGTCTGGGGACCGGTATGAACTATACGGTGGAACCCCTTTTCCTGCAGGATCGTGAGGGGGATCCGGTCACGATTGAGTATCTGGCGACAGCTGCCTGGGGGGTTGGTTTCTCTCACGGGTTTTCCATGGGAGAGGGAACTCTCTATCTCGGAGCTGACCTGAAACAGGTAGTGATGTCCCGGGCGACAGCACAGATCGATGAAAGTGAACTGCTTTCCTACCTGTATGATGAAGGCGGTGCACTTTCCAGTCTGCCGGCCACTGTCGCGATGGGGTATACCTTTAATGCCGGGGCAATCTATGAGCAGGGACCGTTCCTGCTGAGCATGCATGTCAAGAATATCGGAGAACCGAAGCTGCAGACCTGTGAGGCACCGTTTGAAAACCTTCTCATGACGCAGTATCGGATTCTTGACATGAATGGGCGTAAAGGGAGTGTTCTTTTTGGTCATTGTATTCCTCAGAGGGGGGAGTACCTGTATGACAGTACGATACCCACTTCTGCCGTGGTCGGAGTCGGAATAGACACCGGTCTCGGAGACCTGTTCAGGTTCAGGATTGCCGCCGACTATGAGCATGTGTTCACTGACGGAAGTGCAACGGCCGACTCTCTGTGGAAGTCTGTCCACCTTGGTGGAGAGATAGAGTTGTTCGATATCATTTCTCTTCGTGCGGGGATCAATCAGGGATATCTCTCTGCAGGAGTTGCAGTCATGGTGGCAAATCTGTTCCGTGTGATGGACCTCTCCTTCAGCGGTACCTACTATGCCGTGGAGCGGGGAAGCTATGCGGGGCAGTACCAGAGTGAAGGTCTGCTGTTTGATATCAAGGCAACACTCAACCTTGATCTCTGATGCGCAAGAAAGAAGGATCATGAAGATTCCTCTTTCATATGGTTCACTCGCCCTGTTCTGAAGAAAGTCTGTCCTGAACACAAAAGAGACTGCCCGGTAGGCAGCCACTTTTGTTCGTTTGTAGCTCTATTCTTAGCGATATGAGCGGTTCGGTCGGGGTTTGGCAATCGCTTCGTTGACACGAAGGTTACGTCCACCGAATTCCTGACCATCAAGCTGGCTGATAGCAGCTTCTGCTGCTTCATCTTCTTCCATCTCGACGAAACCGAAGCCTTTGGGGCGGTGTGTTTCTCTGTCAATGATGATGTTCGTGCTCAGTACATTTCCGTACTGTGAAAAGAGTTCGCGAAGTTCTTCTTCGCTCGTGGCGTAGCTCATGTTGCCAACATAGATTTTTTTTGCCATAAAGCATCCTCCGCAGGGCATTATCCTGCTAAATAGTAATTGCTCTCTTTTTGGCTGCATTGTCTGGTTCAGATTAATCGGTCTGTCGGAATACGAACTACTGGAAACCGGAAAAGATAGAAGATTAAAAGACCCACCCTGCTCCTCAAAAGGTAAAGCATA
>JAFGUP010000288.1 GCA_016938475.1 Sphaerochaetaceae bacterium
CAGCCGGATCTTTGGCTTTGAGGGATGTGATATCATCTGTGCAAATGACACCACCGAAGACCCCACTCTGTATCTTTCAACCGCCCGTATCCCGGGGCATCTGAATTATGCCAAAGACAGTGCTCAGGTACTTGCTGTTGCGACTTTTTCAGACAACGCGGATACCGATGAGAACGAGAAGAATCCCCACTATCTTGAAGTAAACTCCGATCAGTTCGATGAACCTTTTGATCTCTCCCAAACCGGCCCACTCGTTGCTGAATTTGAGGCCTTAAGCACCCTCAAAGGCGAGAACAATGAGATATCACTTGCCTATTCTGAAACAGGGAGTGAAAATTCCTTCCTTACAACCAGAGGGATATTTCTTATCATCCGGCATTCCGACAGCTCAGAAAACAAGATCGACAATACCGGTGATAAAAGCACAACAAGCAGAATCAATACCACCGGACAGACCGGTTCAGACCATCAGAATGGCTCAGACACTTCACAGATCTATCAGAACGTGACCGGAGAGCAGACCCTGACTGTTCCCCACCAGGAAAATACTGGTATTCTTGACACACTTTTTGCTTTGATAATGAGTCTTTTTGGCTGGGAAACGGAAGAAAACAGTCCACTGCCATCCGGTACAACCACCACACCAGCGGACGATTCCGCCGGAACCCTCACCGAAGAACCCATTGAAATGACCATACCATCCGGATATGAGATAAATCTCCGGTCAGCACCACCCGGTTCTCTCATCTATCTGGACGGAGTCTATACCGGAACAACCACACCGGAGACACTCTCATTTCAGGATGCAGACCCCCACAATCTCAAACTGGTTCACGAAGGCTACGCTGACTATCTGACTGAACTCTCCACCACCACTGATACAAATCTCTTCGCTGAGATGTATCCGGCCGATCAAAGAATCTATGCAAAAACCCATATCGATCTGGCAGCTGAGCAGTCCATCTACCCAAACACCGGCAGTCTCTACATCAGAAATGCCATTAAAGGTGCAGAAGTTCTTATCGACAGTAAGGAAACCAGTCGCGTAACACCAACCCTTATCACCGGTCTTCGGGAAGGATGGCACACCGTTAAACTGAAAGGCTATGACAGCTCGACACTCTCATCCTCAAAATTCTGGGTTTTCCCTGAAAGCGTCACCGAAGTGTATCTCAGGTCAGATGAAAACGACATCAGTATATCACTGCTTGTGAATTCATCTGCCTATGAGTCCTGTTATCTCAGCCTGAATGGTGATTATCTTCACAAAAAAATTCCCCTGACTATCAGTTCTGGAGCAGCAGGAGATCTCATTGCAGTTCATACCCAAAACGATGAATATATCTCAAAAAAGATAACAGGCAGTGATCTCTCTTCTGGTACGGTCTGGTTTGATGAGTATACAAGCACGCTTTCTGACATCGCACTGGTCTCTGATCCTGCCGGCGCACACATCTTCGTTGATGGGTTTGAGACCGGTTATGAAACACCCTATACCATCCACAACCTCTCCGCCGGCACTCACATTATCAGTATTTCAAAAGAGGGATACTACCCGTCAGAAGGAGAAATCCGTCTCATTGATCATGCAGATAATCAGAACGTGGGTATTGTACGTTGCACACTAAACGAATACCCCAGTGGAAGTTTATTTGTCACCAGTGACATTCCCGGCCAGAAGATCTATCTGTATGATCGCTACACCGGCGAGAAAACACCACACCTCTTTACCCGGCTCGATCTTGGAAACTATCCGGTCAAACTGGTCTCAGACACCACAACGTACCAGTATGAGATTACCATCGGTCCCTACGAGACAACCTATCTCAATCAGACAGGTGCCTGATATGAACGGTGCACAACAATCCCGTTTCTGCATCCTCTGCCCCTTCTGCGTATGCTGCATCCTCTGCATCCTCTGCATCCACACAGTCGCTGCACAGGATGAAATGCTTGGTCCCTGGTGCACAGATACAAACCAGACATCAACAGTGGTGAACTGGGCCAGTGCAGAATCAGGTCCCTTCACCATTACATATGTCTCAGACACCAGAGATGTCACAACCGGAGAAAAACGGGAGAATATCACTGCATCATCAGAATGCATCGCTGGCATAAATCTCTCTCATTTCAGATTAACGGATCTCTTGCCGGACACCATCTACCACTATCAGATTACCTCACCTTACGGTCAGTCTGACATATGCAAGGTACAAACTTTCCCCAACGATGGCACAATATCATTTGCCGTTTTTGGTGACATTCAGCAGAGTGCTGAATCACCGGAAAATGACCGGACCCGATACCGCAGGATTTCGGATGTCCTTTCAACTGACCAAAACATTTCATTTCTCCTAATTGTCGGCGATCTCGTTAACGACGGAACATCTGATGAGGAATGGACTCTCTTTTTTGATTCCATGAAACACATTCTCA
>JAFGUP010000289.1 GCA_016938475.1 Sphaerochaetaceae bacterium
ATGGACCGTCAGTTCCCCAAGCTCCTCCAGTGCCTGCCAGGAGAGGTCTCCGGGGTTCAGTGTGTATCCGTCGAGTACTACGATCTTCATACGTCTTGTCTCCTTATAGTGAACCTGCTTGGTCCACTGTGGGTATTTCACATGATCTCACTGAGGCGTGCTGATATCGGTCGGCTGGGGTTACTGTAGCATGAAGGGGAGCACTGCTCAAGAAGAAGAGTGAAAAATATTTCAAAAAATATAAAAAATATCTGAAAAATAGTGTAATATTGAGAGAGCCAAGGAGATCAGACACATGAAACATACCCTTATCAGCATCACAAGAATCAATCATCATTACCATCTGTTAAGTACTGCCGAAAAGAGAATAGCAGATTTTGTAGTCGAGAACCATGCGGATATGGGCGATCTCACATCGCAGCAGCTTGCAGAGGTGACCGGAACAAGTGCCGCAACCGTAGTGAGGTTCTGCCGTTCCATCGGGTACAAGAGTTTCGTGGAGTTCCGGATGCATCTCAAACAGGAACTCATCAGTCCCACAGCCAACTGGTATGAATTGAAAAGTGATGAATCAATTGCCATGATCAAACAGAAATCATTCAACTTCAACAAGAACAGTATGGATGAGACACTTGCAGTACTTGATGATGAAGCTCTCGAGAAGGCGATAGACTACATCAACGATTCCTCTGCAGTCATCATCATCGGGGAAGGAGGGTCAGGCTCCTCTGCCCGGGCCGCCTATGACTCGTTCCTTCAGATCGGGATTCCCGCCCGCCTTATCGAGGACCCCTTTTTCCAGATCCTTGCCATCTCAAAGCTCAACAGAGAGGACAATGCGGTTATCTGCGGATTCAGCCATAGCGGTATGAGCCGGAATGTGTATGAAAGTATCAAACTGGCCCATGACAGACACCTGACCACCATCGGTTTCGTCGGCATCACCGGCGCTCCCCTGACCAGGTATCTTGATGTCACGCTTCACACAGGCGTTTCCAACCATCCATACTTCTCTGATACCCTCTCAGCACGGATCTGTGAACTTAATGTCGTTTCTGCGATCCATGCCGCACTGTCGATCAAACGTAGGGAAGAACTTGGTGATTATCGGGAAGAGATCGCAAAACTGCTCAGCATTAAGAGGGTGAGAAAATAAGAAATCTTTTTCAATTCAACACCTTTCTCATGAAATACCTTTCTAATGATCTTGTCTCTGTGTTCACATAAAAACCTGTTTTAATACGTCTGTATTGCGATATTTTACCTTTTCCAAGCAATTACATGAAATCCATTTCAAATAAAATGTTAAAAATATGAAAAAAATTTCTTGACAGATGGAATTTCACCCCGTACAGTGAGGATAGATTCGCTGTCACAGAGGTGGCTGAGACGAATCGGTCGGCAAGTATCAAGCAAGAGGTAACGATAAGTGGAACGGGAAGAATTAGTGCAGTTCCTGAAAGGGAAGGCAAAGGAATTACGTAAGACAGCCCTGACGATGATCTATACAGCTCAGTCAGGACATCCGGGTGGGTCTTTCTCCGCAGCGGAGATCATGGCAGCTCTCTATTTCTCAGAGCTGAATGTAGATCCCAAGGATCCAGCCAAGGCAGACAGGGATAGATTTGTTCTCTCTAAGGGACATGTGTGTCCGATTCTCTACTCTTCCCTGATCCTGAAAGGGTATATGGACACGAGTGAGATCTATAATCTGAGAAAGTACGGTTCGATCCTACAGGGTCACCCTGATATGAAGAAGACTCCTGGCGTAGACATCTCCACCGGTTCTCTCGGTCAGGGGATATCGACTGCAGTAGGCATGGCGATCGGTCTTAAAAGAGATCAGTCAAAAGCCCGGGTGTTCACCCTCGTCGGTGACGGTGAGAGTCAGGAAGGGCAGGTATGGGAAGCGGTCGAAACTGCTGCAAAGTACGAACTGACCAACCTCGTCATCATTCTCGACAAGAACAGGATCCAGAATGACGGATTCTGTGAAGAGATCATGCCGGTACAGGATATCGAAGCGAAGTTCAAGGCCTTCGGTTGTGATACGCATAACATAAACGGTCACAGTATCCCTGAAATCCTCGATGCACTCGATGCTATCAGGAATACAACGTCTTGTAAGCCTCAGGTTATCGTGGCCAACACGACTAAAGGAAAGGGAGTCTCCTACATGGAGGATGTTCCATCCTGGCACGGAATGGCGCCGAACGAGGAACTGTTCGAACAGGCTATGAAGGAAATCGAAGAGGGGGAGATCGTATGAAGGCTCTGAGAGAATCGTTTGGTGATGAGATACTTGAACTCGTCAAGGAGTTCCCTGAACTGTACGTTATCGATGCTGATATCGGTAAATCCTGTAAGACTGTCCCGTTCAAGGAACAGTATCCGCTAAATCATGTGAACGTCGGTATCGCCGAGCAGAATGCAGCCGGAGTGGCGGCAGGTCTTGCCACCCTCGGTAAGATTCCGATCGTGTCGACCTATGCTGTGTTCGGTTCTCTGAGGATGCTCGAACAGATCAGGCAGGAAGCCTGCTATCCCAATCTTAATGTGAAAGTGATGTGTTCCCACGGAGGATTCACTCCGGCAAACGACGGTGCCTCCCACCAGTCTATCGAGGTCCTTGGAGTTATGCGGACTCTTCCGAACATGACCGTCATCGGTGGTGCCGACTATCACTCTGC
>JAFGUP010000040.1 GCA_016938475.1 Sphaerochaetaceae bacterium
AACATCGACATACCGATTGCACTGATGAGAGCTGAAAGTCTGGGAGCAGTCCTCAGCGGTTTATAGGCGATCTTCTCCAGGGTATATCCGTACCCGGCTGAAAAGAGCATAGCAATCAGAACTGAGATTGCCAATATTGCCACAACTGGGAGGTTCAATGCTGAGAAGACTCCCGCTACGATCAGGGCAGTGAAAGCACCTATCATATACACTTCACCATGAGCGAAGTTGATCAGACCGATGATACCATACACCATCGTATATCCGATTGCTATCAAGGCATAGATACTTCCTTTCGTCAGCCCCCCGATGAACAACTTGAAAAAATATTCCAGACTCATATTTTCACCTTACAGAAGCATGGGCAGACCTCAGTGATGAAGCCTGCCCAGCATGAATTACACGTGTTTACTAATCAAGCTGAGCGAAAGAACCACTCTTCACCTGATACATTGAGAAACCGACACCGATCGCGTCACCCTTCTCGTCGAAACTGATGCTTCCAAGCGGAGTTTCAACGTACTCGGAGGTGAATGCCTTCATGACAGCATCGTAATCGGTGCTGTTGGCAGCATCGATTGCATTCATGAGTGCCTGCGCGGCTGCATATGCATTGAGGAAGAATGCTCCGTACTCTTCACCGTACTTAGCGACATGTTCTTCTGCTGCTGCAACAGCAATGGGATTGCTCGTTGTATCGACAGGGGCAGTAGCATATACGCCTTCAGCGTTCTTTCCGGCAACTGCGATAAATGTGTCATCTTTGACTCCATCACCGCCGATAAATGCAAGTTTCATACCCTTTGCTCTCATCTCACCGACGATCTGAGCAGCTTCCGGGTGGTAACCACCGTAGATGACCGTGTCTGCACCCGACTGTTCGATCTTGTTGATTACAGCAGAGTAATCAACGGCACCGGGAGTCACGCCTTCAAACAGTACGACAGAGGCTGCGCTTGTAGTATCGAGAGCTGCTTTGGCAAAGTCAGCAAGACCCTTGCCGTAGTCACCCTTGTCGTGGAGGACTGCAACCTTCTTTGCACCGAGTTTGTTGACGGCAAAATCCACCTGAAGGACAGCCTGAGCATCATCGGGAGCGATCGTTCTGAGGAAGTTGGGATAGTCGCCGCTCTTGGTAAGTGCAGGACTGGTCGCTGACGGTGAAATGGTGGGAATGCCGGATTCATTATAGATATCAAGAGCAGCCTTTGTTGCTCCTGAACAGATATGTCCGACAACAGCAACTACTTCTTCACCGACGAGCTTGGCTGCGGTGTTTGTTGCGATTTCCGGCTTACACTGATCATCTTCGATGACGAGTTCTACCATTTTACCGTCGATTCCGCCGGCTGCGTTGATCTTTTCAGCTACGAGTTCGACTGCATTGACCGTGGGAAGACCGTAGGATGCGAGATCCCCGCTGTGAGCACCTGCGACACCGATTTTGATGGTTTCAGCCTTTTCAGCTCCGCCCTGTGCGAAGATGAGTGTGACAGAGGCCACGAGTAAGACCATGAACAGAACAGTTTTTTTCATGTTTGGCTCCTTATATTTTGATATAAACATTGCCCATTATACTCTATAAATACTTTTTTTCAATTGAATCAGTGTATTTTTATGCACAGAACAGTAATATTTCTGAATTTCATTCATTTAAAGTTGTTAGATGCTCGTTTGAGAGCCTCAGTACCCATTCTTCCGTGGCTGTATCATCTGATCATCAAAAGTGATTCAGGTAACGAAGGTGCCAATTCTGCTCCATGTTTCAGGGAAAATATGATACAGTGGAGAGACACAGGAGACGACCTCCCGGTGTGAACTTCTTTTCGTACAGAAGGAGATATGAGGGATGGAGATGAAACGATTACTGATACAGGGCGCTGTTTTGTTTGAAGCAGACTATTCGATCAAAGCAGACATGGTGGTGGAAGATGGGAAAGTAGCACGCATCGACAGAGATATCGATATCAAGAGCCTTCCCGATGGAACCGAACTGATAGAGGCAGAGGGGCTGTGTCTCCTGCCGGGTATCATTGATGCCCACACCCACTATCATCTGGTGTCCAGAGGAACGGTCACTGCCGATTCCTTTGCTGAAGGTTCCCGCCTGGCCGCCTATGGCGGAGTGACGACCGTTGTCGACTTCAGCGACCATGAAAAAGGAAAGAGTCTTGCAGAAAGTGTTGAGGAGCGGAAGGCCGCATACCAGTCAGGTGCTCATGTGGATTTCTCTCTCCACCAGGGGATCTATCGTCTGCCTCAGGACATTGATGCAGAACTTGAGGAGCTGAAGGCTTCAGGGATAACAGCTGTCAAACTTTTCACAACCTACCGCAATGCTGGCTATCTGATGGAACGGGAAATGATCTCCACTGTATTCGAGGCCTGTGCCCGTCACGGGATGCTCGTCACCGTTCATTGTGAGGACGATACCTATCTGAATGAGGTTGCCTATTCGTATTCAGGAGATTACTCGGTTGCAGACCATCCGGTTCTCAGGCCGGCTGAAGCTGAACGGCGGGCGATCGAGATGATTGGAGACCTTGCACGTCAGAACGATATGAGTGTCTATGTAGTCCATCTGTCAAGTGAGAGTGGTCTCAATGAAGTCCGCAGACAGCGCACTCAGGGAGTGAAGATGATCATAGAGACGACTCCTCACTATCTTTTCCTCAATAACTCCCGGCTTACCGGTGCAAACGGGTCGAAGTTCGTGATGACGCCACCACTGAGGGAGTACTCGGATACACTGGCGCTTCAGGATGCTCTGGTCGCCGGTGAGATAGATGTGGTCGCGACCGATCACTGTGCCTTTACCCTGGAACAGAAACTCGAGAGCCATGATGTGAGGACGGTCTACCCGGGAATTCCCGGTACCGAGGAGATGCTGTCTCTGGTTCATACCTTCGCCGTTGCCTCGAGCAGAATGAGCATGTCGGAACTGGTGAGGGTTCTCTCCACGAACCCTGCGAAGTATTTCGGCCTCTATCCCCGTAAGGGAACTCTGCAAGTCGGCTCCGATGCGGATTTTGTCCTCTTCGATCCCTCTGCTGTCTGGGACATAGATGATGAAAGTGTTCACAGTGCCAGCGGGTACAGTGCCTACAGCGGGATGAGCACGACGGGCAGGGTCGTGATGACCTATCTGCGGGGTAAGCTTCTGATGGGAGATGATGTGTATATCGGGGAGAAGGTCGAGAGTCAGTTCATCCCGTCGACACCCTACGAAAGGTAGAGGCGACGGACGATTGCTTCAACCAGCGCATCGGGAAAGATGCGTCTGAGCAGCAGGAGAATCGTATAGGAGAGACCGACGGGCATCCGTACCGGTAGACGTGTCCGCTTCAGTGCTCTCAGTACCACCTTCGCGACGACAGAGGGGTCATGCCCCTTCTGTTCGTCCTTCTCCATGCGCTCTACTGCCTTCCTCCCCCTCGCTTCGAGCAGAGAACCGGGCGGTGCGTGGTAGGTCCTTGCTGCACTGAAAGAGGTCTTCGTATCTCCGGCCTCGATGATGGTTGCTGTGATGCCCAGATGAGAACCTTCCAGTCTCAGTGCCTCGGTGTACGCTTCCAGAGCAAACTTTGATGCACTGTAGTGACTCTGGTAGGGGATACTGATGCGCCCTGCGACCGAGCCGAGGATGACGATTCTGCTTCCTCTGAGAAGCCCCTTTTTCATGAGTATCTCATTCACTGTGAGAAGACCGAAATAGTTTGTCTCGAACTGGGATCTGATAGCATCCATGGGAGTATCGAGAGTGCTTCCGGCTATCCCGTAGCCGGCACAGTGGATGACTGCACGCAAGGGCTGCATGCCCCGCTTCCGTGAGATCTCCTCAATGGCCTGTTCGATGCTCAAAGCGTCAGTGACATCCATCCGGCAGGAGATGATCCTGTCATGGTGAAAGGAACCGGGCCCCGCAGAACGGGAGACCCCGAAGATGGTGTAGCCTTCATCAGCGAGAAGCTCGCTCACTGCGCGGCCGATACCGCTGGTAGCCCCGGTGACGAGCACATCCCCTCTTTCGCTCCTTTTCATCTCAGCCTTCCCTTATCCTCTTTTTCAAGTCTCACCTTTTGTGTATACTCAACAAACACCGATAGCGCAAGGGGAGATGGTATGGAAAAGCGAAAACAGAGAATATTGACAGGTGACCGGACAACGGGAAAACTGCACCTCGGCCATTATGTCGGGTCTCTGAGCAGCAGGGTAGCGATGCAGTACGAGTATGAGACCTTCATTCTCCTTGCCGATATACAGGCTCTTACGACGCACTTCGAACAGAAGGAGCTTCTTCACCAGAGTATCCGCGAGGTGACGATGGATAATCTCTCGGTGGGGCTCGACCCCGAGATAGCTACTATCGTACAGCAGAGCGCAGTCCCTTCTATCGCAGAGATGACCGTCTTCTACTCGATGATCACCAGCGTCAACGTCCTGAGACACAATCCCACGATAAAGACCGAAGCGAAACAGTACGGGTACAAGGATCTCAGTTACGGGTTTCTCGGCTATCCGGTATCGCAGGCTGCAGACATCACCTTCTGTAACGCTGATGTCGTTCCTGTCGGTGAGGATCAGATCCCTCACATCGAACTCACACGCAGGATCGTTCGCAAGTTCAACGGGATGTACGGAACGACGATCACAGAACCGGAAGCGAAGCTCTCTCAGGTTTCCCGTCTTTCAGGCCTGGACGGGAATGCAAAGATGGGTAAGTCGCTCGGCAACGCGATCTACCTGTCCGATTCATCGAAGGAAGTTGCCGACAAGGTGCGCCGTGCGGTCACCGACCCGGCCCGTGTCACCAAGGACATCCCCGGTGATCCCACTATCTGTAATGTTGCCAAATACCATAAGATCTTCACCCCTGATGAGTATGACACGATCTGTTCGATGTGCCGCTCTGCGACCATCGGCTGCGTCGCCTGCAAGAAGAAGCTGACCGATTCCCTCAACACCCTTCTCGATCCCTTCAGGGAAAAGAGAGCCTACTACGAAGATCGTCCCGAACTCGTCACAGAAATTATACAGACAGGAACCGCGAAAGCGAACGCCCTGGGAAATGAGACTGTGCGGATGATGAAGGACGCGATGCACCTGAGCATCTGATCACTATGGGAAAGGGAAGCTTCAAGGAAGCTGTCTATACATCTCTGCCCGTTCTCGGCGGGTACAGTGTCCTCGGTTTTGCCTTCGGCCTGCTTGTCGTCGGCGCGGCTCTGCCGTGGTACGCCGCAACACTGATGTCAGTGGTCATCTTCGCCGGTTCCGGTCAGTTCGTGCTCGTGGGACTGCTCGCAGCGGCCGCTCCCCTGTCCTCCATAGCTCTTACGACACTGATGGTGAATTCCAGGCATATGTTCTACGGCCTCTCCTATATAGAGTTCTTCTCTTCGATGGGCGTCAAACGGTGGTACATGATCTTCAGCCTGACCGATGAGACCTACGCTCTACTGTCTCTGATCAGGGAGGAGGAGAAATCTCCCGAGGAGAAACGGATACTGGCATGGATGGTCGCAGGATTGAATCACCTCTACTGGATCGGCGGATCGACAGCTGGAGCCCTTGCCGGTACATACCTTCCCATGGTGAGTGAAGGGGTCGAGTTCTCGATGACAGCTCTGTTCATCGTCATCCTCATCGAACAGCTGATTCAGCAGAGGACTTTCGCCCTTGCTTTCGTCTCCTTCTTCTCTGCGCTGCTGATCTATCTGTATATGCGATCATCAGCGTTCCTGTTCCCCTCGATGGTTCTGATGCTGCTGCTGTTGTTCGCTCAGTACCATATCGAGAAGAGGGAAAGCAGATGAGTCTTACCTACCTGTTCCTTGCCATCATCATCGCAAGTGCAATCACACTGGCTACCAGAGCATTCCCCTTCCTCCTCCTTTCACACCGGCAGGAGGTGCCCGAGTGGCTGCTGTTCGTGGCAAAACGTCTGCCGGTTGCTGTCATCGCGATCCTCGTACTCTATTCGATACGGCATATTTCCTTTGACTCTCTTACCAACTGGGCCGGAGAAGCGGTCAGTATCGCAGTGGTCGTCCTGGTTCATCTGTACAGACGAAACACTCTGGCAAGCGTCCTGCTCGGCACCCTGTGCTATATGACCTTCAAATCTCTGTTCGGCTGACGGAGTCTCCATCGTATATTCCAAACCTCCTGTTGTATGCCGGGCGCCTCATGACGTATACTGTGGGTTATGAAAAGAACACCACTTGAGACGTACGGAAAGCAGTTTACGGGACAGGATGAGAAGCAGGATCTTCTCCTCAGGGATTCAGGGATCTCCTCCTGGAATATCAGCTTCAGACCCTTACGGGAATCAGAGATCGCTCAACTCATACAGCAGGGGAACCGTTCACACGACTGGTCACAGATCTTTGTCGAGGACCCCTTTGATGTCTCCCTCATCCAGAACAGTTCGTTCTACGGTATGGTGAGGATCGGTTCGATCCAGCCATCGCTCATCAGCTACCACGACTTCGTGCTCCCCGAGGGGATCTGTGACTCCCATATCGTCTCCTGTGATATCAACAGGCACTGTGCCATCAACCATGTCGCATATATATCCCACTATCAGATAGACTCGATGTGTATCCTTCACCGGATCGATGAGATGGCCTGCAGCAATCACTCGAAATTCGGTGTCGGCGTTCTCAAAGAGGGTGAGGATGAAAGTGTGAGAGTCCGCATGTCCATCATGAACGAGAACGAAGAGCGTTCGGTGTACCCGTTCGTTGGTATGAACAGTGGTGATGCCTACCTGTGGGGTACCTACCGGGAACACTCTCGTCTGATGGAACGCCTCGGTCAGTTCACCGATGACACCGTTGATCCTCGTCGTGGGTTCTATGGGTATGTCGGACATCACTCGGTGATAAAATCCAGCAGGATCATCAAAGATGTCCGCATCGGCAGTCATGCCTACATCAAGGGGGCCAACAAGCTGAAGAATCTGACGATACTCTCAGACGAGCATGCCCAGTCCCAGATCGGAGAAGGGGTTGAGCTCGTCAACGGGATCATCGGGTATCAATCAAGAATATTCTATGGTGTGAAAGCTGTCAGGTTCATTACCGGTACAAACAGTTCGCTGAAGTACGGAGCCCGGCTGATAAACTCCTTTATGGGTGATAACTGTACCATCAGCTGCTGTGAGGTGCTGAACAGTCTCGTGTATCCCTTTCACGAACAGCATCACAATAACTCGTTTTTAATCGCATCTTTGATACAGGGGCAGTCCAATATGGCCGCAGGGGCTAATATTGGAAGCAATCACAATACTCGTGGTGCCGATGGCGAACTCAAGGCGAAGCGCGGGTTCTGGCCGGCCCTCTCCTCCTCCCTGAAGTTCAACAGTTCATTCGCCTCATTCACGCTCATAGCGAAAGGTTCCTACCCGAACGAACTTAATGTGAGTATCCCTTTCAGTATGATCAGCTATAATGAATCAAAGAGGGTATTGAACGTCATGCCCGCCTACTGGTGGCTCTATAACCGCTATGCTCTGGCCCGCAACTCCTGGAAATTCGGCAACAGAGACAAACGGTACTACAAGGGACAGTATATCGAAACCGATTTCTACAGTATCGATACGATGGACGAACTGCTCGAAGGCCTTGACTATCTTGCCCTCCATACGGGTAGGGCTGCCTTTGGTGATGCGCACTGCCCGAATCAGGAGTGTATCGTGAAAGGTAAGGAGCTTCTTGAGAGCCATGATACCAGGGTCGCGACCCTCCTTGTTTCCACTGGTGATATTGAACGCTCGAAGAAACCGACTCGGATCCTCAAAGTCCAGCAGGGTTACGACGCCTATAAGGAGATGATTCTCTTTTCTTCTGTACGGATCATTCTCGATCACGCCGAGGAACATGGACTGAGTCTCTCGGCCTTCGAAGCGGAAGCACTTACCTCTATTGCTCAGAGCAGTGCTGTGTCTGCTGCTATTTCCGCACCGGTTAGGAATCTGGGTGGACTGCTGGTAAGTGAGGCTGCTGTGACAACCCTGATCAGACAGATCGAGGACGGAGAGGTGAATAGCTGGGATGAGGTCCATGAGGTGTATGATCTCTGGTGGAGCGAATTCCCCCGTACGAAAGCTGTCAAGGCGCTTGTTACCCTGAGGACCATGATGGGTACCGGTCAGGAGGAAACCCTTGACTGGGATGCGATACTTCCCCGTTTCACCCTTCTGTGCGAGATGAATCGCAGAGAGATCAGAGGTACCAGGGAGAAGGATATGACGGAGCCGTTCAGACGAATCTCCTACAGGAACGGGAGAGAGATGGAGGCCGTTCTCGGCAGGGTGGATGATAATTCGTTTGTCAGAGAGAGTGATACCCTGATGGAACAGTATATTAGCCGGGCAGACAGCTTTCCTCGTTGATTTGAATGTGTTAGATTATATGTATGAATGAAAATGTGGTGAACAGCCAACAGAACAGTGAAATTTCTCAGTCAGTCTTCACGCGAGAGGTTCTTGATTCCGCCTATAGATTCGACAGGGAGTTCAATGCCCGTTTCCTTGATGACTTTTCCCTCTCAGGCCATGTCTGCCATCATCTTGATGAGTGTCTTGCTCTGTATACGAAGGATGTTCTGATACAGATAGGTCTGGACCACATGCTTGATCTCAAGGTGTCGATGAAAAAGGAGAAGATGGTGGAACTGCTCAGGCAGAAAATCATCCAGGATTTCCATGAATTCCTCGCCTATCTTCCCGTCAGGAATCTTGAGTTTCTTAAGGAATTCACCTACGAGAACGCCTATACCCTCACAAGGGATGTATTTCTCTTCCCTGAATTCACACATCTGCATCACTACGGTTTTCTTTTTCTCTTCAAGGGAGAGGATGAGTACACCGCGGTGCTTCCTGGTGAACTGGGAACCTTCCTCGGACTGTTGAATAACAAAGGCCTGTACGTGAAGGCTGATGTGAACGAGCGGCTTGATGCCTATGCAACGAGCCTTGTGAACCTGTACGGGATATTGGATATTGATCAGTTTGCGATCCTGTGGAACAAGTACGAGAAGGAGACCCTTACTCCGGCGATGGTGGAGGATGAGCTCAAGGCTCTGGACAGGGCACATATCTTCTGGTGGTATCTTGATGAATATGTTGTCAGTACCTATTTCACTGCCCCTGAAGAGGTGGAGGAGTATCTGAAGGAAGTGAAGGATGTGACGTATTACATGCCTGACAGAGAGGAACTGAGGAACTACTTTATCACCCCGTATGATAAGTCCACTCCTGCTGCTCATGCAATGACAGACTTCCTTTCATCAGTCTGTCAGGAGGGCTATGACACCGTCTCCGTGCTGATGCAGGATCTCAATGACGCGATCACCGTCGGAGAGAAGATGGATGATGTGTTCGAGCTTCTCGGTGAGTACGGGGTTTTCTTTCATGGAGTAGATGAACTCAACACGTTTCATGAACTCTTCGGCGATCTGGACGAGACGGTCCGCAAGTGGCAGCTGAAAGGGCACAGACCTCATTATCTGAAGAACAATCAGAATCACAGCCTGTCAAACTGATTGTGTTGGTATCTGATATATTCCCAGACGCGTAGTTCTTTCTGCTCAGGCACCTGAGTCTGCACCCTTTTCTGACTTTTTCATACACCTGCAGCTGTATCTGAAGTATATTGCAGACCGGTCTCTGCATGGTTCTGTGTCAGTGAGTATTAGAGTATGCGGAGCCTTCTAGAGCCTGCACCTCGTGAAGACTTCAAGCAGTTTCGTCGAGGTCTCAGGGTTGTCACTATGCAGCTGCACATCGATATTCCTGATCTTCCTCAGTCGATACCGAACAAGGTTCTCCGGTGTTTTTGTGCAGAGATTGTCAAGGTCACGCTCGATTGTCTCCTTGATAGCATTGGCAGTGAAGGCCGGATCGGTATGTGCGCCGCCGGGTGCTTCCGGAATGATATCGTGGATGATCTGAAACTCTTTGAGGTCCCGGCTGGTCATCTTCATCGCTTCAGCTGCACTTTGTGCCTGTGACGGGTCTCTCAGAAGAATTGACGCGAATCCTTCCGGGGTGATTACTGAGTAGACAGCATTCTCAAGCATGTAAAGCTTGTCGCCGATCCCGATTCCGAGCGCTCCGCCGCTTCCCCCTTCTCCTATGATGAAACTGAGTACAGGTACTCTGAGGGTTGCGAACTCCTTGAGGTTTCGCGCAATGGCTTCCCCGATTCCCCTCTGCTCGGCACCGAGGCCGGGGTATGCTCCGGGAGTGTCGATAAAGCAGATTACAGGACGATTGAACTTCTCCGCCTGTTTTGCCGCTCTGAGAGCCTTTCGATACCCCTCAGGGTTGCTCATGCCGTAATTGCAGGAGATATTCTCCTTCATATTGGCTCCTTTGCGGTTCCCGATGAAGGTGACAGCCCTGCCGCCCATCGTTCCTATTCCGGTGATCATGGCCTTGTCATCACCATAATACCGGTCTCCGTGCAGTTCCATGAACTCATCACAGATCTGGTGAATATAGTACGATGCACTCGGTCTGTTCTGCTGCCGGCTGAGAAGGACGCATTCCCAGGAGGACCTCCCTTCCGATGCTTCCTTGGTTGATGCGATCTCTTCCATAGCATCGACCGTGCTGTAGAGTTTAGCGCTTTCCTTATTCATTGCTGTGTTCTCCCATGTGTACCCTGATGAGGAAACTGAGGGTCTTCTTCATATCCTCTCGTGCCACGATTGCGTCGATGAACCCTTTTTCAAGCTGAAACTCTGCACTCTGGAATCCTGCTGGAAGTTTTTCACCGATTGTCCCTTCTATTACCCGAGGGCCGGCAAATCCGATGAGCGCTCCCTTCTCGGCAAGATTGACATCACCGAGCATGGCGAACGAGGCAGTCACGCCTCCGGTAGTTGGATGGGTGAGAACGATGAACAGGGGAGTGAGAGACTTCTCAAGAAGAGCTGCTGCAGCACTGGTTTTGGCCATCTGCATCAGAGAGAAGATACCTTCCTGCATCCGTGCTCCCCCACTTGCAGTGAAAATGATGACAGGCTCATGTCTGAGAGCTCCTTCTATCATCGCTTCGGCAATTTTTTCACCAACGACAGAACCCATAGAGCCACCCATGAAGTCGAAGGACATAACTGCCACAACACATGGTCTGCCATCTATGGTGCATTCACCGGTTATAACGGCCTCTTCGAGATTCGCCTTATCGCGACTCTGACTGATTTTCTCCTGATACCCTTCGAGTCCGATCGGATTCGGAAAAGCGTAGGTGAACGGGAACTCGGCAAACGAATTCCCATCAGCGATACTGGAAATTCTCTCTGCGGGGGTAAGTCTATGGTGATATCCGCACTTCGGACATACTTTCATATAGGAAGCGACTACATCGTAGTCGAATACCCTATGGCATGAAGGGCACTGTATCTGTTTACTCATGAGTGTCTCCTGAACCTATTGTCGAAACAGCTGATCGTACAGCTGTGTGTTGAATCTGCCGCTTCTGAACTGCTGCGAGGTGAGGATGGCGACCTGCTCCTCGATGTTCGTCTCCACTCCGGAGATTTCGAACTCCTTCAGGGCGCGCAGCATGATATCGATAGCATCCTGACGATCCCCGGCAGCAACGATGATTTTGGCAAGCAGAGCGTCATAGTAGGGGCTGACGGTGTAGCCGCTGAATATGTGAGTGTCGGTACGGACCCATGGCCCGGTCGGTGGACTGAACGATGTGACCGTTCCCGCCCCACGTGCGTTGATACGCACTTCGATTGCGTGAATGTTGCTGATATCCTCACGGGGACTGATTGTGAGTCCTTTTCCGGCAGCTATCAGGAGCTGTTCGCGGATAATGTCGATTGAGTGCACCATTTCGGTAACAGGATGCTCCACCTGAACACGTGCATTGACCTCCATAAAGTAGTGCTTCCCATCCTGGACGAGAAACTCTACCGTTCCCGCTCCCCGGTAGTTCAGATGACTGAACAGACGGATGGCATCGTTTCCCATCACATGGCGCAGTTCATCCGAGACGACAGTGGAGGGGGATTCCTCAATCAGTTTCTGGTGGTTATTCTGAACGCTGCAGTCCCTCTCTCCGAGGTGTACAGCCTTGCCTTCACCATCTCCCATCAGCTGGACTTCGACGTGACGGGGGTGGTCTAGATATTTCTCCACATGAATCGCATCATTGCCGAAGAAGCTCAGGGCCTCTTTCCTGCTGATATGAACAGCCTGTTCGAAATCTCTGTCGTTCCTGACGATCCTGATCCCTCTCCCGCCGCCTCCTGCAGAAGCCTTGATCATTACCGGATATCCGATTCCGTTGGCAAGGGAAATTCCCTCCTCGAGAGATTCGAGAGGTGTGACAGAGCCGGGTGTGACCGGTACTTCAGCTGCCAGAGCCACGTTCCTGCTTGCGATCTTGTCCCCTAGAAGACGTATCGTCTCACTGGAAGGACCTACGAATATGAGGCCGGCATCTTCAGTCTTCCGGGCAAACTCGGCATTCTCGCTGAGAAAGCCTACTCCGGGATGAATCGCATCACAGCGGGATAGAAGTGCCGCTGTAATGATATTGGTCATATTGAGGTAACTTTCGCTGCTCTGCGGCCCTCCGATGCAGATCGTCCTGTCTGCAAGACGGTAAGCCAGAGAGTCCGCATCGGCCGTTGAGTGCCCGAGTACAGTCGAAATCCCAAGGTCGCGGGCAGCTCTGATGATCCGGACAGCGATTTCACCTCTGTTTGCGATGAACAGAGTCTTGATCATATGCGCTTCACCTCAAACAGGGGTGTGGTCACTTCTATCATGCTTGCCTGCTCCGGATAGATCTTCACGATCTCGCAGTCGAAATCCGCCTCAAGCTGGTTCATGATCTTCATAGCCTCGATTGTACACAGGATATCCCCCTTGTGTACTGTGTCCCCCACTTCTACATACGGGGGGGCATCGGGGGACGGTGTGCGGTAGAAGGTACCCACAATGGGAGAGGTGATAGTCTCGGTTACCTTCTTCTCCTTCTCTTTCGATGTCGGAACCGTTTGCGGTTCGCTGCTTGCATAAGCGGGCGGTGCGACTGTCACGGTCTGTCGCTGTACCTTTATCTTGAGGTCTTTCTCCTTCACCTCCAGTGAGGAAAGGTTGTGTGCATTAAATAATGTGATGATTGATTCCAGGTCTTTAATATTCATCGTAATCTCCTATGAAGCGGATATGCTCCGAGCAGGCCGGCTTCGGACCCATTAATCTTGTAGAGCCTGATAGTATGGCAATCAGATATTAACAATAGTATGTTGTTGTGTCAATATTGACAAAATCTAGAAAATTGTAAATTATATATCAAAATGCATACTAGGAGAGATGTGAAGTGACAAGCTATATACGTGCCGTCGGCGCCTACGTGCCGCAGAAGAAACTGAGTAATGATGATCTTTCGAAGATCGTCGATACGAGTGATGAATGGATATATTCTCATACGGGTATCAAATACCGTCATATCGCCGCTCCCGAGGAAGCTACCAGCGACCTTGCAGTGGCTGCTGCACGATTGCTGCTCGATCGGGCCGGCCTTGATGCCGGGATCATCGACTGTATCGTTCTTTCCACGGCTACAGGAGATTATCATGGGTTTCCCTCCACGGCCTGCGTCATCCAGGATAAGCTCGGCCTTGATGAGATCCCGGCCTTTGATGTGGCTGCAGGGTGTACGGGTTTCATCTACGCCGTCGAGATCGCCCGGTCTCTCATGAAGGCCAATGACTATCAGAACGTTCTGGTTATCGGTGCCGAAAAACTCTCGGATGTCACCGACTGGACAGACAGGAACACATGTGTGCTCTTCGGTGACGGAGCAGGTGCAGTTCTGCTGTCACAGGCTGATCAGGATGACCTGAAGGGACGGGGAGTGCTCGACAGTGTCCTTCATGCAAAAGGGTCGGGCAACCAGTATCTTGCCGTTCCCTCAGGCGGGACGGCCGACAAGAACGGAGAGAATACTTGCCTCTACATGGATGGTCGGGCAGTGTACAACTTTGCCGTCAAGGCGATGAAGGATACTATCGTGGAACTCCTTGAGCGTAACGGTCTCACCATCGATGATATTGACTATGTCGTTCCCCATCAGGCGAACTTCCGTATCATCAACGCCTGTGCCAAGCGGTTGGGCACTGACTCATCGAAATTCTTTCTCAACATCGACCAGTATGCCAACACCTCTGCAGCTTCGATCCCTATCGCACTCAATGATATGGTGAGCAAAGGTCTGTTGAAGAGCGGGATGAAGATCATCACCGTCGGCTTCGGTGCGGGGCTTACCTATGGAGGTAACTATCTGATATGGTAGGAAATATAAGTCTGTTCCCCGGCCAGGGAGCTCAGTATGAGAAGATGGGACTCGACCTCTTTGACACCTACGATGAGGTCAAAGAACTGTTCACCCTTGCTTCTGACACCTCGGGTCTCGATGTCCACCGTCTGCTCAGTGAAGGCACTCTGGAGGAGATCACTGCAACTGAAAAAGCTCAGGTGCTGATTACTCTTGTAAACCTCAGTGCTGCGAAGGTTCTGAAGAGGAAGGGAGCCACGGTAACTGCAACGGCAGGTTTCAGTCTCGGTGAACTCACCTCCTATGCTGTTTCCGGTGTGATCGATGATGAGCAGCTGTTCCGCCTGGTCACCCGTCGCGGTGCTCTGATGGGTCAGTACGGAAACGAGGCCGCAAAGCGTTTCGGTGCTCTGTCCATGGCAGCTGTCATCGGTCTTTCCTTCGACCGAGTGCAGGGGATCATCTCCGGCAGTAACGTGGACCACCTGTATGCCGCCAACGACAATGGACCGGCACAGGTTGTCATCAGCGGCCTTGCCGCTTCCATGGAAGCTGTTACTGCGGCTCTCAAGGAAGCCGGTGCCAGACGCGTGATACCGATACAGGTAAGCGGCCCTTTCCACACACCCCTCATGCAGGAGGCCCGAGAAGCCTTTGATGCTGACCTGGGTGCGGTGAGGTTCAACGACCCGACCATCGCTCTGTATTCGAATGTCAGCGGAGAGCCCGTCAGCAACGGAAACCAGGTGAAAGAGCTCTGTTCGCAGCAGATCGTCTCTCCTGTACGATGGACAAAGATCATGAATCACCTGGCTTCTGGCTACCCCGACCTTCCTGTGGTGGAGACGGGCCCCAACAAAGTCCTCAGCGGTCTGATGCGTTCTGTAGGCGTGAAGTGCCTGCAGGCAGGTACCGTGGAGTCTATAGAATCAACTTTAAAGGATATCCAAGCAGATGAGTAATGAACCAATGTATGAGAAAAGAGCTCTGGTGACCGGCGGTTCACGCGGGATCGGGGGAGCTATCGTGAAGGAGCTTGCACTTCGTGAGTACGAAGTGTTCTACTTCTCGAGAAGCGCGAATGGGGAGAACATCCCTCACACACATCATATCGCGGTCGATATGTCTGACAGTGAAGATATCGAGAAGGCTCTCAACAGGTTCAGTGAGATGAGCGGAACGGTCGATGTGCTTGTCAACAACGCAGGTATCACCCGGGATGGCCTATTGATGCGCATGTCATCCGATGCCTGGGATCAGGTGATGTCGGTCAATCTCAGAAGCGTCTATCAGGTGAGTCAGTACATATCGAGGATCATGATGAAGAAGAGGCGTGGCTCGATTATCTCGATCTCCTCCATCGTCGGTCTCACCGGGAACGGTGGACAGGCGAACTATGCGGCTTCGAAGGCTGCCGTGATCGGGTTTTCCAAATCGATCGCCAAGGAGCTGAGTGCACGGAACATCCGTGTCAATGTCATTGCACCGGGATTCATAGCGACTCAGATGAGTGATGCGATCCCTGAGAACATCAAAGAGAAGTTCGTTGAACAGATTCCGATGAAACGCATCGGGACAGTCGAAGAGATATCGAAGGTAGTTGCCTTTCTCGCCTCCGATGATGCCTCCTATATCACAGGACAGGTCATCACCGTAGACGGCGGGATGGTCATGTAAGGAGATAGAGAAACATGGAAACGAGACGAGTCGTCGTAACCGGCATGGGAACAGTGAATCCGCTTGGAAAGAGAATCGACGAGTTCTGGAATAACATTAAAAGCGGTAAGAACGGAATCGGTGAACTGACAAAGTTCGACACTACCGAATATGCAACCAAGATCGCCGGTGAGCTGAGGGATTTTGACCCCACCGATGTGCTTGACAAGAGAGAGGTTCGCTCTGGCGCAGATTTTACCGTCTATGCTCTGTACAGCACTTCTGAAGCTATGGAGATGGCCGGTCTCGCCGAGGGTGGGTTTGATCCGGAAAGGACCGGAGTCTATGTCGGAAACGGGATCGGAGGTTTCGAGGTTGTCGAAGACAACATGGAAAAGCTTTTCTCACGCGGTCCGAGAGCGGTAGCTCCACTCACCATACCGAAACTGATCACCAATGAGGCTGCAGGAAATATCTCGATCAAGTATAACGTGCACGGTCCCTCGGTCACCATCGCCACCGCATGTGCCTCGGGTACCGATGCCATAGGAGCCGCGTTCCAGGCAGTCAAGTATGGTATCGTCGACACTGCGATCGCCTGCGGTACCGAAGGGGCGATCACGAAACTCGCAGTTGCCGGGTTCAACAGGATCCAGGCCTTGTCTACGCGAAACGATAGTCCAGAGACTGCCTGTCGTCCTTTTGATGCAACCCGTGACGGATTCATCCTCGCAGAGGGAGCCGGAACGCTTATCCTCGAGACCCTCGAAAGTGCCCTCTCCCGTGGCGCGACGATCTATGCTGAGATCCTCGGCTACGGTATGACCAACGATGCCTACCACCTGACAGCTCCGGACCCTGAAGGCAAAGGTGCAGCAAGGGCGATGCAGAAGGCTATCAAAGAAGCGGGTCTTACCCCGGAAGATATCGATTACATCAATGCCCATGGCACGAGTACTCAGGCTAATGATGTGATGGAGACGAATGCGATCAAGAGGGTGTTCGGCGATCATGCCTATAAGCTGAAAGTCTCTTCGACCAAGAGCATGACCGGTCACCTCGTCGGTGCCGCCGGGGCAGTCGAATCCATCGTCTCGATCCTGGCGCTCCGCGATCAGTTCTACCCGGCAACGATCAACCTGAACACACCCGATGAGAACTGTGACCTCGATTACGTACCGAACACCGGTATTGCATCCCCGATGCGCTACGCTCTGAGTGAATCACTCGGGTTTGGCGGACACAACGGAGCGCTTGTATTCGCTCCCTACAACGAATAGGAGATACAGATGATGCAGCAGTATATGAGTGCCGAGGAGGCCTTGACCCACCGTTATCCCTTTCTTTATCTGGATAGACTGACCGAAGTGACCGAGAAACACATTATCGGGGAACGTCACTTTCCCCCCGATGAGCCTTTTTTTCAGGGTCACTTCCCTGATTACCCCGTTGTTCCGGGAGTCATTCTCATCGAGTCGATGGCACAGACCGGAGGTGCAGGGCTGAGACAGCTCGGAATTCTTGAGAAAGGAGCGTTCTTCGTCCTTGCGAGTGTGGAAAAGGCGAAGTTCCGCAATCAGGTCCGCCCCGGGGATACGATCGTCATGAAGGTCGAGAATGTGAGGGTATCGAAGGCTATGATCCGACAGAAGGGTGTGATCACCGTTGACGGTCAGGTAGCTGCAGAGGCTTCCTGGATGTGTATCGTGGGAAAAAAATAGGAATAATCAATGATCATCAAAGAAAAAATCATGAGAAATGTCACGCTGACAGCCCATCCACAGGGTTGTGCCCGGTACGTGAAGGAACAGCTTGAATATCTTGAGAAGCGCAGGGGCGAGGTCGATTCCTCTGTGCTTCCAAAGAACGTCCTTGTCGTGGGCGGTTCCACCGGCTATGGGCTTTCGAGCCGAATGGTACCCGCGGTCTATGCCGACAGTGCTACGCTGAACGTGAGCTTCGAACGTGAGCCAGCAGAGAAGAAGACAGCGACTCCCGGCTACTACATGTCCCGGGCGTTCGAACAGTGGGCTTCTCAGAATGGAATCTGGGCAAAGAGCGTTAACGGTGATGCATTCTCCCACCAGGTCAAGAAGGAAGCTGCCGATATCATAGCCAGCGAGATGGGGAAGGTTGATCTGATCGTCTACTCACTCGCTTCCCCAATGCGGATGGACCCGGATACCGGCATGATGTACCGTTCGGTGATCAAGCCGATCGGAGATGACTATACCTCCCTTTCCCTGGACATGCAGAAGGGCATCATCGAAGAGGTCACCCTTGAAAGTGCCGATGAGGAGCAGATCGCCCAGACTGTGAAGGTCATGGGCGGTGAAGACTGGAAGCTCTGGATAGCGTACCTGAAGGAACGGGACCTCATTGCAGAGGGTGCGGTGAGTGTCGCCTATTCGTACATCGGTCCTGAAGTGACCTTCCCCATGTATCGCAGTGGTACCATCGGTAAGGCGAAGGAGGATCTTGAACGGAGTGCTCATGAGATCACACAGTCCCTTTCCGAGGTCTCGGGCAGAGCGTTCGTCTCGGTCAACAAGGCCCTGGTGACCCGCGCAAGCAGTGTCATCCCCGTTGTGCCGCTTTATATCTCACTTCTGTACCAGATCATGAAGGAGAAGGGGACGCACGAGGAGTGTATCCAGCAGATCTACCGGCTCTACAAGGATCGCCTGTATACTGGCGAATCGGTTCCTGTTGATAAGGCTGGACGGATCCGTATCGATGATCTTGAGATGACCGATGATGTGCAGAGAGAGGTCATGGTCCGCTGGCACGAACAAAGAGAGGGTGAGATGCTCAAGGG
>JAFGUP010000290.1 GCA_016938475.1 Sphaerochaetaceae bacterium
CTGTCGGTCTCGGGAGAGGGAAGCGTCATTAAGAGGCCCGATCAGGTGACCTATCGGGAGGGAACACAGGTAACACTCACTGCGGAACCCGCTACCGGCCATGATTTCACCGGCTGGTACACCGGATCAGTCCTGGTGACGAGTGACAATCCCTATACTTTCACAATCGCACAGGACGTCAGTTTGAAAGCCGGGTTCTCCCCCTTCCTCATCGACTACTCCCTTACGGCCTCCTGGATGAGTGCATCTGCAGATGCCTCTCTCACTCTCACTTCCGTGCCTGAACCAAGTGTGACGGATGTGACGACAAGGAGCCTCCCCCGGGTGAAGATCGCCTCATATGACAAAGATCTCCCCGATACTCAGACCGACCGCTCCCGTATCATCGTGAGATATGAAGTGCAGGACTCAGATGTAAGGACTCAGCATTCACCGTTTGCTTCGTTCGGCACGGTCAGTCAACTGAACCTGTCAGGTGAATCAACGCAGCAAGCCGCGTTGATTCACCTTGACACTGCCTCTGTGCGTTCCCTTTCCTCGTCCGATACCCTCGAACAGGTGCGAAAGATAGAGGGAGTCCTCTGGGCTGAGTACGACAGGATCTACACAATACACGCTGGGGTGAATGATCCCCTGTATGGTTTCCAATGGAATTTCGAAGCACTTGATATGCCGCTCGTGTGGGAATCACAGGGGGGAGATCCATCGGTCACCGTTGCCGTGATCGACACTGGTATCCAGAGGTCTCTCACCGACTTCGAAACGACAGAGATACTGAGCGGGTACAACACTATCGATAACTCCAATGACGTGTATGACGGGAACGGACACGGGACCCATGTCGCCGGAACAGTCGCACAGTCGACGAACAATAAATACGGAGTCGCAGGAATGGCCTACGGAGTAACTCTTCTTCCCATCAAGGCTCTTGGAGATGATGGATCGGGCTATTCCAGTGATGTTGCCGAGGCGATCGAGTATGCCGTTGAAGCGGGAGCCCAGGTCATCAACATGTCCCTCGGCGGGGATTTCTCTCAGGCGATTGCCGATGCGGCAGCCTACGCTGTGGATCAGGGCAGCATCATCGTCGCATCGACCGGAAATGAGAATGAAGGAACCATCCTGTATCCCGCTGCCTATGAGGGTGTCATCGCAGTGGGGGCGACCGGCTATAGCGATGAACGGGCCCCGTACAGCAACTACGGAGAAGGAATCGATGTGGTAGCTCCCGGGGGTGATCTGCTGACAACGTTCCTGGTTGACGGGTACGGCGAGTATCCTGCAGGGATCTACCAGGAAGTGGACACTCCGGACGACGAGGACTCTGCAGCCTTCTACGGGTATCAGGGAACGAGTATGGCCGCCCCCCATGTCAGTGCCCTGGCAGCCCTTCTGTTGTCAAGGAATCCGAATCTCACCGGAGCACAGGTATATGACAGGATCACTTCTCAGGCAGAGGACCTGGGAGAACCCGGGTATGATACGCTCTACGGATACGGACTGATCGATCCGCTCGCATCTCTGCAGCTGACCTGGTATCCACTGTCCGACACGGTTTCTTCCAGCATCAGCGATTCCCACTCATGGGCCTTCACTGCCTCTACAGGCACAGTATCGGCCGCTCTCACATCCGTAGAGGTCTCACTGCTCTCCCTGACTCTCAAGAACGAAGCCGGAACCGTCCTCGCAGAGGGAACGGCCGGGGAAAGCGGGATCACCCTCTCCTACGACGTCCCGGAATCGACACAAGGCACCTATCAGCTCACTGTCTCCAGAGACTAGAAAAGAGGGAGCGGTCATTTGAACAGGTTCCTGAGGAATCTCGAGGTGGCGCGACCTGTCACACGGCGAGCAACCCTCTGGCCTACCCTCCCTCGTTTCACTGCCTGCACATCACCGAGGATGCGGGCTATCCTGTACAATGCTGATCTGGTCTTGTTGATACTCATAGCTGTCCACCTTCATTCCTTGATACTCACAGGATACCATATCACCTTTAAAAACAAAACCTTCATCAGCTCAATACTCTGATGAGTATCAGTGGTAATCGATTCGGCAGGGACCACACTCCTTTTCTGTGGCATTACTGAGGGTATCAGAACCCTCGATGCTCAGAGAACCAGCCCTCCACTCCTGAAGATGACTGAAGTATACACCAATCTCGCTTGCCTATTCTTTTCATTCGTGTCATCATGCGGACATCCTAAGGCATACAGGTATTCACAATGAGTAACTTTCCCTTCCGCAGAGGCGGAAGTCTTTCTGTCGTGCAGAAACTCCCATTTTATTACGGGTTCGTCATCGTCTTCATCAGCGCTCTGGGTATCATAGCGAGTATCCCGGGTCAGACGATGGGAGTCTCGGTCTTCACAGATCATTTCATAAATTCACTTGATATCTCACGAATCCAGATATCGAGCGCATACATGGTCGGTACCCTTGCAAGCAGTTTCATGGCTCCGGTCATGGGGTTGTACTATGACAGGAAAGGGCCAAGAGTCACTTCAGCCCTTGCAACCATTGTGCTGGCATTCTTTCTCCTCTATCTCGCTTTCAGCGAACGTATCTTGCAGGTGCTCGTCGGAGGGGTCCCCTCGGAAGGTTCACTCATTGCTCTGATCTTGATGACCATCGGTTTCTTCGGGATACGGATGAGCGGCCAGGGAGCACTCACCATGATTTCCCGGGCGACACTCGCCCGCTGGTTCAGTACACACCGTGGAATCACCTCAGGAGTCCTAGGGGTCATCACCTCTTTCAGCTTCTCCTATGCTCCCAGAGTGCTGCAGGGATTGATAGACCGCTACACTGCGGGAGGGGCTTTCATTGCCATGGCTCTGATGCTGCTGGTGCTATTCCTCCCTTTATCGATTCTTCTGTATCGAAGTGATCCCAAGTCTTGTGGCCTGTCGATGGAGCAGGGAATTCCTGTAAAAAGAAAGAAGAGAAGACAGGTTGTCGACACCGGCCTTCAACTTACGATCGGGGAAGTGAAAAAGCGCCCGCTGTACTGGATTCTTGTGGGCACCTTCGGGTTTTTCTCCCTGTTCAACACCGGCTTCACGTTCCACATCATCTCGATATTCAGTGCTCAGGGAGTAAGTCCTACTCAAGCGGTCTCGATCTTCCTGCCCATCGCCATCGTATCGATCGCCAGCAGTTTTTTCAGCAGTTATGCGAGTGACCGGATTCAGCTGACTCACCTGTTCAGAGCCTACGTACTTTCAACCCTTCTTGCATCTGTTTCCATGCTTGTAATCAACTCCCCCCTGGGAATCCCTCTCATGATACTTTCCTTCGGGCTTTCAAGCGGATTCTTCGGCACGCTGCTTGCAGTGACGTTCCCCAAGCTATACGGAACTGAACACATAGGAGCTATCAGTGGACTCGCCTCGTCAGTCGTCGTCGCAGGGAGCGCACTGGGCCCGTGGCTGTTCAGTGTCATCAAGGAAGCGACAGGCACCTATGAGATGACAGGCTTCATGGGAATCATCCTTACCAGCCTGTTGTTCATCGGCCTTCTGGTAATCCCCTTCCCCCCACACAACCAATATGAATAGAAGAAGATGACCTTCCTAGCTGAAGGAGCCCAGCGACTTCAGCCCTGCTCCGCACAGCGGCAGCACAGCGGTCTTCTCTTTAAGCTGTGGATTCTCCCTGATGAGTTTCACATACCCTGCCCAGTTGGCTGCACTGGTGAGTTCAATGAACACGCCTCTGTGAGCAAGTTCTTCATGCGCTTGTCTGATCTCCGACTCATTCACTTCAACGAATATGCCATTGAACTCACGCATCAGAGAGAGAAGCAGGTGCATTCTCGCCGGTTCTGCGATTGCAATTCCTTCGGCGAGCGTTGTCGTCCAGTGAGAAGCCCCCCTTTCATTGAAGGCTGCGGCAAGAGGAGCACAGGCTGACGCCTGGACTGCTACAAGAAGCGGAGGGGAGCTGATGGCCATCTCCCCCAGTGCCAGGGCGACCCCGGTGAGCAGCGTCCCGTTCCCGACGGGGATGAGGAGGATATCGGGCAGATTCCCTCCCATCTGCTCACGGATCTCGAAGAGGTAGGTCTTGGTCCCTTCGAAGAACAGCGGATTATAGATATGGGAAGCATAGTAGACACCATGTTCTTCAACGAACGCCTTTACCGCTGCACCGCTAGCTTCCCGAGGTCCTTCGATAAGATGTACCTTCGCGCCATAGGCTTCGATCTGTGCTACCTTCTTCTCACTTGTATGGGCGGGGACAAACACATCACAGGCGATTCCTGCCCGCGCACTGTAGGCAGCAACCGCTGTTGCTCCGTTACCGCTGCTGTCGATCGCACACCGCTTGACACCGATGGAAGCCATATGAAGAGCGAGCATCACAGCTCCCCGATCCTTGAACGAGAGGGTGGGCATATAGTACTCCCCCTTCCCCTTCACCGTCGCACCGAGAGCCATCAGGGGAGTAGCGCCCTCCCCCATCGAGATGGCATCTACCAGCTCGTCAGGAAAAGGCGGAAGAACCGATCGGTACCGCCAGAGACTCCAGGACTCACTTACCGATAGGTCTGTGGAATGTTCGTACTCGACATCAAACAAACCGCCACACTCACAGCGGTAGGCATAGGTATCAGACGGATACACGGTATTACAGATGCTGCAGCGGTAGACCATGGGAACCTCCTTCTCTTGTGCTCTACAAGTATACCGTAGAGCACACACAGAATCAAAGATGCGTTTCCAGCTGATATGGGAGTTTTCGTATGTAACGGATATCGTTGTTCGCCCTACCGAAGTCTTATGGGATAAGGACCCATCCATCTGCGAGCAATTCGTCAACTGAACGGTACTCTTTGTAGGAAAGGTCCTTGTCTGGCAGTTCGACAATGAACTGCTTCTCATCTTCGTGGTACCACAGTAGTGCTTCCTGAGAATCTTGAGCCACGATGTTCTTCACTCTCTTTGTCTCGAGGTAATCAAGTAGAACCGAACCATCAGGGTTCGCTAAATGCTCGATCGTACTGTTCTTTATTTCTTCAACAGACATAGTTTTCATAGCATCCTCCGTATAGTCGAAGGATACGACAAAGAGAGGGACACATAGTGTCCCTCCTTTTTGGTTATTTCCTTAAAATACAACTATTTGCTATACGTCTGTCTAGTGGTCAGCGCACCTGCTGAAGGCTCTGTGTAATGTTCATACAGTGGTCTCCTATCTGCTCGATGTGACGCACGACATCGATATACAGAAGACCTCCCTTGACATCACCCCCGCTCTGCATCCTATCGGATGCCTTTTCCTTCAGGTTTTTTCTCATCTTGTTGATCTTGCTCTCCAGTTTCACCGCCACGGCCATGTTCTCACTGTCAACATGTTCATTGAGGTGACTCTTGATAAAGGCAATGAACCGGATAACCAGTTCAACATAGGGAGTGAGATTCTCGAGGGTTTCCTCATCGAAGACGATCTTTTTCGTGTACCGTCGCTCACAGAGTATCATCAGGTTGAAACAGCTGTCCCCGATGCTTTCGAGTTCGTTCGTGATACGCATCATGGAATAGACATTCGAGGCACTCACTTTGTTCATATTGTCCATCGAACACTGTGAAAGGAACCGAGTGATCTCCTCCTGCATCTTATCAGTGAGATCCTCCATCCGTTTATACTCTTCTACCTCATTGCCCATCTTTTTGTCAGGGTTCGAGAAGACATCCCAGAATCCGTTGAACATGTCACACACGATATCGGCCATCTTATTAAGTTCCCGTTTCACAGTAAGAAGGTAGAGCTCCGGAGTATCCTGTATTGAAGCGCTCATATATTTCAGTGAGTAGGTTTCCGGCAGTCCTTTCTCATCGGGAATGATCCGTTTTACGATGGAAGCGAATTGTGGGATGAAGAACACACAGATGAACGTGTTGATGATGTTGAACAGGGTGTGGAACATTGCAAGGTGTGCTGGAAGAAGGGTGGAGTCGATTGCTGCTCCGAAGATCTGCCCTGGAACGAGAGTGTCGACAAGATGAAGGAACGGGGTGAACAGAAAGGTCATCCACACAACACCGAACAGGTTGAACAAGGTATGTGCCCTGCTTGCCCGCCGTGCATTGACACTGGTCCCGATCGACGCCAGATAGGCGGTTACCGTGGTACCGATGTTCTCCCCGAGTACGATGGCTGCAGCGGTGGGAAAATCGATCCAGCCGGCATAGGCCATGGTCAGCGTGATCGCCATAGCTGCTGAGGAGGACTGAACCAGAATCGTGAGTACAGTACCTATGATGACAAACAAGAAGAAGCTTAAAACTCCGTGTCCGGTCAACTGAGTCACAAATTGAAGGACCTCGGGATAGGAAGCGATATCAGGAACGGAATTCTTCAGGTAGTCAAGGCCCATGAACAGAAGTCCGAAACCGATCAGCGTCTCACCAAGGTCCTTTTTGTTGAACCGTTTGACAAGAACAAGAATGAAACCGAGTCCGATGGCAGGGAGTGCCAAAGCGGCAATCTTCACCTTGAACCCGAGAATCGCCACTATCCAGCCGGTAACGGTCGTACCGATATTGGCCCCCATGATCACACCGATTGACTGGGCGAGTGTGAGCAGTCCCGCATTAACGAACGAGACCACCATCACCGTGGAAGCAGATGAGGACTGCACGATGGCGGTGATGGCAAATCCTGTAAGAACAGCCATAACCCGGTTTCCGGTCATGAAATTCAGGATGGCATGCAGGCGGTCTCCGGCAGCTTTCTGTATTCCGTCACTCATTGTTTTCATGCCGAACAGAAACAGTCCGAGACTTCCGATTATCATCAACGTGGAATAGAACATGAGATCTCCTTGAGAAGAATGTCTAGGGCAAATGTATCAGAATGAACCACTTCATGAGAAGACTGCGCTCATACGAATTTCACAGATTCCTCACTCTTTTCTTATAATTTATCTCGCTGATACTCACTACAGTGTCAGATAATGCGCTGCCTTGCGATACAGAGAACGAGTCAGC
Organism: Sphaerochaetaceae bacterium; assembly: GCA_016938475.1. GTDB lineage: Bacteria > Spirochaetota > Spirochaetia > Sphaerochaetales > Sphaerochaetaceae > SABI01. Next base: position 6,996 of record JAFGUP010000290.1, read on the forward strand.
GGAAGCTGTGTGATATCACTCAGTGAACTCTCTTTTCTAAGAGCGACTATCCTTCGGGCTGTGACAGGTCCGATGCCCGGAACCCTCATAAGATCCTTGCTTGAGGCCCTCTTCACCGATACGGGAAAGAACTGGGGATTCCTGTCAGCCCATACCTGTTTCGGGTCTCTACTGAGATCCAGAGCCCCGGTGGGCGTAAACGAAAGATCATTAAAGGTGAACCCGTATTGACGGAACAGAAAATCGGCCTGATACAGACGATGTTCCCGCATCAGAGTAGGACTCTCCTCCTGCCAGGAGAGGGAAAACTCACGTTCCAGGGCCGTACGATAGTGTATCTCTCCTGGAATCGAGGGATCCCCGAGGCCTCCCTGGTAGGCACTGAAGTAGAGGCGGTCGAAGTTCAGCTTGTCGTACATCCGCTTCGTGTAGGAGAGGATCTCACGGTCACTCTCATCACTGGCACCGACGATGAACTGGCTTGTTGTATGAACACGGCTGAACGGCCCTGCGGGACCTGTAAGGTCGGAAATCAGACGCAGAGATCCAATAATATCCTCAGCATAGCGCTTAGATGTTGAAAGGCGGGCGAAATGGCGTTCCCCGGGAGTCTCGATGTTGAGAGAGACAGCGGAGGCGTACCTGAGCGCGGTCCGTATCGCCTCAGAGGAGGCCCCGGGAATGATCTTGGTGTGTATATACCCACGGTAGTGATACCTGTTCCTGAGTATCTCACTGGTCGCGATGAGACGGTCCATGGCAAACTCTGCAGTACCGATCACGCCGCTGGAAAGGAAGATACCGATAAGCTTTCTGTGACTCAGCATATCGATGAAAAAGCGTGCAAGGTCATCGGGGGATACCGAGGTCCTCCGAGTATCCTGAGACTCTCTCAATGGACAGTACAGGCAGTCATTCGAACAGGAATTGCTCAGCAGGGTCTTCAGCATGATTCCACTGCCGCCCTCCGCCACGGTGACGGGGTAGAGCCATGATTCACTGTTTTTTCTCGTTCTATGTTCTGCGGGATTCTTCGTCCCGCATGCACATGACAGGTCGTACTGGGCATCCCTGGCAAGGATGCCCATAGAGTCTCTGATATCCATGAAGACATGTTAACATGCGTCTAGCTGTTGTGCAAGCAGAACCTATCGGGAAAACTCCACGACGCAGGGATCGACATCTGAATCATAGTCGATTCCTTCATACCCGAAACC
>JAFGUP010000291.1 GCA_016938475.1 Sphaerochaetaceae bacterium
ATCGGTCATAGACGTATCTCCTGTGACCGTACGTTACTATACATAGAAACACTTGTCAAGAAGAAGTTCTAAAAAAAGAGTGAAGGAAACGATGTTACAGCAATCCGAAGCGAAATCCATCGAGCGCTTCAAGCACTCCGCCAGCTATAGCTCTGCCCTTATCACTGATGGTGAAACAATGCTCCACATTACCTCGCGGGTCAACGTCACCGATCTTGAAGCCAACTGGTACAGTAAGCCCGTCATCAAGAATGCCGCGCAATACTCCATCCAGAGGAGAAAGAACATCCACCCCGTCGATTCGTGCGACAACATCCCCTTCCTTGACGATATCTCCAATGCTTCTCACACCAGTGAACACCCCGGCCACCTTGGAATGTATCACCCGCTTTGCAGACTGTCCCCCGATGACCCCGGGCACACCCGTATTGGGTGCTGCCTCACCGTGAGTGATCACAGAACCGAGATAGTGGCCCCGGTTGGTCTCTACGACAACGTGACAGTCTTTGCCGGCACTGAAGCCGGGTCCGAGAGCGATGACGAAGGGAGCCATACCCATGTGGGTACCAAGGTTCTTCTTGGCAATGATAGCATCAACGACACACATCGGATGCATTTCCTGGATTGTCGCCCCCTCAGGGTCTATCATGATTGCGATCTTGTGTTCATCCATGATGCTCTTGGCAACACGGGTATCAGGGGCGAAAACACATTCAAGCCCGTCAAGGGCAATGGAACCGGTGTGAACGGCGGTGGAGTACGATACAGTCCTCCTGATGGCAGTGGGTTTCCCGACTTCTAGGGCAAGTACCCGATACCCTGCCTTGAACAGACGCGATATCACAGCACTAGCAAGGTCTCCCGCTCCCCGAACGATTACGAGGTTGTCCGAACGGTCTCTCAAGCTCATCCCGCTCTTGCGGGAATGGACCTTCATCAGCTCCGAGAGAGCAGATACGGCGATTTCTTCAGGACTCTGGGCTCCGATATCAAGTCCGAGGGGCGCATAGAGCTGAGTGAGAGAAGAGATATCCACACCCAGTTTCTCCTTGAGTCTCTTCCTGAAAGTGAAAATCTTGTTTCTGCTGCCGAGCATTCCAATGTACCATGCTTGAGAGTACAGGACCTGTTCAAGGGCCTGCTGATCAAGCGAATGGGTCGCAATGATGAGAGCTGTATCTGAATCGATAGTCACCTGAGCCAGCGCCTCTTCGATCGTATCAGCTGTATACAGACGTCCTGCATTGGGAAACCGCTCCAGAGAGGCATACTCTGCCCTGGTTTCCACCACTTCAACCTGAAAAGAACATCTGAATGCGAGATTGGCGATCTCAAGATTCACATGCCCTCCGCCAACGAGAATCAGTCGGGGACGGGAACCTATCACTTCGATGAACATCTCAAGCGCCCCACCGCAGTTGTGACCGTCTCCTACAGCAAGAGATTTCGAGAAGGTCTCGCTTTTTTTGAGGGGTATCAACTCCTGGGCACGCTGCACTGCCTCGTACTCGCTCACTCCCCCGCCTACAGTACCGTAGGTCCGGCCGTCTGCGAGAACGATCATCCGTGCCTGAGAGCGGGGAGTAGATCCACTGCTATTGGTGATGGTCACAAGGGCGAAAGGAACATTCGCCTCTTCAAGTTCTGCTGCCTGTGCAAATATATTCATAATACCCCTCCATTCTTGTGGTACATACTATTGCCGTGAACAGATCCGTATATCAGATCGTTTCCCTCTGAATTTTCACATGCCTGCATCAGAGATTCTAAAGCCTGTTCGTCAATGGCATCTGCCTGATTGATGAGCTGAATACTGTACCCTTTTCGGGGCACGATCTCGTTCATACACGTCAGGAACGTCTCAATGGTGACTGTATCGGAGGAATCTTCACTCTCTTCAAACCGGTGTATCACTTCGATTGACTGCTTCCCTATTGCCGAAGCACCGAAGACCTGCACGGTTACAGTCGTTGCTGGATGAATCACCGGTTCGTCAGAACGGTGCAGTTTCAACGGCATTCTGTTAGCTCCATCGGCCTCGATGAGCACCATATCGAAAAGATGTATGACCTTCTCAAGCATCACTGGAGAAACCGGGGTAAGCTTATTGTTATCGATGTATCCCCAAAGAGTACAGGAACCCTGAGTCGAGACAGTATCAGTGTCAAGTGAGAACGTATCAACCCCATGGTACTGATGAACCCCGGGACTTGCCATTTTTGTGGTTGTCGTGATGAGTACTTTCCTCGTATTCATGACAGATTCCTGTGCAATCAATTCAATTACAGACGTTTTCCCTCCACTGCCTATGACGCTGATTACAGGGGTTTTAGAACGGGTCGATGAGTGACTGATGATCGTCTGATACAGGTATGCGCCAAGAGTGGTAGAAGAAAGTCCCATAGATGCTGATTCTATCACGCAGCCATTATACGGTCAATCATATAACGGCAGACTTGGATCGGCTTTCTGATCCCACAACACCTCCCTCCCCGAAGAGATGGAGCTCTCCTGCACCGAAAACCCAACCTTCTCAGTACACAACTTTTTGCTCCATCTTTTCCCTGTTTACCGGTATACTATTTGGCAGGGGAGTCTGTAATGAACTACATATCCATCGGGCCATTGAAAAAGAAGTTCTCTGCCATAGCGCTGGGGACTACCTACTTCGGAACAGCTATAGAGGAGTCTCTTGCCTTCAGCCTCCTTGATGCCTTCGCCGAAAACGGGGGCACGACCATCGACACGGCACGAGTCTATGGTCAGAAGGCTGCCGGTCGGCGAAGTATCAGTGAAGAAGTGGTCGGGAGGTGGCTCCAGGCACATGGAATGGCGAGCACGATGGCGGTGGTGACTAAGGGAGCTCACCCCCATCTGAAAGGAATGAAATCACGGATATCACGTGATGAGATCGTTTCAGACATCGAAGCCACACAGAAAGCTCTCGGTCTGGACTCTCTCGATCTCTGGATGCTGCATCGTGATGATATTTCGATACACATGGAACAGATGTCTCAGATCATCACAGAAGTGTATGAGACAGTTGAGGTGAAGCACATAGGGGTGAGCAACTGGACACATGGTCGAATCGAACAGGCCTGTTCATTGTGGCCTCAGCCCCCGATTGCAAGCGAAATCCAGTATTCTCTTGCATCGACCACGCCTGAACGGTACAGTGACCTCACTCTTGTATGCATGAATGATGAAGAGTTCACCTACTACCGTGAAAAACAACTTCCCGTGTTCGCTTTCTCCTCTCAGGCAAAAGGCTTCTTCTCGAAAGGAATCGAAGGAGGAATCGACTCACTTCCTGAGAAGGTGCGAAGTCGTTTTGTCGATGAAAGAAACCTGACAATGCTCGAAAGGGTCCGTTCCGTATGTGACCAGACAGGATACTCACCGGCAGCCGTATCGCTTTCATCACTTCTGAATTCACCGTTCCCTGTAGTCGCCATCATCGGATGCTCCACCCTTCCACAGCTGAGAGACTCGCTGGAAGCCTCGATGGTGGAAGTAGATTCGACTATGGAGAAACAACTTCTAGGAGGAGTCTATGAAACAGCATGAGATTCTATCAAAAGGTCTACTTCACGACAGAAAAGGACTTTTAAGAGAACCGGGATGGTCCCGTTACCCATACTTGCACTACGAGAGAAAGCGTATCAGATCACCGAAATATCGGATCAAGGAATGGGACTACTATGCAGTCTATTCGTATACACATAATCTGTGGGTCACCACAACCTTCAGTGACTTGGGTTACGCCGGACTGTTTGCGATTGCGGTCGTGGACGGAAAAACCGGAAAGTGGGCACAGAGCGATGCTCTCTCGGTCCTCCCTCTCGGACGCCACGGCTTAAGCTCCCACTCAGGCAACTGCGAAGTCGGATGGGCGAACAGTGCGCTTCGAATCGCCTACAGCAGACGGGGCGAGGTTCGCAGGATCCTCGCCGGTGCGCCTGACCTTACTCTGAACGGCCACAACACAGGCGTTGATCTCGACATTACCCTCATCCAGGTCCCTCAGCAGGAATCGATGAACATTGCGACAAGCTGGAAAGAGAACAGAAAAGCCTTCTACCTCAACGAGAAGATCAATCCCATGGGAGCAAGCGGGACTGTGCGTATAGGGGATGAGACCTACGAACTCACACCGGACACAGCTCTGGGAGTACTTGACTGGGGTCGTGGAGTATGGACCTACCGCAACAGGTGGTACTGGGCTTCAGCCTCTGGATTCCAGGATGGCGTTCCCTACGGGTTCAACTTCGGTTACGGGTTCTCCGACCGGTCGGTTGCCAGTGAGAATGCCATAATCTATAACGAGCGGATACACAAGATCGGCGAGATATCGTTCGACATCCCGGGTGATTCGTATCTTAACGAGTGGATGATCACCGATGATCAGGGACGGGTCGAGCTTACCTTCCATCCCGTGGCAGACCGGACATCTTTGACTAACCTGGTGGCAATCAGATCTGACCAGCATCAGGTATTCGGCTTCTTCGAAGGTTCACTCATCCTCGATGAAGGCATACGAATACCGGTCACTCGCCTGGCAGGATTTGCAGAGAATGTCTACAACCGGTATTGACCGGCAGACAGTAACCTGTATCTTCGTTCAATGTGTGGATACAGGCCTGGATAGAGGAGACAGGACATCTCAGAATCCGAGCTATACGCATCATGCTATACCCGGCACACCATAGAAACAGAACCTTTTCGGTATCTGGATGATACGTGCAGATATGCTCGGTACTTCCATTCCTGGATTGTCGACCCATTGTAGTACCTCCTGATACCAAAAAGAACCGACCATAGAACATTTCTGCTTGCCCGGAGCAGAAATAATCCGAGTATCAGGGAAATCCAGGGTTCTGGAGAAGTTTCGCCAGTGCATCTGAAGGCATCCCGTATGCAGGTAAAGAGATATTTTGTGGGATGATCTGGAATGCTTCACGAGTAGAGTGCTACTGTATTGCAAATATCGGCACATTCAGATACAGTGGGGCCAATATATCAACAACACCCAGATGTTGTGATATATTCAGGAGTTACATGCAAACCACAGATACATTCGCCGCTCTCGGGCTATCAGAGAGAACACTGAAGGCTCTCGAAGCAAAGGGCTTTGTCACCCCCACAGCCGTTCAGGCTGTATGCATTCCCCTGCTGTTGCAGGAAAAATGCGATGTCGTAGGCCGATCACAGACAGGCACAGGTAAAACCGCCGCCTTCTCACTTCCGATCCTTGAAACCATCGATGAGTCAAAACATGTCGTACAGGCAATCGTCCTGTGCCCTACCAGAGAACTTGCCATGCAGGTGAGCTCGGAGATCGAGTCGATGAAGGGCTCAAAGCACCTTCAGATACTACCGGTCTACGGAGGGGCTTCAATGGACTTGCAGATCAGACGGCTCAGAAAGGGCGTCCATATCGTCGTGGGAACACCTGGAAGGGTGATGGACCATATGAAACGGGGCACCCTCTCTCTTGAGAACATCTCGTTTGCCGTTCTTGATGAAGCCGATGAAATGCTGAATATGGGATTTATCGAAGATATAGAGATGATCCTGGCCTCAACTCCAGAGGAGAAGCGTATGCTTCTGTTCAGTGCCACCATGCCTCCCGCGATACTTTCACTTGCAAAACGATTCATGAGACGCTATGAGCTGGTAGAGATCGAACGGGAAACGAAGACCCTGTCTGCAACGAGTCAGTACTACTATGTAGTCAGGCCTTCGGACAAAAAGGAACTTCTCACCCGGATCATTGACATCTCGCCAGATTTCTATGGCCTTGTATTCTGCCGCACGAAAATGGAGAGTGATGAGTTGAGCAAAGAACTTATCGCTGGCGGTTACAACGCCGAAGCCATCCATGGGGACCTGGCACAGCGTCAGAGAGAACTGATCCTGCACAAGCTGAGGGAAAGGAGGATCACGATCCTCGTGGCTACTGATGTCGCTGCACGCGGTATCGATGTCCAGGATCTCACGCATGTGATAAATTATTCGATTCCTCAGAATCCCGAAACGTATATACATAGAATCGGCAGAACTGGAAGAGCTGGCAAAAAGGGCTCTGCCATAACCTTCGTCACCCCAAGTGAATCCCGCCGGTTCACCTATCTGAAAAGGAATATCGGTGCCGATATCGAGCAGGTGAGAATTCCCGATGCTGACAAGATAATTGCAATGAAGAAACAGCGCATCGTGGATACCATAGTAGAAGGGCTGAAAGCTACACACGACCTCCCGTTTCAGGAAATGGCTCTTGAACTTCTCGAACTCGATGCACCTCACAAGGTAGTTACCACCCTCCTTTCCCTCAACTACATCGGGGACCTCAACGTCCACTCTTACCAGCCGATTCATGATCCTCAGGCGCCCCGAAGAGAAGAGTATCAGCGAAGTGACAGAAAACCGGGCAGAACTCAGCAGGATGAGGTGCGCCTCTTTGTAGCCCGGGGATATGCCCACGGCATGACACGAAAACTCCTGGTGGAGTTCCTGAAGGAACACGCTCATGTGAGAGATCATGAGATCAACGATGTGTCGGTCATGGAAGACTTTTCCTTTGTAAACGCAAAAGAAGGGGCCGCTCATGCGATTCTGAATGCGTTCAAGAAAATCTCCAAAGGGGAAAAACCGGTCGTAACCAGAGCTCGAACTGACAGCCCCAACGGGAAACACCTCGCGCGTCACCAGAAGTATGATCGTTTCAGCAGGAATAAGCCACCCAAGAAGGAAAAGCGTCGGTACAGATAGCCACCAGGCACCGCTCTGGTAACAGTTCTTCTCTATTCACTGGAACTGTACTCAGAGCCATAGCTTTCTTTTTTACTGCTCACAAACACTCTTGTGACAACTTGCATTACCACCTGATTCATATATACAATCAGGTGGTATGTTTAAGAAAGTAGAGAGACTCATCGAGACAGTCCAGACCCATTCCCGTGCTACTGTAAGCATCATCATTACCGTGACCCTTGCCCTTGGCCTCACTGCTTTCGCGGGTCTTGAGTTCAGTGCCGATTACTCAGACATGATTCCTGCATCGAATAACCTCTTCGAGATTCAAGGGAAGGGTGAAGAGGCATTTCCTTCTGACTATATCGTGATGGTCACAAGCCCTGAACTGTTCAGTGCACCTGTGCTCGAATCCATCCATACAGCTCTTCTTGCAATGGAGGAACACCCCGATGTGGGAGAAATCTCTTCAGTGTTCGATTATTCGACGATTGAAAAGAAGGGTGCTCGTCTGGTAACAGTGCCCATTCTACCCGAATCGAAGGAGAACCTATGGACCCGGGAAAGAGCAGAGCTCTTTGAGAAACGGGCGATGAATGACGACATCGTTTCAGGTCTGTTCGTTTCCGATGACATGGAGTCGCTGATATTCTCATTCAAAGTAAGAAATAATGAACAAGCTCTCCTTGCCGATTTTGAACAGATCTTCGAACCTGTCAGGGCTTTGGCACACATCTCCTCAATCGGGGAGATCACCATCACGAACAGGATCATGGAATACCTTTCATACGACCTCATTACCCTCCTGAGCCTCTCCTTTGCGGTCATCCTGGGGGTCTATTTCATCAGTTTCCGGGCTAAACGGGCATCGTTCATCCCCTTCAGCCTCTCAGTGGTAGGTATCATATGGACTCTGGGAGTTATGGCGCTTCTGGGATTCCGCCTTACTGTGGTCAACATCGTCACACCAGTGCTCGTTCTCACCATCGGATCCTCTTACAGCATCCATGTACTGACCGAATATTTTCAAAGTTATCATGAGGGTGATATCAACTATATACAGACCTCAGTAGCAAAGATCGGTAGGACCATCATGCTCGCGTGTATCACCGATATCGTAGGTTTCCTCTCCCTCCTGACGGCGAGGACAGATGCCTTCAAGGAGTTCGGGATAACAGTCTCGATAGGCATCACCTTCTGCGCGCTTCTTTCGGTCACCTATCTCCCTGCAGTTCTCGCTATCACCTCAGCTCCGAGAACTCACCACTTGCGACACTTCCGGCACGGCTTCATCAGTCGAATCAGTAAAGGACTATCGCGGCTCGTCATACGAAGATGGCCAGTCTATCTCATCCTTGCCCTGGGGATTCTCGTCGGGTTCCTGCTGACACGGAACTCCATCGGGCTTCAAACAAACTATATGAATTACTTCCCTCGTAAAGAACCTCTGATCATAAACTCTTTGGCAATCACACGAGAATTCAAAGGGATTCACAACCACTACATCACATTGCAGGCACCTGAAGGGGAAAAGGGGTATTTTCTCAGACCGGAGGTCCTTGCGCAGACCTACCGGTTCGAGCAGGCTCTTGCTGCAGAGACTGAAGATATCTCGAAGATCATGAGCTATGCGCAGTATGTGGCATTCATGAACAGGATCTATACCGGAAAAAGTGAAATCCCCTCTTCAACAGGACTGATACATCTTCTGAACCGATTCATGATCATCCTCAGCCAGGATTCAAGCACAGAGGAGGCTTTCAGGCTCCTGATCAGTGAAGATGGAAACCAGATAACCATCACGCTCAGAGCATGGGACTCGAGTGAAGGTGACCTGCAGACAGTGGCCTCGGCCAAGAGGTTGAATGAGATCATCCACTCTCAGGCATCACTCCTGAGCGAAGGTGTCGAGATGACCATCTGGGGAGACGGTACCGATGCTATTCTATTCTCGGATTCAATCAGGGAGGATCAGAGACGTGCCACAACCGTATCATTCATTCTGGTCTTCCTTATCTCTGTGTTCTCCTTCAGATCACTCCTGTTCGGTATCTACAGCATCATACCCATCATTGTGGGGATCATGGCGAATTACGTGTTCATGTTCTTCACACATATTCCGTTCGACATCATCACCATCACCTTCACAAGCGTCATTATCGGGGTAGGGATTGATGATGCGATCCATTTCCTGATCCGCTACAAACAGAAGGTGAACTCATCGGGGCCCGCCCGTACAGCTCTGCACCTGCGTGCCACCATCCATGAGACAGCACGACCCATCCTCCTCACCACTGCTGCGATCGTTCTTGGAATTTCGATGCTTGCTTTCGGCTCCTATGTTCCCATTCGATACTTCGGGATCCTCGTTTCAGTAAGCCTCCTGGCCACAATGGCATCGACTTTGATCATACTGCCACCCATAATCCTTGTTGTCGAGAAAATTCGAGGCTATCTCACACATCGATAGTGCCGTATCGGCCGTATAGCGGAGAGCCACACCGGGGGCAATTCAGACGATGGCAGGAATCTGCCAGTTCGTTCAACGCTTTTCGAGGGATAAGTTTGGAACATTGAGGGCACCTGAGACTATGTGTACTGGGATGCTCCATATTACCCATATAGACATGATCTACACCGCTCTTCTGTGCTTCTTCGAAGCACTCTATCATACAGGAGGGTGATGTCGGAGCTCTATCTGCCATCCGGAAGGCAGGAAAAAACCGTGAGAGATGCCAGACCTTGACACCGATTTCTTTCAGCAGGCACCCTGTCTCCCTGACCCAACCGGGTGTATGAAATCCTTCGATGACGAGAGTGGTCACTTCTACGATACTCTCTGTATGGTTCACCCAGAAGTCGATAGAATCCACCACTGACTGATACGCTCCCTTCGCGTGACAGATCTCCCGATAGAACTGTTCATCACCCTTAAGGTCTATATTGAGCGCGTCAATCAACATCTGAAGGTTGTTCAGTGACCACTGAGAAAAGGTTCCGTTTGTCACCAGCACATTGAGAAGACCTTTGTGATGAACGCTTTCTGCGATAGGCAGTACCGAACTCTGCCATACGATGGGTTCTGAGTAGGTATAACTGATGATAGGTGATCTGCTTGTGTCGATTGCTGCAAGCAGATCAGAAACAGTAAAGGCCTTCATTCCAACACCTTCACCCTGCACGAGTGAGTGGTTCTGGCAGAAATCACAGAAAAGGTTACACCCTGTCATCCCTATAGAACATGTTAATAACTCGGGATAGAAATGATACAGTGGCTTTTTTTCGATCGGATCGATGTGCAAGACTCCATAGCATTGAGAGCTGACAGCCTTGAAGACCCCTCTGTCGTTCCGAATGACTCTGCACAATCCTATATCACCGTCACCAAGGCGGCAGGAGCGATAACAATACGGACAGCGTCGAACTTCACCCACCGATTCTTCCTGATACCCTCGTAGTAGTGAACGTAAAGTAGGTTCCCCTGCCGGAGGCGTAGAACGTCGGGGGGAGGGAGGCTTTCAGGCATAACTGTCCGAGCATGCGTTCGAGTGTCCAGTTCTGTTCAACTGCCACCTCGGGAAGAAAGAGTGCACTTCGTCCTTCATACTGATAGATCACTCCGTCAGTGCCAAGTCGTATCGTATTAACATCCTCAATCTCCCGAATCTGTGACAGAATCGATACAGAAAGGGTAAGATGTTTCAACTCATCCACTTTCAAAGGACGAAAACGGGGATCCTGAAAAGCTGCCTTCTTTGCCATGGTATAGATGCTTTCATACAGTGGAACGGAGCCCTCTCCCGTACTCCCGATACACCCTCTGAGTCGATGTGACTGTTCCTGTTGTACCGTCACAAACACCCCGGAGCTTTTCTGAAGTTCAGCGGGAGGATCCTGTTTGATGAGCATATAGGTAAAAGGGGTGTACCCGATAAGATCCTCGACTATCGCTTCATGAGCGATTGTGAGCATCAGAATCTGATGTTCATTCATGGATCACCTCCCGAACAGTACCGATGCGTAGGTAACGAAAGAGTCTCCACCCGGCACGATATCTTTTGATGTATAGTAGTCATGAAGTTTTCCCTTCAAACCACTCAGACGCGCAAGGCGAGAAAGAATAGTGAATGCGCCGTACCCGCACATCGTCGACTGCGGAGGGCGAGATACTGGAGCCGACCCGTCAATGAACGACTGAATTGTATCAGCGTCGTCCTTCTGCACATGTGCGAGAATCTCATTCTCAGGCATCTCACTGTAGGGAGTGTTGACATACAGGTTCCCCCAGTGAGTGATATCTGTCGAGGCAAGAAACAGCGTCTCTTCCAGTGCAATCCCTTTTCGCTTCATTGCTTCATGAATGGAAAGTGCAACAGCATCCGCTTTGAGAGAAGAACTGAAGGAGGAGGTAAGAAGCACTTCGACCCCGATATCAGAGCCCTGTCTCTTCTGCTGGTAGGCAAGATGAAGTAAAGGCATCTCTACAGCATGTTCTATGCTCGTGAATGAATTGTTGATAGTAAAAGAATAGCTGATGTCGAGTGGATTGTGACTCAAATCACCAAGTGGTGTGTGGTAGGCCGTATATGAATCCCCCACCAGACGATCTGACAGTATATGGTAGTGGTGTGAAGGAGCAAGGATCAGTGCAAAGGAGACAGGTTTCGCCCGATGTGCAAAAACGCTGGAACTGCCCCGGTTAGAATATACAAGGCCCGCATGAGGAAGGACAGCGGCAAAGATCTCATCAAACTGACAAGACTCTCTCTGCCGCTGATCTATCATCATTGAGATCTCTGATTCTAATTCACTCACGACACTGCTGTAAAATCTATTGCTGTATATACACGGCCGCACAGATCCCACTGTTCGACTCATTGTGTTCCTTTCTTATCTACCAGTATACACTAATTTACATCCTTGTCAAAATACATGCAAAGAATATTTGTAATCATTATAGGAATTGAAAAAGTGTTCCACATCCCGGGTACGAGCTGGGGTCTTCCGCAGAGTCGACTTTTTCGCGTATAATAAAATCATGAGCAGATCACGAATCACCGGCAGCTACCATACACATTGCGGACTCGACGATGGTCAAGGGACTATGGAAGAGATTGTCCTCAGTGCCATATCGAAAGGCTTCACTGCCCTGGGTTTTTCCTGTCACACACCCATTGAAACTGAGGATGAGTGGCATATGAAAAAGGCTGACTTCCCCTACTACCTGGGTGAACTAAAACGACTCAAGGAAGTCTATCGGGACAGAATAGAGCTCTACACTGGACTTGAGCTTGATTATCTGGAAGACACCAATACGCTTGCAGGAAGTGAGTACATTGAACAGCTGGACTACACGATTGCCTCGGTCCATCTGATGAAACACAAGAAAAGTGGAGCCTATCTTTCCATAGACGGGCCGATAGAAGAGTTCACGAGTCTCCTTCAAGATAATTTCAACGGAAGCATGGAGCACTTTGCAGGCCATTACTTCTCCCTTCAGGAACGTATGATCTCTTCACATACGTTCGACATCCTCGGGCACTGCGATCTTATTAAAAAACATAACAGGGATGGGCGTTTTTTCGAGCCAGCTTCCCCATGGTATAAAAAAGCATGGGTATCGTTCCTTCATCGTGCCGCGAAACACGATGTGCGGATCGAAGTGAACACTGGCGGCGTAGCACGGGGTGCAACCAGTGAGGTCTATCCATCCCCCGAGATGATTCGCATGTGTACGGAACTATCCATTCCCCTGATGCTCAATAGTGACGCCCACCGGAGTGACCACCTCGATTTCAGCTTCTCAAGTACAGAGGATCTCCTCATCCAGTCAGGGGTACGTTCACTGGATATTCTGGAACATGGATTCTGGACCACGGTTTCGATTCTCTGAATCGACGGTTTCGATTCTCTGAACCACAGAGGGTTCCTGTGTTGACGGTGTGAAGGTAGGGTTGTATTATATTATTATATGAAAAGAAATAAAATAACTATTTCCTGCATCGCAGAGGAAGCCGGAGTGGGAGTCGGCACTGTATCACGTGTCCTCAACAACTCCCCGAATGTAAAACCATCTACCCGGGAAAAAGTCCTGGATATCATAAAAGCTAAAGGATACTCTCCGAATATCAACGCACGAGGCCTGGCTAGAAAAGAATCAAACCGTATCACGATCGGGATTCTTCTGCCTGACCTCACCAACCACTTCTTCATGGAGATTTTTGAAAAGATGTTCCACCAGTTTCGGGGAAGAGGCTATGACGTATTGCTGTTCAACTACGAGCGTCATGACCCCGACACAATCCAAAAGGTACTGAATGCCCAGGTATCCTATCTCTTCGTCTTCGCCTTTTCCCTTGAGGAGGTTGAGACCGAGATTCTTTCCCGCTGTCACGTTCCCCTCATCTACGTCGGTATCAACATCCCGGGGTTTTTCTGTGTGTTCAGTGATAGTTATCAAGGAGGGGCTCTAGCGGCCGAATACCTCGTGAACAAAGGATCTGTCTCACCGTGTTACATTGCTATCACTCCAGAGGGCGATCAGGATACGTTGAGATATTCTGGGTTTGTAGACCGCATGAGAGAACTGGGTGTAGAAAAAAAGATCGGCATGTATCATTCCCGCCTTAATGAGAACGATGGATACATTCTTGGCAGCAAGATAGTGGAAGAAGGTGTCTATGACGGTATTTTCTGCTTTTGTGACGATATCGCAGTGGGAGTTTCCAGAGCTATCAGGGAACGAGGCGCTTCAGTGAGAGTCATCGGGTACGATGGAATCTCGCTTACCCGTCATCTGCAGATTTCAACGGTAAGCCAGAACCCTGCACTGATCGGACACGTAGCAGCAGAGAGCATGATACGACTCATCGTCAAACATGAACTGCCAGAAGAGAGGCAAACTGTAGTGTATCCGACTCTTATCGACTTTGACACGTGAGTGACAGCAGCTTTCTCACCCGAACAGTTCAAGACATCTATCGAAAGAGATCTCTGCGGTCGTTCTGAAGACGACATCACACTGAGAAGGATCAATAGCGTCTCCGATACCGACAGAGCTCATCCCGCCAGAGCGTATAGCCTGTATACCGGGAGGCGCATCCTCTATACCCAGACACTCTTCAGGAAAGAGAGACAAGGCCTGAGCGGCACGCAGGAAGACCTCCGGGTCGGGCTTTCCCCTGATCACTTCAGCAGCCGGCACTATGTAGTCAAACCAGGAATCAAGAGAAAGTTTGCTGATGATATACGAAGCATTTCTGCTAGCAGAAGCAACAGCAGTAGCAATTCCCTGTTCCTTCAGTTCTGCAAGGAACCTCAGTATCCCGGGCAGAACATCGTGTGAGCTGAGGTCTCCCAAAGATTCACGGTACCACCTGTTTTTCGTATCACTCATCACGGAAACCTGCTCCTCTGTAAGATCCACCCGGTTATCCCGTGCTATGATCTTCAAAGAATCTGTGCGGCTCACTCCCCTGAGTTGATCGTTCAAAGCATGATCAAAGTGCCATCCCTGCTCTTTGCACAGCCGGTCCCAGGCCCGGTAGTGGTACTCATCGGTACTTGTGATCACCCCGTCAAGGTCGAAGACAACAGCTTTTAGACTAGGCTTTGAAGAGACTTCAACTCCCTCTGCATTCACCTGAAGTCTTTCGCTGCGGTGATACAGGACAAGGTTTCCATCATACTGATACCGAGTTGTCTCAGGGCTGATATCTACCTTGAGGAGACTGCCCTGGATGAGAAGGTTGAAACCGATTCGTCGTATACCTGCAGGAAGCAGCGGCCTGAACTTTGGTATCCCGTCAATCAACCTTAAACCGGCCATTCCATACACTATGGCCATCCATGCTCCACCCATTGCTGCCGTGTGGAGTCCATCCTGAGTGTTATGGTGCAGATCCTTCCTGTCCATCAGGATCGTCTGTACAGCATACTGATACCCGCTGGACTCGTACCCGCAGGAGAATGCGACGATTCCCTCTATGCAGGCAGACAATGAGGAGTCTCCCGTGGTGAGAGGATGATAATAATCATACGAACGCTTCACATCATAGGAAGCAAATCGATCAGGAAGGAGGAACATGGAAAGGATTGTATCTGCCTGTTTAATCACCTGATGACGATAGATTACCAGGGGATGATAGTGCAGAAGCATCGGGTGAAGGATCTCTCCCCTCTTCTTTACATCCCATTTCTCACGTGAGAGGAAACGCTCATCCTGTGCATAGATCCCCAGCTGTTCATCATACGGCAGTCGCATCTCCTGGGCTGCCCGCTTCCAGATCTTCACCTCATCTACGTTGAGAGCGATGGCTTCACACACCCGGTTCAACATATCTGGCGAATGAGTTGCAAGCTCCCCATACAGTCCAGCACTACGCTCAAGATGATACGATGCCATTGCATTCGTATAGGTATTGTTATCAACCAGCGCAGAATACTCATCCGGCCCGGTCACCTGATTGATACAGAAAGCTCCCCCTTCGGCTTCATTGAAGAAGCCGAGGTCTGCATAGAATCGTGCAGTTTCGAAAAGAAGCTCAAGGGCTCCCTCTTCAAGTATCGAGTCATCCCCGGTGATATCGAGATAGCTGAATATACTGTATGCGATATCTGCGTTGATATGATACTGTGCCGTCCCGGCTGGAAAATATGAGGACGCTTCCAGCCCGTTGATAGTCCTCCATGGGAATAACGCACCTTTCTGATTCATTTCCCGGGCCCTGTCTCGTGCTTTCTGGAGAATGCGGATACGATACGAAATGAGAGATCTGGCAGTGTACGGGCTGGTAAGCGTGAAAAACGGCATCCCGTAGATCTCTGTGTCCCAGAAGTAATGCCCTTCATAGCCACTCCCGGTCATCCCCTTTGCAGACAGGCTGCTTCGACCGTCTGTTCCAACCGACTGGTGGAGTTGAAAGATATTAAGCAGCATCGCCTCGTTAAGATCTTCCGCCCCTTCTATCTCGACAGTATGCACATCCCAGAAGGCACGATAATGTTCCCTCTGTTCCTGCAGCAGATCATCGAAGGATAGAGTTCGCAGCAGATTTTCGTTCTTCTCAATCGTTTCATCCGGAACCCGGGCTCCCTCCTCCTTCTCACTCATGTAAGCGAACAAGGAAGAACAGGTCACCTCACTTCCTTGGAAGGTGTACACGAGGTGAGGGTAATCACGGGAATCACGCTGAGGTGATGAAGTAAGGTTCTCACTATCAAACGTATCGAATGTAGATGCCGTCACTGCTATTGTGCTCTGCTGTGTCCTAAACCCCGTGCGAAAACCAAAGGAAGCATGGTTTCCGTCTGTGAAAAACGAGCTGGAGACAAGTTCCAAAGGCTGAACATGAGCTGTCTGTTTTCTTGGATCTGTGCTTTCTTCATTGTCAGTCGTATCATAGCCGACTTCATGATGGATCGTAATTCTGTTACTGCCATTACAGCGCACAGATATCCTGACCCCTCCCAGACAGGTACGGTGCATGGAAATAAGAGCCTCAACAGACACATCAGCCTCAAGACCTGAACTGCCCTCCCAGTGATATCTGTAGGAGAACAGTCCGCTTGTAAAATCAAGTTCCCGCTGATAGGTACCGGCAACGCAGGTATCGACAGAAACTCGCTGAGAGCCGATGAAAATGGTGAACTGCCTCACATCAGGAAGTTCAACCATAGTCTGATTCACCCGTGCGAGTCCATAAGCGTCCTCCGGATACCGGATGGCGCTTGTTTCATACAACCCGTTCATATAGAGAGCAGAGTGATGAACCACTGACCGGTCAAGGTGATAGCCCCTGGCACCGATATTTCCGTTTCCTATCGAGTACAGACTCTCGTACCGACCGATGTCCTCCAACGCGCGTGCATCGTCTCTCATCAGGAATTTCCGCTGTTCCATGTTTTATCCTTTGACGCTTCCCGCCATAAGACCTTTCACGAAATATCTCTGCAGAGAGAAGAAGACTCCAAGAGGAATCACCATTGTGACAAAGGCTCCAGCGGTAAGAAGATGCCAGTCCTGTCCACGAGAACCGACCATGGAAGCAAGTTTCTGCGTCAGCACGGCCACATCATTGGTTCCTCCGAGAAATACCAGTGCTACGAGCAGATCATTCCATACCCACAGGAACTGGAATATCGCCAGCGATGCAATGGCCGGTACGGAAAGTGGAAGCACCAGACGAGCAAAGACCACCATCGGTCGAGCTCCGTCAAGAAACGCAGATTCGAAGATATCCTTCGGGATGGTGCTGATGTAGTTATACAGGAGGTAGATCGCCAGCGGAAGGCCGAAACCCGTATGTGCCAGCCATATACCGAGATAGGATCCGGTCAGCCCGAGAGTCTGATAGTCTCTGAGGATCGGTATCAGGGCAATCTGAAGCGGCACGACGAGGATAGCCACGACGAGGGTGAAAAAGAATTTCCTTCCGGGAAACTCCAGCCATGCAAAACCGAAGGCTGCTGCAGCAGCGATGAGAATGGGAATGATGACCGAAGGTATCGTAACGGTCAGTGAATTGATAAAGGCCTGAGTGAGGTTGTCGCCTGAAGCTCTCACCGTCTCACCACTTGCATTGACAAAGGTCTGATCACTTCCACCGAGAACCTGCCGGTAGTTGTCCAGGGTGAATCCCTCTTCACTCTCCAGAGCTCGCCACCACCCGGTTGACATCACTTCATCTCGGGGACGCACGGAGGATACCAGCAGTCCGAAGATGGGGATACTCCATATGATGACGATACCCAGTAGGATCAGAACAAGTAGATAGGTCCATTTTGATTGTTTGTGTATTCCAGCCATATCAGAATCCCTCCCTCTTCGAGAACTGTCTGAGGTTGTACCACATTACAGGAATGACTGCGATAACAAGGACTATAGCGATTGCAGAGCCCCTGCCGTAATCATAGAACCTGAACATCTGTTTGTACTGCATACTCGCAATAACCTCGGTACCATAGTTGCCGTTTGTCATTGTGAATACGATATCGAAGATTTTCAGAGACAGGATAATGATAGTAGTCGAGACCGTCACCAGTGTTCCCGCTATGAAGGGAATGATGATCGATCGAATCACCCTCAGTTCACTTGCACCATCGATCCTACCCGCCTCAATGATGGCGGAAGGTACACCCTTGAGTGCAGCTGATATAATGACCATCGCATACCCGGTCTGAAGCCAGACAAGGATCACGATAAGAAATACATTATTCAGTCCGCGAATGGTGAACCATGCCTGCGGTTCCCCGCCGAACAACGTGACAATCGCGTTGAGAATGCCGATCTGAGCCTCTCCCAGGGGTTTATACGCATAGATGAAACGCCAGATGACCCCTGCACCGACGAAACTGATCGCCATCGGCATGAAGATGAGACTCTTGAAGAACTTCTCCCCTTTGGCACGGTCAGCCAGCAGTGCTATAAGCAGACCGAAGCCTACCGCTCCACCGGTACCGAGAATGATCCACAGAAGATTATTCCGAAACGCCTCAAGCATCCTGGAATCGGTGAATGCATAGATATAATTCTTCAAACCCACGAAGTTGGTCGACTGGGGCCCGAAGAAACTGAGATAGAGGGATCGCATGGTCGGTATGAACAGATACCATGCAAGAATCGCTATGGCAGGACCGACGAACACGAAGGGCTGGATTTTCTTCGCAACCACAATCGGCATTCGGTTGACCACGTAATCGGTGACCCAGAATAAAAGTGCTACTCCCCCGACTCCCCAGATAATAGCAACCAGAGCTATGATGGTCTGCGGAGCATTACTGTCCCTGAGAAAGATAAATCCAGCCCAGAGAACGGCGAATGCCACGAGTGGGATGAATATTGATACCGCCAGACGTCCTAAAGAGACGAGAAAGGTATTCCCTCTTTCTTTGGAATCTCCGGCAGGTGTGATGTTTGTATTCATACGGTTTGCCTCTGCGTCTTCATATAGGTATGCGGTTCCGCTAAGAACCGCATACGATCTTTGATGAGTACTCTTTTACGGCCACGATTTCTGGATGTCCGACAGGACACTGTCAAGATTCTTACCTGTGAGCCAGTCAACGACTCCACTCCAGAAAGTACCCGCTCCAACCTGACCAGGCATCAGGTCAGAAGCATCGAATCTGAACACCTTTGCATTCACAAGAGCTTCTGCCAGCGACCGTTCGATCTCGTTGGGATATGCGCTGAGATCCTGGTTCTTATAGGGAAAGAGAGCTCCACCGCTTCGTGCCCACAGTTCTCCGGATTCCCAGGTTGCCAGGAACTCCATGAACTGTCTGACAGCAGGACTATCGTTAAACACCACGAACTGGTCTCCACCACCAAGCACGGGAATTCCGAATTCAGGATTGATGGAGGGAAGAGGGAATACGCCAACTTCTTCTTCCAGGTTCGCTTGAATATCATCAGGGAAGAAACCTGTGATGAAATTTCCCTGTCTGTGCATCATCGCCTTCGGCGGGTCTGAGAACATCGGGCTCGGAGCATCGCCGAAACTGGTGGTAAGGATCGTGTTTGCACCACCGTAGACATATGCAGGATCGAGCCATATATCACCGAGGATTTCGAATGCATCCTTCACTGCAGGATCATTGAACGGGATTTCATTGCTGACCCACTGGTCATATACATCGGGTCCAACCGTTCTCAGCATGATATCCTCGATCCAGTCGGTACCAGCCCACCCGGTAGCTCCGCCTGACTCGATTCCGACAGCCCACGGTTTCACACCGTCAGCCACCATCTGATCCATCAATGCCTCGAGCTCTGCCCAGGTCGTTGGGACCTCATAGCCGGCTGCGTCCCAGGCCTTTTTCGGGTACCAGACAAAACTCTTCGCATTTACTCGGTGGAATACTCCATAGGGAGTCCCCTCGAACGAACCGAGAGATTTCCACACAGAAGCGTAGTTGGAATCAACGGCATCCTCGAGTGAAGACCACATCGGTACAAGAACGCCCTTGGAGGCAAAGTTCTTCATCAGACCAGGCTGAGGAAGTGCTGCGATGTCGGGAGGATTTCCTCCTTCGACTCGAACGCTTATCAGCGTTTCGAATTCCGAAGATCCTTCGTAGATCACATCGATCCCTGTCCGTTCCTCGAACGGCCTGATAGCCTCTTCGAACCTGCGAGCCTCTTCGTCAACGAACGCACCGAACACCCGCACAACGTTGCTCTCCTCTTCTGCAGCTTCCTGCGCCCCTCCGGCGAACAGGGGCGATGCGAGAAGCATGATGATAAACAGTGAAAGCATCATTCTTTTCATAGTTCTCTCCTTTTCCTTTTGTGATAGCATTTTTGATGAGAGATGGATTCTATACGCTTATGCACTTCTTGAATGGAAGCGTTTCCACCCATCACGATAATTCTTACACACCTTTTTGGAGTTGTCAAACGATAATACGATAACGACTCACGCGGCGCGAGTAGTAACATAAAGTGTCCACCTAAAAAGGGAAGAGGAACAGAAAAAAGAGAATCCCATGGGAACCGTGTTATTCTTGGTAGTACAACACCTCAAAGAACACACGGAGACACCATGGAACGAACACCGCTTACACTGGAAGAACACTGCAAGGAAAGCCTCTTCTCCTGGGATGAGAGATTGAGACTTAACTAGTACTTTACAGGAAGGAACGGAGTCCGACTGTACTGGGAAAGATCTTGCAGAAGAACTCCAAGACTGTCAGCAGAGAACTGCAAAGGGGTATGGTGGAACATATGCTCACGGAGGTACCATTCATCCGCACCTCCGTATAATGCTGAGCATGCCCAGATTGATGCAGAGGAGAAGATGAAGTACAAGGGACCACCGCCCAAGTCAGGCAAGCATCACGGCCTTGTGGAGCGGATAGCGATGCTGATTCTGCAACACAGCTATAGTCCCTATGCCGATCAGCCCTCAAACTGAAATCCGGTCACAGACAGCTGCAGAAGGAAGCGCGAAACAGGTCGCCTATCCTGTCATGTTTCAATCATCCACGTGCCCGTCGCCGCAAGAAATCATCAAGAGAAAGACAGTCATCGAGAGTGTCGGCATTCAGAGCCCCTGCTATGAACGATCGGATGCCATACTCGTCCATAAGCTTCCGAACAGTCTTTATGCCACCGAGAGAGACTACCGGGTACAGGGAAACGGCAGAATGGTGGTACGATGAGGCAAGTTCTCCATCAGTGAGAACCGGGAGTATCAGCACA
The DNA here is from genome assembly GCA_016938475.1 of Sphaerochaetaceae bacterium. Classification (GTDB taxonomy): domain Bacteria; phylum Spirochaetota; class Spirochaetia; order Sphaerochaetales; family Sphaerochaetaceae; genus SABI01. The sequence continues at coordinate 20,957 of JAFGUP010000291.1, forward strand.
CCTTCACCCTGAGACAGAGTGACCAGCTCAGGGTCTCAAACAAGGGCGAGAGAATGAAGTGTGCTTCACTTCTAAGTGCTCGCTCACAGGCTTCCAGCGTCTTCACGTTACCCGCGGGAGCACAGGAGAGAGGGGAACTGTTTCACCGCTTCGGTCAGCAAGGCAAACCCATAGGTACTCTGTTGTGAAATATTCACCGCGCCATACCCGCGGTCTACGAGGGGTTCAATGAGAGCAAGACCTTCACTCACCCCGATATCTCTGATCGCAGGAACGATGTTCGCCTCTGCCAGGCTATCAAGCATCTGATTCTCATCTTGCTCCTAATAGGTCGGGGGGAACACGAGAGAGCGGGACTCGGTCCTTCCGACACTGTAGCCCCAGATCGTACAGTATTCACTACGATCCTCTCCAATGGCTTCGATATCCTTCAGGTACTGGAGGATTGATTTACTTTCAATGATGATAACAGACTTCATATCTTTCGTCACCGTCGAGTGAGGACGGGTATTATCGAACTCAAACTCGAGGATCCTTCTCCCATCCTCTGTGATCCCGATCGTTCGGAACGTATTGCTTTTGCCGAGTCCCGGAAGATTGAGCATGTTCCGGTCAGTGGAAAGGAAGGGAATCTGGTCATGTTCATAGATTCCTTTCAGAGAATCTGCCATCATCTGAGGTTCGTTTATCAGACCGGAGAGCTGACTGTAGTATCTGTAGTCTATCCTGCCGATCGATTTCTCTTCGATCTGCTCCTGCATGGAACGCGCTGTATTGGCAAACAGTGGGCGGTTCTCGAAGAACCCCTTCACCGTGAACGTGTAATAGGGAAGAACCCCGATCGAATTCAGCACCTGTCGCAGCCGGGCACTGTGACCCCTTCGACTCGCCGAGACAGTGAAAACCTCCTGATTCGTTACAGCCCAGCCGCTTGCCAGAATTCTCGTGATGGCGTCACGGGTATCCTCGGTCACTTCCATCGCAGATGAGAAATGGGTCTGTACCACTGTCTGGGAAATACCGATCTCCTTTGCTTTTCTGGCTGTATCGGCGAGAACATCGGTGAGTGCACGAGTGATACGCTGAGGCAGATAGATGGGTATCTTGGTTCCCAATCTGATTCTCTTCATCTCAGCGACTTTCTCAGAATCGCTGCGGAAGGCGTTATCCTCGATCTTCTGCTGTGCCATCGTCAGAACCGCATCAAGGATGGTCTTCAGAGAAGTGGGGGAACTCATGAACGCATCTCCCCCCGTGATCAGGATATCAGAGAGGTATTCATCGGTCCTGAAGTATACCATCGACTCATGAAGTACTTCCTTCCACCCTTTTTTCGGGCGCAGCTGATCAAGATTGAAATTGAACCTTCCCCTCTGGAAATCATACATTCTCTGACAGTATGCACACAGGCCTCCACAGGCTCGGCCCATGGTGTCAGGGATGAATATGGCGACATTGGGATACCGTCTGTGAATATTATGATTCGGCAGCACCCACCCTGCAGCATTAGGCTCTCCCGGAACTACGAGATCTTCCTTCTCCCATGCGTTTATCTGACCGAATTCATCTACCAGATCCTGAGTATAGAACAGGTACTGCCGGAGCACACTGTCACTCATGGTATATTTAGAGGAAGGTGAAGCGACGATAAGAGAAAGGAAATAAGGGGTCGCAAAAATCGGAATACCCTTTGCCTCTGCCTCCTTCATCACTGCAAGCTGTCTCTCATCCACCTGAGAGTCAAGATACCGAAGAAGTTGTTCGCTGCTTCTCACAGCGAAGCGAAGGTGGAATGTATCCTCCTTCCACCACTGTTCAACCTTCTTCCTCTTGTCTTTCACAGTATCTTCAGCGTCGAACGAATACCTCGGTGATCGTTTTTCAGCTGAATCGATATCAACCACCAGAAGGTCTATTATGCGCTGCCGGGAGCGTTCCCTGAGGTGCAGAATCTCCCGGTCCAGACCACTTGGATGACGTTCCATCCAGTCAAGGACAGTGTCCCTCGAAGGAAGCTCCTGAGTGTCGACCCCGTTCAACTGCCTCAGCAGGTGAAGCATGTCGTGAGCAAAATCAAGGGTGAGACCTTCAGTCTCACCGCGGAAGAAGTGGCGGAGCATTTCAATCGGGCGGCTCACGAGTGTCTGCCCATGCAGGTTCCAGTCTATAAACTCCTCTCCCTCGTGATCGATATAATCGAGAATCCGGATCAGAGCGAAAGCCTGCCACGAAAGGGAGTAAAATGTCTCGAGTGAAACATCTTCTTTCTGGTAGTATCCGACTCCAAGCGGGAATTCTTCTGCCAGCCTGGCAGCATAGTGCGTGTGAAGCGCGAAAAGGAGAGCTTCAGACGAAAGAGTCTCATCGAGCATGAAGGCACGTATCGTAGGGTTCTCTTCGAGCAAAGCTGCACGAATTGAGTCAAATTCAT
>JAFGUP010000292.1 GCA_016938475.1 Sphaerochaetaceae bacterium
AGTCAAAACTTGCTTATAATCTTTTATGAGAAGGAGAATTTGAATGGATAAGCAGAAAGCACAAGCCATCGAAGATGCATGGAGTAAAGAATCCATCATGGATGTTGAAATCAACATCATCGAACGCATGATTGGCTGCAGGACTGTCGAAGGAGTTGAAGCATCTATCAGTTACGCCCGATTTCTCCGCCTGTCTGGACTGACCAATGACAATTACCCTCTATTTCTGAGGCTTCTGGAAGTTGAAAACCACTGGGTTATCGATTCCCTGATCGGAGACAAGGATCCCTTCCTTCTCCTCAGTTCGATCCACCCGAACAACTACCTGATTCTCAACGCCTTCAAACTTCTGACGGCGTGGCACCCCGGCGGAATCTATCCCAAGACGCTGGCCATCATTCTCGGTGTTCTGCAGGCTTCCTTCAGTTCCCCGAAAGACGGATACAGAATCTACAACGTCAGCATCAACGATGTGAACAACCTGGGCAAGCACCTGAACAAGGAACTGGGACAGGATGACGCGAATAACCGCTGCATGCTGGACATCCTGGACAGGATCGGCGCGCTGGCCGGAACCTCTCAGAACGAGACGATCGAACAGACCGCACGCCAGGCGAACGGCATAAGGACCTTCTTCTTCGACAAGAGAAAGAAGATGGAGGACATAATTCCTCAGGTATTGCTCGTTAAGTCGGACTATATTGCCAAGGAAATCGCTCCTACCCAGCTTTTCGTAGACTAAACCAAGGAGATACAGAGAGATGAAAGAACTTTTTGAAAAGAAAATGACCTATTCCAAAGAGGAAATAGCGGGCATAGAATACAATCTCCTGAAAGGGCTTATGGGGTGCCGGACAAGCGAAGCCGTCGAAGCATCCATGACCTACTCGACCTATCTGAACAGCATCGGCATCACCAGCAGCAACTACCCCATTTTCCTCAAGGTGCTGGGGGTGAGAAATCACCACGTCATAGACGCCCTTCTGGGAACCAGAGACCCCTTCCTCTTCATGAGCTCCATACAGCCCAACTATTTCATAGTTGCCACCTGCTTCAGCTTCCTGGCGAAATACCATCCCGCCGAGATTTATTCCAAGACCCTGGGAATCATTCTGGGAGTCTTCCAGGCCACCTACGCCAACCCTCTGGACGGATACAAGATCTATCCCCCCACCATTGCCGACGTGAACAGCCTCGGAAAGCACCTGATCGAGGAAAAGGGACAGGACGACCTTCTGAACAGAAGCATTCTGGACATTCTGGACAAATTCAGCGCCCTTGAAGGACAGAAGGTGAACGAGGAAATGGAAGACCTGGCGGTGCACGCCCACAACATCAGAAACAACTTCTTCGATTCGACCAAACGGCTCGTCGATGTCATTCCCACGGTTCTGCTCAGGACAGAGGAAAACCTCGATCCCGAACTGGA
>JAFGUP010000293.1 GCA_016938475.1 Sphaerochaetaceae bacterium
CCCTTAACCCTTTCTCCTCCACCCTTTACCGTACCGTGGATACCCGCCCTTTTGGCGGCTCCTGGTGCCAATGCGGGGTGAAAAATTTCTTCCGGTTGACAGGCTCTGTTCCCGCTCTCTATATGCCCTCAATGTTGATACGTATGTACCCAGTTTCAAGGGTAGGGGTAGATGGATACCTCTGTCAGCTTTTTTCTTGCATTATCCCAGAAGCCGGTGTATAGTGATGATACGTACTGGTAACGTTACCGGTATCGTTACCAGTATAGGGAGGGAGAGAGCCTGTGGCTGTGACGATCAAGGATATCGCTCAGGAAGCTTCGGTTTCCATCACGACAGTATCACGTGTTCTCAATGACCGTCCCGATGTGAATGCAAAGACACGTCGGGCAGTCCTCGATGCCATCGAGAAACTCGGCTATTCTCCCAGCAGTGCTGCCCGAAATCTGGTGCTTCAGAAGTCGAACGTAATCGGCTTCATCGTTCCCGACATCACCAATGCCAGCTTTCCTGAGCTTGCCAGGGGGATAGTCTCACGTGCAAAGCACTATGGATACCGGGTGATGTTCTTCGATACCCAGCATGATAGCGCTGTGGAAAAAGAAGCGATCAGACTCCTGAGGAGCAAGCAGGTGGACGGGATTATCCTGTCGTTCAACGAAGCGAATCAGGAGGAGCTCGAGAAGTTGAAGAATGAACGGTTCCCCGTTGTTCAGATCTATCGCAAGAGCAGTACGAATGTGATCAGTACTGTTGCCCTGGACAACCACCGTTCGGCATTCATGGGAACAAGCTACCTGATCGAGAAGGGGCATACTAGAATCGCTCATATCACCACAGGGTACCAGACTCAGTCGGGAAAGGAGCGGATCGCAGGGTACCGCTCAGCATTAGAATCCAGTGGGATTGCCTTTGACGAGGCTCTGCTTGTCAGTGGAACTAATCAGGCAGGGAGCGGTTATGCCTGCATGAAAGCACTGCTCGACCTTGGTTTACCACCCACGGCCGTGTTCGTCTCCCACGATATCATGGCGGCAGGTGCATACGATGCGATCTATGAGAGAGGTTTAAGGATACCCGAAGATATCTCTATCCTCGGACATGATAATATTGAAATCTCGCGGTTGCTTCACCCCAAACTCACGACGATCGATACCCATAAGTTCTCCCTGGGAGAGACGGGAGTCGATCTGTTGATAGAGGAGATCGCCGCTGAGTTCCCTTCGGACAGGGAGGTGGTCCGCTCTACTGATCTCGTTGAAAGGGACTCGGTACGTTCCCTGTTGTGAAGGGTGTAAAGGGGTGGTAGGAATGTTTTTTTTAGGAAGATTCGGTAACGTTACCGGAAACGTTACCGGTACCGATTGGATAGAGCTGTTGAGGGTTCAACAGAAGGAGTCGAGAGGATGATTAGTGGCAGAAAAGAGAGTGAGTCTCAGCAGAGAGTGACAGACGAGCAGTTCATAGACCGTTCAGTGGCAGCGATGGTAGCCCTGGGTATCGGAGATGCAGCGGGA
>JAFGUP010000294.1 GCA_016938475.1 Sphaerochaetaceae bacterium
GAGCGGTCAGGTTCTCCATAAGAAAATGGCTCATGTGAACCGGTTCATCAAGGATCACCCGGAACGCATACTGCTGCCCACTCATATTCTAAATTTTTCTTCTGAATTATAACTCAGCGACGAAAAATCTTATAAATCTATACATTTTATGCTTTTAAACATTGTGTTTTCTTGAATTGTGAGTTATAATAATATAACAACATTCGGGAGTGCGGTATGTCAAAAGTGTTACGTCAGAAGGCAGCAAACGGTGAGGTCTATCTGTTCAGTCAGGGGCCAAGAAAACGTATGGCCGATGGGAAACAGGCTTCCAGTAAGCGCATCAGCTATGGAAAGATCCTCGCTGACGGGTCCTTTCAACCCAATGCCTACTACCAAGGTCTCTCCATTGATGCAAAGCGTGATCTCGGTATCGAAGAAAACCCACAGCCTTCTGAACTCGAAAAACAGCTCAATAACACGAAAATCTCCAGAGGTCGTCCAAAAGAAATTCTTCAGGGATTCAGAAAGACTCATGGTGATTCATATCTACTCATGCAGGTCGCACAGCAGCTGAAGGTGACTTCCCTGCTGAAGCAGTACTGGCCAGGCATCTGGGACAAGCTTCTTTCAATTGCACTGTTCATGAGCCTCAATCACGAAGACTCCCTCTATCTTATTCAATCATGGAGCAGGACTCATACCCTTCCAGCTCCTTCAGGTCTTTCCTCAGGTAATCTTTCCCGTATTCTTGATGCTGTAGAGGAGGATGACCGACAGAACTTTCTCAAAGACTGGGCTGCCCTGCGTCCCTCAGAGGATACCTACTGTGTTGACGGCTCTTCCTTCTCTTCAATGTCGCAGTACCTGAGACGGGTGAGATGGGGATCAAACAAGGAGCATGATCCCTACGAGCAGATCAATGTTCTGGTCGCATTCGGTAACGAAAGTCATCTTCCTTTGTTCATCAGTTCTCACAGCGGCAATATTCCTGATGTGTCTACCATGGAAGATTTCGCCCACAATATGTACGGGCTTGATGTCAGGAATACTGAATTCTGCTTTGACCGGGGCTATTGCTCAGTGAACAATATCACTACTCTCATAAAGAGAAAACATAAGTTCATCCTTGCAGCAAACTCTCTTACTGCCGGGTACATCAAGCATGCGCTCAATGCAATCAGGAAGGAGGAGTTAACTTCTCTCTCCTCCTACAATGATGACAAGGAACTTCACGGCATCACGCGGGAGATTGAGTGGTCTTACCAAGTTAACGGAGAAGGGAAGGCCTCATCTACTGCCCGTCTGTACCTTCACATCTTCTACAATCCCCAGATGGCTCTCGATAAGCAGAAACATGAGTTCTCTGACATCAAGGAGCTTGAACGAGAGCTGACGACAAAGCCGATACGATCACATCTTGAGAAATACGAGAAATACTTCACGATACACTGGGGATCACAGGATCCGTATGCAAAACCTGAGTATGATGCACAGCTCAAGAAAAAGAGACGACCTGTCCTTACTCCTCCTGCTTCCTTTTCCATGAAACCAGTCAGTCAGAAAGGATCGCAGAGCATGCAGAGAGGACTTTTTGTCCTGATCTCCAATTCTCAGAGCAATTGCTGGGAAGCTCATCGCAGATACCTGAAACGCACGTCCGTTGAGAAAGCTTTCATGAACCTGAAGACAAGAATCGGTCTCAGGCGAATCAGGAGTGGACAGCAGTCTGTTGTTGACTCACGATTATTCATTGCCTTCATATCGTTGATCCTTGTGAGTGAACTTGAAAGAAGGATGAGTGATACTTCTGAAAGCTCCGCTTTGATGAGAAAGTACAATCCTGAGCTACTCATGAAAGAGTTCGCCAGCATTGATCAGTACCACTACTCTTCAAAGGCGAGGCACGTGACGCCCGTCACCAAGAAGCAGCAGGAACTTTATGCGCTGCTCGGTGTCGATTCCCCTGCACGTGTTATGACAGAGGCAGAGCAGGCACGCTGTGAGATCTCCTGAGTTATAATTTCAGCGAAGAATTTACATTGCATCCTGAATTTCTCGATTTTTGTACATAGAGATCCTGAGGCTACACAGTCACCAGTCCGTGCTTCACTTTCCGCTTGAATAATTCC
>JAFGUP010000295.1 GCA_016938475.1 Sphaerochaetaceae bacterium
GAGCGGTCAGGTTCTCCATAAGAAAATGGCTCATGTGAACCGGTTCATCAAGGATCACCCGGAACGCATACTGCTGCCCACTCATATAGCACCTGAGAAGGATATGATCACCGTTCTTGATGCATGGGCGGAAGGTAAGACATCTGTAGAAGACTACGATGCTACCAGATTCGCCATCGAACAGCGCGAGGCTCTGTCACTCACCGGATACGTGCTCTACTCTCAGGATACCCCGATAGCATTCACACTAGGTGAGCTGGCATCAGAGGACACCTTCATCGTCCATATAGAGAAAGCGCTGACGACCTATAAAGGGGTATATCAGTATATCAACCGGGCCGCCGTTTCTCTCCTCCCTGAGGGTATACAGACGATAAACAGAGAGCAGGACCTGGGAATACCCGGCCTGCGACAGGCAAAGATGACCTATCAGCCGAAAGGGTTTCTTATGAAATACCGTCTGCGTTTTGATAAGGCCTGAGTGTCTCAGACCTGTGAGTCTTAGCGCGTTTCTTCCGATTCTCCTGAGAACATGTTCATGAGAAGGTTCGCACCCATCATATCATCATTATTCATTCCCTGAAGGGAATCAACAAACTCTTTGAAGTCGACCATCGTCTCAACCATCATCAACCTGATGAACGCCTCGTGTTCCTTCTTCGCAGTGATCTCGATATTATGTTCTCGCAAGCCCATCGTGAACACCATCTCATCCTTGCGAATCTGCCACCCTTCCTGAGATCCTTCAAGACGTTTCACGAAAAACCCTTCCTGCCTGAACGCATCCTGAAGGGATCGCCGGACAAAATCCGATGCACGTCTGCTAGGAAGTGCTACATCGATTGTGACCGTGTCATCGAGTGTGACACTCATCAGTTCCCTGGTATACCCGGAACCTCCACGGAATGAGGCGATGAGAAGAGGCGGCGCTGCAATAGATGCTATCAGCATCGTCATGACCGCTACACCGAACAGGTCCTGACCGATCGCTCCTGTGGCTAGCCCTATTCCTCCGACGATGAGCGTCACTTCTCCGCGGGGAAGCATGCCGGCCCCTATACGGAAGGCACCTCTCACATTGAAACCGACACTCAAAGCTGGAAGCCCACAGCCGATCAGCTTACCGAGAAATGCGACAAGAGAGAAGGCTAGACCAAAAAGAAGGACGCCCATGAGCGCCTGGAAATTTACCATCATGCCCATAACTGCGAAGAAGACAGGAACAAAATAATCGCCGACACCGGTGATCCGTTCAATGATTTCCTGCGCTACATCGGTCTGTGAAAAGCTGAGGCCGGCTATATAGGCACCGATGATCATCGCAAGTCCAGCCATCTCACTGAAACCGGCCAGCAACAGGGCTATTCCGAAGGAGAGCTGCGCTATAAGCGATAGAGACTCAAGACGTTTCATTCCCTTGGTGAGGTAGGGTGCAGCGAGAATACCGCCCACCATACAGATCGCCCAGAAGGCAACGGCCTTGAAGGCTATGAAGCCGATACTCGACCACGCAAGGGAACCTCCGTTCATGCTGACCGATGCTACGCCGACGACAACCGACAGGAGGATGATACTGATGACATCATCAAGAACGGCTGCAGCAAGGATCGTCACCCCTTCGGGAGTGGAGATCTTCTTTGTCTCTCCCAGGATACGCGCTGTGATACCTATCGATGTCGCTGTACATATCGTGCCGAGAAAGAGAGCCTCGGGTGCCATGAGTGAATGCACATCGGGATGAAGAACTACCGTAGCCCCGGCACCGAGGAAGAAGGAGATGATGACTCCACCCACCCCGACAACCGATGCTTTTCCACTGAAACGCAGAAACGTAGGCAGGTCGGTTTCCAGACCGCTCGAGAACAGAAGGAAGATCGAACCTATCGTGGCGATTCCGTATAGCTCGGGCGAAACAGGTATCGTCCCTTCTGCCAGAGGAAACAGCGGTCCCAGGTGCCCCAAGGGTATCGCACCGAGTACATAGGGACCGATCAGCATCCCTGCAACAAGTTCACCGAGCACTTTCGGCTGTTTGAGATGGGTAGAGAAGACCCACCCGAACAGTTTAGCCGTGAGAAGGATCACTCCCATCTGCAAGGCAAGTAGCATCATTTCATGAGCCATAGCACGTCACTCCTTCTGTTACAGACCGAACACTGACAGAACCTCTTGTGCGCTGTGTGCTTCAAGGAGTGCTTTCCGGCTTGAGAGATTCTTGATGATCTGAGAGATCTCAGCAAGGAACTGCACGTGAGGACCCACCCTGTCTATCGGCGATATTGTCATGATGAACAGTGTGCTCTTCTGACCGTCAAGGCTGTCAAACTCAAGACCCTCACGCTTGATACCAATGCAGGCCACAAGCGACGAGACGGCCTTCGTCTTTGCATGAGGAATTGCAACCCCATGCTGGATCCCCGTAGACATCTTCTTCTCCCGATCCATCAGATCCTCGAAGACCTGATCCCTTCTGTCGGCAGAAATCTTTCCTGCCTCAATCAGGATATCAAGGAGTTCGTACATCACTTCTTCCTTCGTATCGCTTGCAAGCTCAGTCCTGATCACTGAGGTAGATAGTACATTCTTGATTCTCATAGATATAGTGATACCACCTCTCAGATTTTCTTACAAGGCTCAAAGCA
>JAFGUP010000296.1 GCA_016938475.1 Sphaerochaetaceae bacterium
ATGAGAATTAAGATACCGGACGGCGTCTTCCTTGCTCGCTTTTTCGATCTTCCTCCGCCATCGCTCCCACCGTTGCTGCTCTCGCTTTCTGAATCGTTCGATTCTTTCGTCTTCGAGATCTTCTTTAGATGTGATGCTCTTCTTGTAGAGAGTCCCCATAAAAAGAATGTCCGCTCCGCTGAGAAGAAACGTAGCCACCAGTCTCCAGATGAATTCGGAGGTTGTGTTGGAACACGCCCACCAGATCCACGAAGCAACAGCCACTAAAGCGATCATAAGCCCACCGATGTACCAGATGTTCACGAGATCCCTTTTCTCTTTGCTGAACAACTTATCAAACAGATCGTTGAACCACAGAGTGAGAACAGACGTTGCCACGACTATGACGAACCATTCGACCGCCATGTATCGTGGCACATCGTATTGCCACGCACCGAGGAAAAGCATCAAGGTGATTACTGCTACGACCAGCGCATTTCGAAGTACAACCATTACGCACCTCCTGTTCCTTTGCGGAACACACCATGAATAGCGTCCCAGCCGAACGCAGCGATCGCTGTAGCGGCCCCGCCATTCACAAGACCACCATTGACTATCGCATCGAACAATCCCCCTGAGGAGCCGGCATACCCTGTATACGTCCCGATGAGGAACGCAATACCAAACAAAACGAGAGGAATCATTCGATTCGCAATCGATGTGTAGTACTTCAGGACAAGTCCAAGCCCGTTCAGAGAGAGAACGAGGATAACAAATTCAGGTCTTGCCAGATTCGCTAACTCCATATTTCTCTCCTTTCCCCTTTCGGGGTATATTATCCGTGACCAGACCCACGGTAGTCATAACATTGCAAACAGCGTCAGTAATGCTTTAACTACGAGAGTTGCCATTACTGACGCTAATACTTTGATGGCAAGTGTTCGAAGAAATTCTCTCATCCCCCCTCCGTCCGCTATATCTACTTCCATGTCATTCTCCAAGCATGGGAAACACAACATCATAAGGGAACCCTTCCTGCTGTGGGATTTCTCTTAACGCCTGGACGTATTCGGTTAAAGAGAATATATCGTCAGTGTGAGGAAGGTTGAGACGGTCTTCGTCCTCCCATCTTCTAAACCTCCATTCAACATCAGCAATTAATCTGTCTCGCTGCATCCTGACTTCATCACACATTTCTTCCATTGGTTTCTGAGGAGGGTCAACCCAAGAAGGGCGACCATCTACAGAGCCTAAAGTCTTACCAATAGGTGTCTCTGCGCAGAAATAGAGTGTTTCCTCTTCCTCTGTCACCTCATACGCATCTTCCGGAAACGTCCCTGCTTCCTCATACACTCTTTTCATTTCGGAAGGATAAAATGATTTAATGGTTGGTGAAAAATATACGCTCATACTCATTGCTCCTTAATACCCTATGGCTATCCAGTACGACTCACAATAATCTGTAGCAATAGACACTCCTGTCGTCGAAGCATTCGTACTGACTGCCATGTAATCTCCTGTTTTGCTGCTTTTCTTATATGAAGTCACAATATTCAAGCAGGCCGTCGGGAATGCTATAGGGAAGGTCACCCACCCGTAACCATAATTCCCATAGGGTTTTGTCCCCCACTGGAGTATCAAACCATTACTAAACCTCATATACCCATTTGTTCCAAAAGAATGGGCATAGTCCGCCAGCCCTGCCTTTCCATTCAAAAACAGATTATTGAAATAGCCAAAGCTATAGGGATTTCCTGCTTCGCCAATATCTTTTCCTGCAGAAACCGGGAGAACATTCCCTGTCGCTATACCTCTCGTCTGAAGGAGAACAGTGATTGTACCTGTTATGTTGTAATACCCCTTCGTCGCAGGTTCAGAAGTCTCCGCCAGACCGATGAAAACGAAAGCCTGATTTGTGGTGGTCGTCACCGTAATCTGATTCCCTGACCGTGCCACTGATTTTGCAGTATAAGGAGTACCATTGATCGTGATTGAGCTTCCGCTACTGCAAGGCTTTGATTCACCGTCACTCAGAAGGCTGAGCCAGTTATCTATCGATGCCACTGTGAAGGATGAGGTATAAGACGAACCGAGAACGAGGGAGGTGTAGTATGTTGTCGTCTCTGAATTTGGAATAGCTTTGAAACTCGATGCATCACCGCTCGCATTAAGTTTGTAAATACACACCGAGTCTTCCCTGTATAAGAGTCTCGCTCCTGCGGAAGCATTTCCTCCAGATATGAGATGAACCACATCACCTGCATTCAGGTAATACGTGTAATAGCTTGATCCTGTCGATCCGGTTCTGCTGTAGATAAGCACACTGTTGGCATAAAAATACGCATCACTGGACCCTCCCAGAGAAGAAACATTCATGAGATAGATGGTGTATAATCCTGAATGAGAAACAGTGTATGTTTTGTCATTATTATCAGCGTTCACCAACGCTAACTCATTAACGTTATTCACTCTCTTAAAGGTGTTGTACGTTGTAGAACTGCCACCCCATGTAGCACTTCCTGTAGCTCCTGCTGAGACAGCTGCACAAGCATCGAACCCTCTCCACCGAGTCTTTGATGGGGCTGACTGAGATCCTCCACTTCCACCGTACTGTGTTTTGAGAAGGGCATCAGTCGCATCACTACACTCGATTGAAGTACTTCCCTGAATTACTGTGTCAACGATTGTGGCACTCTTCAGAATAGCACTGACTGCTCTTATGATACCGTCTGCACTTCTCAGCTTGAATCCGGCTGTCGGTGTCCCGTTACTCTCGGCATAGTTCTCTGATTTGATTACACCAGAACTGCTCATGGTAATATCGTTTGCAAACACTGAGTTGAAAAAAGCTTCGAGAACAGCGATACGCTCAAACACCTGCTCAACGCCCATCGCCTGTGCCCATACTTTGATAGCTGAGGCATCGTCTCCCGCAAGGATCTCCATGAAATGAGACTGCTGATATGTTGCTGTTGACTGAGCAGGAACGATCTCTGCGTTGTAGATGACCTGATCACGGTAGAATTTGCCGATAATGAACCCAGACGATCCTGTGAACGATCCGTCTTCATATTTATAATATGATATAACATTCCCATTCGGTTGCATCTTGACGAACTGGACGGTCTCGGAAGAAGGGTAGTACAGTATGTACCCCTGCCCACTTTCGGTCAGAGTTTCTGTATGCTCCGGCACCGCGTACCTGTACCCATCGACATAGATGTACCCTACAGAGGCCTGTAGAATCCCGTCAGCGTCATAGCCTTTGAGAGTCAGAGTTGATTCTGAGACGATGAGGCCGAGGTGGCCGGGAGTTCCGGGAGGGCCTTGAGGACCTGTTTCTCCTTGTGGACCTTCCGGTCCCTGTGGTCCTTCTGGTCCAGTTTCTCCAGTATCTCCCTTGATGAGAGTCCACGCATAAGACGCAGGATTTGTTGAGTCTGCTGAAGTGAAGTCAGAGTAGGTTCCGATGTACAGCTTTCCAGTGGAGACCGTAGTCGAGAATCCTGTTGCCCCGTCAGCAGAGTCAGCCCATGCGGTGTGGAAGTAGGATGTGAGACCATTAGCCCCTGTCGGACCCTGTATACCCTGTTCTCCGTCTGCACCCTTGATGAGTGACCAGTTATAGTCAGCCGGGTTAGAAGAGTCGGTAGCCGTGTGATCGGAATAGAATCCTATGTAATCCTTCCCGGTAGGAGACTGGGAGAAGCCTCCACCGAAAGCATCGTCAGCATAGGCGATGTGGCTGTAGGAGGTGAGTCCATCATCTCCCTTAGGTCCTTGAATACCCTGATCACCCTGTGGCCCTTGGATTCCCTGCAAGCCCTGGATTCCCTGTGGTCCTGTCTTCCCGTACTGGAGGGCCACCTTGTAGATGTACCCCCAGTCAGCAGTTCCTGAACCGTCATGCTCGATGCGGATAGTGTTGTCTGAATCAGTATATAGGTGAGCTGAATCGATGGGGAAAGAGTTCCACTCTGTTATATTATTTGTTCCATTGATAGCGGACACGACAACATTCCCGTTACAGAGAATTCTGATATGGTTTTCTAGGTCATTTTGATAGACTTTTAATTCAAAGACATCCATCCCAGAAGGAACCGGGTTGAAAACAAAGTCGAAACCGACTCCATAGGTATTGATATACCATGAGCCTTCTTTGAGATTGTAGTCCTCACCCGCAATTCCCTGAGGGCCTTGAGGCCCCGTAGCACCGGTCTGCCCCTGCTCGCCCTGAGGGCCCTGAGGACCTTGATTCCCCTGAGGCCCCTGAACACCCTGTGGTCCCTGTTCACCATCGAGAACATCTGTGATTGTAATCTGACCGATTGCAACAGCCATTCTTACTCCTTAACTGACAGTACAGATGAATGAAGATCGCGCAACAACATCAGCAGAGCCTACACTCTTCGTCTTTCCGGTCCCGAATGATGTAGATCCTCCGTCTTTATCCACCTTTGCCCACGTATATGTGTACTCAGTTCCCCCTGCATCGATCTCCTCTCCGTTCTGGTAGAGATGAGCCGTCAGGTCGGTGGAAATCACTCCGTTCTTGAAGATCTCGCCGTTTGAAGATTTCACAATGACCTGTATGGGATCGTTGAAATCCAGCACGGTTGCCGGGTCTGATGTGTAGTTATCTCCCACCACGGAGTCAGAGATGATCACTCTGTACTGCTGCATGGAATCGACTGATGCTTGAGAGACGACATAACTGGATGATGTAGCCCCGGAGATGTTCGTCCACGTTGCCCCGACGAGTTTC
>JAFGUP010000297.1 GCA_016938475.1 Sphaerochaetaceae bacterium
CAGCGGTCACGTCGACCACGGGAAAACAGCCCTTATAGAAGCCCTCACCGGCATCAATGCCGACAGGCTTCCTGAAGAGAAGAAGCGTGGGATGACCATCGATCTCGGCTTCGCTCATTTCTTTGATGAGAACGGTGATCCTGTAGGAGTGATCGATGTGCCGGGTCATGAGCGATTCATCAGGAACATGGTCTCCGGAGCCTGGTCTCTTTCGGTGGCGGTACTGGTTATCGCGGGTACCGAAGGGTGGATGCAGCAGAGTGAAGACCATGCCCGGGTCCTTGAAGCGATGGGTATTCCCCATATCGTGTGTGCCATTACGAAAAGTGACCTGATAGACCACGATGTACGTGCTCTGGTCACTGAAATGGCCGGTGAGGAACTGCAGAGAATTTTCGGTCGGGACATCCCCGTGATGAGCGTCTCTTCGGTGACAAAAGATGGTATCGAAGCCCTGAGGGCAAAGATTCTTGAGCTGTTAAGACACACCCGGCGGGTAGAACGGCACGAATCAGGGTATCTTCATATCGACAGAGTCTTCTCGATCAAAGGCGCCGGTACTGTGGTGACCGGAAGCCTCTCAGGTGGAGAGATCTCACAAGGTGAGGAGCTTACGATACTCCCGTCAGGTCAGAAGGCAAAGGTGAGGGGGATCCAGTCGTATCATAGTACACTTGAAACTGCCATTCCCACCTCACGTGTCGCACTGAACCTGCAGGGATTAAAGAAGGAAGATGTATCAAGGGGCTGTATAGCGGCCGTGGATCCCTTGGAATTCGAAATTGAAAGTGAATTCATCATTCAATTCGAGGTGATGGAGGATCGGCGTGTTCGTAATCACATGGAAGTGGAAATTGCCACAGGTACAGGCCATTATATCGGACTCCTTCATTTCCTGAGGACCGAAGGCTATGCCCGTCTGGTCCTTGAAGAACCTGTTGCAGTCTCCTGGCTGGACACCTGTCTGTTCATACAACGTGGAGGATACCGTATCCTTGGCAAGGGAAGATTCATATGGACAGGAAAGACCGGAAAGCACTTCAGAAACAGTCTCGCCCGAATAGTTGCATCCTACCCGATAGGAGAGAGCATCGAAGATGAAGCGGTACTCAGACTTCTTATCAACGGATGGTTGGACAGCACAACGGCAACACACAAGAAAGCACTCAGACGGTTTCTCACCAGGGAAAAGATCAAGCACCGAATCATTGGGGAGATTACGATCCTTGAAGAGCCCCTTCTTGATGAGGCTGAACGGCTGATCCAGATGGCATCCCGTCCAGGTGGCGTGACACGTGCCGAATTCCTTCAGGGGGAACTGTTCCCTAGGGAGATTGATGAGTATCTGATCGACAGAGCTCTTACGACCTATCAGATTACTCAGAGGGATCAGGTCTACCTGTCAGCCGATCAGCTGACAGGGGATTACGGACTTTCAAAGCTAGGGGAGAAGATCATGAAGATGCTCGAGGAGAATCGGGACAAAGGCATCCAGCTCAAAGAAATCACAGATGCAGGTGCCAGAAAGGAACTACGCAACCTCATCAGAATTGAGAAAGTCGTTCCTCTCGAAGGAGATATCTACTTCTCGCGTAAGCGGTTCGATGAACTCACCGGGAGTATACTGAGTGGCAGGGAAGCCGGGGACGTGTTCTCGATACCCGAAGCAAAAGAGCGTACAGGTCTCTCAAGACGCTACATGATACCTCTGCTGAACAAGATGGAAGAGAAGGGCCTTGTTCGCCGTGACGGAGATGCTCGCATCGTCCTGTGAAGGGTTTACCGTATTACCCTGATACCTTCCTCTTCGGTAATCTCACCGATCACCTGGAAAAAGACACCTCGTTCATAGAATTCTTCGAGGACTGCGTTGTACTCTTTCAGAGGCACCGCGGCAAGCAGCCCTCCTGAGGTCTCCGGTGTGTAGAGAAGCAGTTGCTGCTGCTCACTGATGGACTCATCAAAGCTGTAGTGGTCCTGATAGGCTTGCCTGTTCTTGAACGTCCCGCCGGGAAACAGTTCCTGTTCAGCGTACAGCTGAGCTCCTTCCAGAAAAGGCAGTGCATTATACGATATGTAGGCTCCCTTTCCGCTTCTCTCAATGATTTCCCACAGGTGTCCAGGCAGTGCGAATCCGGTGATATCGGTACAGCAGGTGACGTGATGGCTCACTAGAATTCCTGCAGCCTCCCGGTTCAGTCGTGCCATGCTTTCGATTGCTGCATTGAGGTGAGCGGTCTCTGCCAGCTGAGATTTTCCTGCTGTGGTGATGATACCGGTGCCGAGAGGTTTCGTAAGGAGAAGAATGTCTCCGGTCTTCGCTCCACTTTTCGTCATGATCGCATCAGGATGAGCAAGGCCCATCACAGAAAGCCCATACTTCGGTTCTGCATCCTCTACCGTGTGACCGCCTGCGAGGATTCCGCCTGCCTCCTTCACCTTTTCAGCCCCCCCTCTCAAGATCTCAGAGATGATCTCAGGGTTAAGGTCCTTGGGAAATCCGCAGATATTGAGAGCGAGCGTTACCTCCCCTCCCATCGCGTAGATATCACTCAGGGCATTGGCAGCTGCGACAGCACCGTAGGAGTAGGGATCATCAACAACGGGCGTGAAGAAGTCGACGGTGAGAATGGCTACCTTGTCATCACTGACACGATAGACAGCCGCATCGTCACTGATCTCGAGACCAATAATCAGATTGTCATCGTTCACATCGGAAAATATTCCAACCAGCGGCCGCAGAACCTGCGCCAGGGAAGAAGCTCCCCGTTTCGCTGCTCAGCCTGCCGCTGCTACCATCGATGTGAGGCGGATCTCTTCGCTCACAATGATCACT
The DNA here is from genome assembly GCA_016938475.1 of Sphaerochaetaceae bacterium. Lineage (GTDB taxonomy): Bacteria > Spirochaetota > Spirochaetia > Sphaerochaetales > Sphaerochaetaceae > SABI01. Next base: position 2,837 of record JAFGUP010000297.1, read on the forward strand.
CCTTATGAAGAATTATTCCTTACAAGCATATACGAAACATCGAGAAGTGAGAATCCTGATGCTGAATTCTCTTTCAGAGAATACTCACTATATTATCGCGAAACGATAGGTATGATAGCGCGTGTAGGAGCGTATCACTTTGGCGTGTTACAGTATCGACGGTTACTCATGGAGACAGGTTCTGTAGGAGGTCCAGATACATCCTCCAGGGGATCACGGAAACAAAATCGAGAGTGAACGGTTCTTCCATCGTTGACACGATCGTGCAGGAAACCTGAGGGTAGTCTTCATGAAAAGAGCGGAGACCCGAGATGTCGCTCGTACTGACCCGTCTTCCGGATTTGAATTCTATGGCATGGATAAGCTGACCATCGGATTCGATGAGGAGATCGACTTCGGCTCCGTGATTTGTACGCCAGTAATACAGCGCAAAGTCCAGGTTCCGGTAATCAAGTATTCTGCGTGTCTCCTGAATCATAAACTGTTCGAAGAGGCGACCTCTTACCTTTGCGTCAATTTCTCCTGATCCAAGTCGGTGACAGAGGCTGTTCGTAACTCCATTATCGAACAGGTAGATCTTCGGGTGACTGAGAAGACTTTTTGTCGGGCTTTTTCTCCAAGCAGGAAGTCGTATTGCCAGGAGGGTATCTTCAAGGATTTCAAAATAGGATTGAACGGTCCGGGTCGGGATTCCCGCTTCTTTCCCTACTGATGTGAAATGGACTATTTCCCCGCAGTATGCTGCAACAAGGTCCAGGAAACGGGTATAGCCTCCAATATTTCTTACAAGAGCTTCCTGAAGGATTTCCTCTCTCAGGTAGACCTCAACATACGACTTCAGGTGATCTCTTGCATCTTTGCGTGAATATTTCCAGATCGCAGGCAGTGTTCCCCATATGAGGAGGTCATCAAGAGAAGGTGGCGAATCCTGAGATAGTTCTGAGACGGTGAACGGATGCATATATCGTTTGAGGGCCCGCCCCCCAAGCATGTTTGCCCCTTTCTGTTTGAGTTTTCTGGCACTTGAACCGGAGAGAATGAAATTACAATCGTACTCTTCCATGAGAAGGTGTACTTCGTTCAGCAACTCTGGAATTCTTTGAACTTCATCAATAATAATCCATTCGCACCCTGAGTGTATTTTTTCCTTTGCTTCTCGTCTGAACTGTGATGGATCACGCACGTACTTGAAAAACTGATCAGATTTCAGGAGATTGATCATCCAGGAAGGCTCGATCTGGAGGGATCTGATCCATGTGCTCTTACCGGTCTGTCTCGGACCAAGGAGAAAGAAAGAATGGTGTGGTGGTGCAAGAATTCTTTTTAACATGATGCCAAATTATACGGTATTTTGGCATCGATGTAAAGTTTGGATTTTTTCATAAATGGTCTTGTGTGTACGATCTCTTATTCCTCGCTCTCTGCGAGTAGCCTTACACGGTCGGGTGAGAAGTCGATCGAGACCTCCTCTCCCTCGGGGAAGACCCGTTTCGAGTGAGGATCATCGATCTGTACCAGAAGCTCTCCGAAGGGTGTCTGAATGAAGGATTCAAGAGAGTTTCCGAGATAGACGTTCATCTTGACTCTTCCATCGATATACCCCTGACCCTTCTCGACAACCCGCAGAGACTCCGGACGTGCCATGAGCACGCCTTTCTCCCCTTCCTTTGCCTGAAAGGCACTGGTGGCAACGGGGACATCCTTTTCCAGAAGTCGGCAGGTGTAGCCCGTTCCCTGAATACCTGTTACCGTGACCGGCAGAAAGGCGGCCTTGCCGACGAAACCGGCCACGAAGCGACTGTTGGGTTCCTCGTAAATCAGATCCGGTGAGCCTATCTGACGAATCACACCATCTTTCATGACGATGACCCTGTCGGACAGGCTCATAGCCTCTACACGGTCGTGAGTGACGTACACTGCGGTGATCGAAAGACTCTTCTGTATCCGTCGTATCTCAACTCTCATCTGTTCCCTGAGAAGCGCATCGAGATTGCTCAGCGGTTCGTCAAGCAGAAGGACCGCTGGAGCGACGATGAGAGAGCGGGCGAGGGCGACACGCTGCTGCTGTCCTCCTGAAAGCTTTCCCGGTGCACGGTCACCGTAGGTGCCGAGGCCGACAAGGTCGAGAGCCTCCTGCACACGACGGTTGATCTCCTTGTGCTCGACCTTGCGGAGTTTCAATCCGTAGGCGACATTGTCGTGGACACTCATGTGGGGAAACAGACCATAGGACTGGAACATGGTAGCGGTATCACGCTTGTTCGGGGGGAGGAACGTTACATCCTCTTCCCCGATATGAATGGACCCCTTCGTGGGCAGTTCAAACCCTGCTATCATTCTGAGGGTGGTCGTCTTACCGCAGCCCGATGGGCCCAGGAGGGTGACGAGTTCTCCCCCCTCGACGACGAAATCGGCCCCTTTGACAGCAATGACATCCTCTTTCCCTTTTATGTTCTTGAATCGTTTCGTGACATCGTTCAGGGTCACTGATACACTCTTTTTCTCCATAATCTATCCTTTAACGACTCGAGATGGTCTTCTGAGTCAGTCTGTTATCCTTGACCAGTACCTGAAGGAGTGAGAAGACTCCCAGAATGATCACTATGAGAATCGTGCACAGGACACTTGCGAGTCCGAACCTGAGATTCTCCGAGTAGCTGAGTATCTTGATGGTAAGATGGTACCACTTGGCACTGACCAGGAAGATGATCGCACTCACGGCGGTCATTGCCCGCACGAAGGTGTACGACATACTGCTTATGAAAGCCGGACGAACAAGCGGCAGGACGATCGTCCTGAAAACGGTGGGAACATCAGCCCCCAGGTCCTGAGCGGCCTCCTCGATCGATGGATCGATCTGATGCAGTGCAGTGATCCCGTTTTCCAGTCCGACCGGGAGTTCCCTGATCACGTAGTTGATGACAATGATCGCTCCGGTACCTACCAGAAGAAGAGGTTGACGGTTGAATGCGATGACGTATGCGATACCGATCAGTGTTCCCGGGATCGCGTAGGGCGTCATCATCAGCACTTCAAGCAGCCGTTTGCCTGGGAACTTTTTTCGCACGATGAGCATCGCCCCCACCATGGCGATGATGCCTGCCAGAGGAGTCGCGATCGCAGCGAGCGTGAGCGTTGAGACGATCGAGTCCCAACTGTCCGGGATCGCCTTCCAATTGGCCAGAGTGAAGGAATAATCAATACCCCAGTTGACGACGAAGGCTCCCGCCACGATGGTGAGGTAGAGCATCAGGATGAAACCCAGTACCGCCCATACGAAAACAGAGAGGGCATTTCTCACCTTTGTATTCGTCAGTTCAGTCAGAGTGGTTGATGGTTTGCCCGTTACGGTGACAAAACTTTTCCTGCTCACCCAGAAACGCTGCACCATGAACGCAGTCACAGTCGGCATCAGCAGCAGGAATGACAGGACCGCTCCTCCACCAAGGTCGTTCATCCGGCCTGTGACCATCATATAGGCTTCTGTCGAAAGGACTCTGAGATTGCCGCTCAGCAGAAGGGGATTCGCGAAGTCCGCAAGGGAATTGGTGAACACCAGCATCCATGCAGACAGGATGCCCGGAACAGCGAGAGGGAAGGTGATATTGGTGAATGTCTGCCATCGCGATGCACTCAGGTCAAGTGATGCATCCTCAACGGTCGAGTCTATCTGGCGGAGTACTCCGCTTATCGTGAGGAATGCGATGGGGAACATACTGATAGACTGAACCAGTGTGAGACCCCCCAGACCATAGATCGAGACAGTGTTGAGGTGGAGCAGCTGCTTGCTGATCAGACCGTTGTTGCCGAACAGGAGAATGATCGAGAGAGAGAGACTGAAGGGTGGTGAGATCACCGGCATCGTAGCCAGGGTCGATACCACTTTCTTTCGCTTGAAGGATGTCCTCTCCACAAGGAATGCTATAAGGAATCCAAGAATCGTACTTGCAGTTGCGGTCGAAACACCTAATCTGAGAGAACCCCACAACGCTACGATATAGGAAGGAGAGAGAGCAAGGCGCCATTTTGCGAGACTGAAGGATCCATCTTGGGTAAAACTGAGGCGAATAGCTTCAATGAGAGGGTATGCGACAAAAATGCCCACGATGATGAACAGTCCGAGGACCATGAATCCCGTGACAGCATCTCTGCTGAAACTCACTACCCAGGAAATCAGGAGGAATGCGACGGCTGCACCGATAGCAAGGGTCATAAGGAGATTCGAGTAGGCCGAGGCAGCTCCGGTGGGAACCGCGATTAATAGTGCACCTCGCGCTTCATAGCCGTTCTCATCGATGACCGGCGCTATGAAGAGCTGGGCATCGACAAGGGCTCCGTTGTAGGTTACTCGGGATGAGGTGTCAAGTATGACTGCTTCGAGGTAGTAGGCACTGTCGAACCCGTTTTTCAGGTCTGCGGTGTTTTCGAGCGAGGTCAGGATCGAAGAGATTTCATTGCCGCTGTACTGTGCAGGACTGAAATCAAACAGGTTTTCATCATAGGTGAAATAGAGTGCCTGAGAACCGGGTATTACAGAATGTACTCCCTGAATCCATTCACCGACATCGGCTTCATCTTCAGGAGCAGTCTGTACGAAAAGTCTCACCTCATTGTAATCCCTCTCCTGCACATAGCGGGAGAAGGATGAGGTAAGAGAACTGTACATCCACAGGTCGGCAGCGAGGAATATCACTGCCGCCAGGATGAAATATAAAAGCTGTTTTTTTCTTACCATGTGTAGTCTTTATCGGTACTGACCGATCTCGTTGCTCCATCTGTCAAGGAGTCTGGTCTTGTTGACTTTGTCACCATCCCACAGGAAATCCTGATCGACGGTCTTGATCTGGTCGATGCTGAGAGCCTGAGGATGCTTTACTGCGCCATCGGCAACAAGGACGACATACCATTCGGTGAACTTCTTCTGTGCATCAGGAGAAGAAAGAATCCAGTCGTACAGCTTCTTTGCGTTCACTGCATCTGCTCCACCCTTGACCATTGACATGCTTGCAAGTTCAAACCCGGTACCTTCAGCGGGAGCGACGATCTCAATGTTGGCTCCTGCGTCCTTGAGTTTAACCTGGTCGTGAGCGTAACCGAGTGCGATGGGAATCTCGCCGATACCGACACTCTTTCCGGGAGCTGATCCGCTCTTGGTGTACTGATCCATGTTCTTGTCGAGTTTTTTCATGTATTCCATCATTGCATCTTCAGAACCGGTCACATAGCGCATAGTTGTAAGTACATTGTAGGCAGTTCCCGATGAGTTGGGGTTTGCCATTCTCACAAGTCCCTTGTATTCCGGTTTGATCAGGTCAGCCCAGCTTCTTGGGACTTCAAGTCCGAGTTCAGCAACTCTGTCAAGGTTCGATACGATGGTCAGAGGGCCGACATAGAGGCCGATCCAGTAGTTTTCAGGATCGCGGTACTGAGCAGGTGTCTTGCTTGCGTACCTGGAGACGTAGGGAGTGGTGAGACCCTTCGTCTTTGCCGTGATGTGGTCAAGGCCTACTCCGCCTACCCAGATAGATACCTGAGGATTCGAAGCTTCAGCTTCAAGACGTGCGACAGTTTCTCCTCCACTCATGCGGACGAAATTGACTTTGATGCCTGTCTCTTTCTCGAACATGTCGAACAGTGCTGCGGCAAGGGGTTCTTCAAGGGTTGTGTAAGCATTTACAGATCCTCCCGTTACCTCTTCGGCAGGAGCCTGTGCTTCAGGCGCTCCCTGAGCGGCAAGGGTGCCGATGAGTAGAGCAGTGAGCAAGAGAGTGATTATCATTCTTTTCATAGTAACCTCCATGGATATGAAATGTATGTTCATTATTCGTTACGGAATCCTCCGAGTCAATTATATTCTTCCAGTATTGAAGCGCTTCCATATGCAATAGATACCCAGCGGTGGTTTTCTCAACTTATGGACGCAAGATTTTCCAATAATCACAAAACCATCTTGGTTACATGAAAGTTTTGTGATACGATACGTTCTAGAAAAACGAGCGTGCGTATACAAACATGCACCGGCAATCAAACTGCGGCTGTCGTATAACGGCTATTACCCGAGCTTCCCAAGCTCGTGACGAGGGTTCGACTCCCTTCAGCCGCTTAATTACCAAACATAAACTATGTAAAGAGATGGCAAACCCGTGTATGAGTAGCACGGGTTTTGTATGGTTCTTCTTAAATACTGTGGTCAATGGATTTCTAAGAAATTGAAAAATTAGAAAACAGTAGAGAAAAGGGCACTCCGTCAGGAATGATGTGAGTGTTGAATACCAAACATACCAGCACAGAGCGCCCGTGGGCTTGAATAGTAATACCCTTCGATAGTTTCATACTTCGCATTGCTTCACAATTTTCTACCCGAAACCTGACGTCACGAATCATTGCAGAGGTGCTCTGAAAGTAGTCCTTCCCTGTTTTGCGCGGGTAACGATGTAAAGCGATAATGGTTGTTTGAGAATGTGAAACTGTCCGCTGACCGAGGGTGTACCATAAGGTGTGTACATCTGGTCACTCATAGGTGCGGGATGTCTCTGCACGAGGCCAACCACAATAGACCATGCTCATGGTAGTGGGCAAATTCACCTCAGTAAAAGTGTGAACCTCTTATAGTCCTTTCATTGGTCTATTCAAAACAAGTCTTACCAAACGTGTCCACCGCCTTTCTGTAGAAATGATAAGAAATACTAAATAACTCAATGTTGACTCTGATCTATTACCGTTTATAGTTGAAATAGCAGAGCATAGAGCGCGGAAAAATGACACATTGGTAGATAGAGAAGATGAAGAATCAAGATTATTTAGCGACATTGATCAGTAATGCAAAATTACATATCTTTGACTGTAGAATTGATTATCGTTCCTCATTTGAAGTGCGGAATCGTATTCTCAATTACTATGTTGCTTCGTACATCAAAGAAGGTTCGTGTACTCTGCGTATCGGAAATGAAACCTACCACACCAAAGCGGGAGATGTGGTAATAATTCCCTCTCATGTTCCTCATGATCACTACAAAGAATCTGATGATCTCACCTGTTTCATGTGGTGGCATTTCAATTACTCCATCGGAGATTCCATCGACCTGCTGTCGCTATATGATTTACCCGTAAAATTCAGTACAGCTAACAATATTCGTTTCGAACAGGTGTTTTCTCAGTATCTCGTTCATGCGAGTCGACCAAACAGTATAATTGATTACATACTTGCGGAGGCTAAGGGTACCGAACTTATTGCGGTCCTCCTGGAATCAGCCATAGGTGATTCAGAGTCAAAACTTTACCGTTGTGCCAATAGCGTCTTTCTTGAAATGTTATGTGATATTCTTGATCAGCCCGTTCAATTTTCCACCTTGGATGCAATTGCCGGGAAGTATCATCTGCATCCCACGTATATCAGCAATCAGTTTAAGAAATTTTTCAATATCTCACCCATAGCTCTTTCAAGAAAAATCTGTCTCGGTAAAGCGCAGCGAATGCTTGCCTATGATTCACTTTCCATCAACGAAATCGCGAATGAACTGGGCTACGAAGAGCCCGGTAATTTTACGCGGTTCTTTAAACTGAAAGTCGGAATCACTCCACAGCAGTTTAGAACGGCAAAGAATCACAAAGATCAGGCACTGGCACATGCTGCATTCTACGAGTTGAAGATGTAAATAACAAAGCAGATCACAATCGAGACGCTGAAAAGGTGTGAAGGAGTCAACGATGAAATTACGTGCGGCGATATTAGGTTCCGGCGGCATGGGGAAAAGACATACCAGGGCATTGCGGGCACTGGATGTAGAGATAGTTGCAGTCTGTGACTCGAATGATGCCTCCATCACCTCGTATTTCGAGACGTTCCCTGACCTTCTGGGTGTCGTGGAGAGGTATAGGGATTTTGATGAGATGCTTGTGCATACCGATGCTGATATCCTCATGATTACCTTGCCACCTTTTGCTCATACAAATCAGTTCATACGAGCAGCACAGGCAGGAAAGCACATCTTTATTGAAAAGCCGATTGCCCTGCATGTTTCAAAAGGCATAGAGATGGTCACAGCTGCCGAAGAAGCACAGATAATCACCAGCGTCGGATTCCATATGAGGCAAGGGGCTGTAGTTAAAAAACTTGAGTCACTTATCGCATCCGGCGAAGCTGGCAAACCAGTGTTATTCAATGCCCGCTACGGGTGCAACTCATTGCATACACCATGGTGGAGACAGAAAGATAAGAGTGGTGGTCAGATCTTTGAGCAGGTGATTCACCTGTACGATCTCGGTCGCCATCTCTTTGGTGAACCACAAACTGTTCACTGTCTGATGGCGAATGTGTGTCATTCGGATATCCCGGATTACTCCGTTGAAGATATCAGTTCAGCCATCAGCATAACCGATGCAGGCGCTATCAGCAGTATTTCTGCTACGAACTGCGCTGTACCGGGAAAATGGTCAGAAAGCTTCACCGCGGTCTTCGAACAGGTGACTGTGGAGTGTTCAGGCGTCAATCACGCTGAATTCACCTATACCCGCAGAGACCCGATAGAGACTGAAGTCATTGATACTGAGGAGGATAATCACTTCAAGGGAGTTCAGGAATTTATCACCTGCGTACAGGAGAAGCGACAGACCTCCTGTCCCATCTCAGAAGGGTTGAAGAGTCTGCAGTACGTGGCCGCAGCTGTAGCCTCGGCAGAGCAGGATGGGGCAGGGGTATCTCTGTCTACAATCCAGAAAAACGAAAAGGGAGAGTACAATGGACAATGAAATGAAGTGGCGGTTGATTCTCGGAGAACACAGAACCCCGGAATTTCAACACTATGACGAACCTTTGTTGAAAACGGGGTGCGTCAGGGTCCTGACTCGGTTCGGAGCTCCTAAACACGGGACAGAACTTACTGAAATAGCTGAAGACCCTTTCAACAGTGATTACTATGATGAGACTGAACATATCTTTAAAAAGAGACCTGCACCCCGGGAGATGAAAACGCTCGGTCTGGGAAATATGTGGGTGGGAGAGATCACCGAGGTAGCACCCGATGTGACTGCCGTTCAGGTGGGGCAGAAAGTTGCCGGCTATGGCGCATTACAGCACACTCATACTGTTCCGGCTGACAGGGTCCTCCCGATGCCGCTCGATATGGATTGGAAGACTGCAGTATGTTTCGATCCCCTTCAATTCGCCTTAGGTGGGATTCGTGATAGCCATTTTCGCATAGGTGATACTGTGCTCATCTCCGGTCAGGGAGCCATCGGTCTTATGGCTGCACAGTGTGCACGGCTGGCTGGGGCATCATTGGTCGTGGTTGCCGACCCGATCGAGAAACGAAGAGAGGTCGGTCTGAAAAATGGTGCAGATTATGCGTTTGATCCTCGTGAAGTGGATGTAGGCCTGCAACTGCGAATGATGACCGGAGGTAGAGGTGTCGATATCGTTATAGAAACAAGTGGAAACTATCATGCAGTTGAAGAGGGTTTGCGGGCATTGACCTATCAGGGAACGCTTGCTTGTGTGGGATGGTTCAAACACCAGAAGGTGGAGCTTAACTTTGGTCGTGAGGGACACTTCAATCAACAGAGAATCATCTTCTCTCGTGCCTGCAGTGAACCTAACAACGATTATCCGGGATGGGATTTCAAACGTATCAAGGCAGTTGCCTGGGACATGTTGGTCAAAGGCCGATTCACCTGCGATGCGATCGTGGACCCGGTTGTACCGTTTTCCCGGGCAGCGGAAGCGTACACGGACTATGTGATCAAGGGTTCTCCAAACAGCGTCAAACTTGGTGTGAGTTTTCAGTGAATATCAGGAATCAGGAAGGAGAAAAATAGATATGAAGATCACATTCCTTGGTGCGGGAAGTACCATCTTCGCGAGAAACGTTCTTGGCGATGTTATGCTCACACCGAGCCTCCAGAATATTGACATTGCACTTTATGACATAGATCATAATAGGCTTGAAGAGTCTCGCCGGATTCTTCAGGCAATCAACAAAGGATCAAATGCATCACGTGCGAGTATCTCTACTTTTTGCGGGCAGGAACAACGAAGAGAGGCACTGCGCGGAGCTCAGTTTGTTGTGAATGCCGTCCAGATCGGAGGGTATGAACCGGCTACCGTTCTCGACTTTGCAGTACCGAAGAAATATGGCCTGCGGCAGACAATCGGAGATACAACAGGTATCGGTGGTATCATGCGTGCGCTCAGGACTCTCCCCTTCCTCGAAGCTGTTGCGCGAGAAATTGAAGAAGTCGCTCCACGAGCCTGGTTATTGAACTACACGAACCCGATGTCCATCCTGACAGGATACCTGCAGCGGTATTCCGGGGTGAAGACAGTAGGTCTGTGTCACAGCGTGCAGATTTGTAGTGAGCGACTGTTCAAAGCTCTGCAGATGGAAGAATACCTGGAAGGCAGAGTCGAACGTATTGCCGGGATAAACCATATGGCCTGGCTGCTTGATATTCGTGATGCTCAGGGTAGCGATCTTTATCCAATGATACGGAGCCGCGCGCTGGCAAAGCAGGCAAAAGAGAAACATACAGATATGGTGCGTTTCGAATATATCCGCAGGTTCGGGTATTATTGCACTGAGTCGAGTGAACACAACGCAGAATATAATCCCTATTTTATCAAGCACAGATATCCTGAGCTCATCGAAACGTATAACATACCTCTCGATGAATATCCCCGACGCTGTGTCAGCCAGATTGCACAATGGAAGGAGACCTACAAGAACCTTGCGACTTCAGACGAACTTCAGCACGTTCGCAGCAATGAGTATGCGAGTACCATCATGGAATCTATCGTAACGAACACTCCCTGCACAATTGGGGGGAATGTTCTCAATGATGGAATCATCACAAATCTCCCTCGAGAAGCCTGTGTCGAGGTTCCCTGCCTCGTTGATAGCTATGGGATCTCTCCCTGCAGGGTCGGTGAATTGCCCGTTCAGTTGGCTGCCCTGAACTCCTCGCAAGTCTGGGTTCATCTCCTGACGATCGATGCCTATGTCACCAAACGTCTGGATACCCTTATCCAGGCTGTAATGATGGATCCTCACACTGCAGCTGAACTATCAATAGATGATATGGTTTCCATGACGAAAGAACTCGTGGATGCACATGGCCTGGTTTTGCGTTGATACGCTACTCTGAGGCCGGTCAGTGTCGAAATTGAAAAAGGAGGAATCTTCCGTGGATACGAGAGAATATCTGGAAAAGGTGTATGGAGGACTCCTTGGTAAATGTGTTGGAGTCAGACTGGGAGCCCCTGTTGAACCGCTTGTCTGGACGTATGAGAGGATACGCGCAACCTACGGCGAGATAACCGGCTATATCAACGAGTACCGGGAATTCGCTGCAGACGATGATATAAATGGGCCGGTCTTTTTCATTCGTGCGTTACATGATAATCCCGCTCCAGTTGGAGCGAAGGAGATCGGTCGCGCATGGCTGAACTATACGCGTGAAGGAATCGGTTTCTACTGGTGGGGAGGGTATGGTCGAAGTACGGAGCATACTGCCTATTGTAACCTTAAGGCGGGTTTGGATGCACCGGAATCGGGCAGCATCGCGGTGAATGGAGCAACCGTTGCTGAACAGATCGGAGGGCAGATATTCATCGATTCCTGGGGATGGGTCTTTCCTGGTAATGTAGAGAAGGCCGTTCAATATGCAGGGTATGCAGCAAGTGTCAGCCACGACGGAGCCGGGATCGATGGGGGGAGATTCATAGCCGCCTGCAATGCATTAGCCTTTGTTCTTGACGATGTGGAGCAGATCATCCATACAGCTCTTGCTGTGGTCCCACGTCAGAGTGCATACCGGGACGTCGTTGAGGCTGTCATCGCATTTCATGAACGAGCACCGGATGACTGGCGTTCTGCACGGATGATGCTGGAATCGGACTATGGGTACGATAGATTCGCAGGTGACTGCCACATCATTCCCAACGCAGGAGTCTGTGTCCTCGCCCTTCTCTACGGAAGGGGTGATTTCTCCAGGACAGTGGAAATCGCTACTATGAGTGGCTGGGACACCGATTGCAACGCCGGCAATGTCGGTTCGATTCTTGGAATCATTGTGGGGGCCGACCAGATTCCGGAACACTACCGTACACCCATCAACGATTTTCATGCTGCAAGTTCGATCTCAGGCGCACTGAATATCCTGAATCTACCCGTAGTTGCCAGAGAGATCGCCATTCTGGGTTTGCGGCAGCAACAGCGAAGTATCCCCGAGGACTGGCTCAACGGATCCTTCTCAAACGCGATCCATCTGGATGTCTCCCTCCCCGGCTCTACCGGAGGGATTCGTACAAGGCCGGGAAGTGTACTCCATTCACTGTGCAATGAGGAAAAAGGAACATCGATTGTAATCGATGGATTACCAGCGAATCAGAGTGCCTATTTCTATTATAAGAGCTACTATACACGAGAAGATTTTGACGATGAGCGGTATTCTCCAACCTTCACGCCGCAGGTGTATCCTGGTCAGTGCCTGCGGGTTTCTGGTGAAATCGCATTGGAGCAGGGTGATTTTCTGTGTATCGCACCGTACGTACGTGATGCTCGTTCTCCTGAAGTTCAGCTTGGTCCCTACCAACGTGTCAAGAAGAAGGGAGGGGTTTCTGTTGAGTGGGAGATCGGAGAAGTCGATTTTGCCATCAGTGAAATCGGTTTGAGCATGATGCATGATGACGGTCCTTCTACCACAGGGAAACTGGAGCTGCTCTCATTTTCTATTACAGGGAACATTGCTTTCCACATCAATTTTGCCGATGAACGTGAGGAGTTTAAAGGCCTTTCCCGTTGCAGTCTTGTCGGTGGAGGCTGGCGAGTGGAGGATGGAGGGCTCAGATCCCTAACGCCAGATACATTTCACCTGTACACTGGTCCATATTATACGGTTGACGCTCACATGGCATGCACGCTTATACCAGAGTACGGAGAAAGCCACCTGGTGCTCTGGCGTAGTACAGGGGCTGAAACGGCCTACTATTTCGGGTTTCACGGAACAAACAGAGTGGCACTGTTGAAGCGAAATCATGAGGTAAAGGAATTGGCATCCTTTGAATTCAATTGGGAGTTCGATAGGATCTATTCTCTTGAGGTGAATATGAAAGGGTCGCAGATAATCTGCTCGGTAGATGGTATTCCCGTCATAAAAACACAGGATCCCTGCGCTCTTCCCTATGGAATGTGCGGAGTGGCGAAGTTATCCCGGGGAAGGACTTTGTTCAGGAGTCTATCGTTCTCCGAGGTATGATCCCCTCTCATCTCCTCCGGGTCAATGTAGACTCTCTGTAAAGATTCGGGATGCTGCATCAACTTAAGTAAGAGGTTGCAATACAACGCTGTAGAACTCGAAACAGCACCTGTATACATGATAGAAAAAAGTAGAAAAGTCACAATTGACTGGTTGTTAATCTCGTCTATAGTTGTTAATAGAGAGCTGTATAGTTTTACTATAGTAACCGTAAATCAGCGTATTTTATGGATTTGATTGCATTGAATCACTATAGTAGTTAGGAATGGTCATGACACTTGGGCGATTGCTGTAAAAATGACTATAGAGGTAGTTTGCATACAAAAATCGTTCACCGAAATAGTGTGGGGCTCGGACAGATGCAGACATCGTGGTGAGAATCCGGCAGTCCGCGTCCTTAGGAACATACTCATCAACGATGAGAAGAAAAGGAGATCGTATGAAGAAATGCATGGTATTCGTTTTTGTTGTGCTCTTCACTATGTCATCAGTGTGGGCAGGGGGCGGCAAGGAGGTTCTGCCAGAGCAGCCGAAAGTAGTTGCTCCTTCGGAAGAAAGTGACGCTTCCGTATTGGATTTTGACAGTCTTTGGAAAGATCCGCAGATGCCTCAGAGTTGGTTTTCTGCACCCAGAAAAGCATCTGAATCGGGCATAATGAACTTCCATCAGTCACCAGTACTTGATCAACTGGTTGAACAGGGGAAACTGCCTTCAGTCAGAGAGCGGTTACCCAAAGATCCTCCTGTTGTGGAGCCCTATGAGAATATCGGGAAATATGGCGGTACACTCGTTATCTATGGTGTGGATCTGGAAAGAACCGAGTTCACTTTCTATGCAGGTTGGAATACGCAGGAAGGGATCAATATTCCTACACCTGATGGACAGGGATACGTACCGTACTTCGCTGAGAGCATCGACTTCATTGAAGGTGACACCGTTATTGAGATCAAGTTCCGCGAGGGGCTGAAGTGGTCTGATGGTGTTCCTTTCAAGGCTGGAGATGAATATGAGTTTTACTGGAACCATACGTTGGACAAGTCTCTTTTCGATACCTCGCTGTTGATGAATCCGCTGGAAGAGATCGTGAAGATTGATGAGAATACCATCCAGATGCGTTTCGGCAGTGCCGTGCCAACCTATAATTATGAGTTGAAACATAGTTGGGTTGGAGATATGCTCGAAGATAATATGCCACTCGTTCCTATGCATATCATGAAACAGCATTTACCGGAATTCATCGGAGAATCCGCTGCTCTGGAGAAAGCTCAGGCCCTTGGATTCAATTCCGTTCAATCCTACCTGACGGAGTTTACCCAGCAGGTACGCAAGCAGTCCGACCCTCGCTACCGGATGCCTACCATGGCTCCCTACGTGATAGTTTCACGAACAGAGTCTGAGCTGCTGATGGAGAGAAATCCCTTCTATCCCTTTGTCGATACCGAAGGAAACCAGCTCCCCTACATCGATAAGCTGATGGTCAGGTTTGCCGCTCACAAGGACAATATCGAGCTTCAGGCGATGACTGGTTCTGCTGATATTGCTCTGACCTCGCTCTCATCAAAGAATATCCCGGTCTACATAGCAAATGAAGAAAAGGGAAATTACAAGACTCATATTTTCCTTGATGCATCATTGAACAAACCTTTCTACTCATTGAATCTGACCCTTCAGGAAGGACTTGAGAGATATGAGCCCTACTTCAGAGATGCAGAGTTTAGAAAGGCACTATCCCTGGCTATAAACAGGAATCAGTTGAATGAAAGGTTCTACTTCGGTAAGGCAATCCCCATGCAGGTGACTATTGCTCCTATGAGTGATCTCTTTAAACCTGAATATGGTAGTGCTTATGCTCAGTACGATCCTGAAAAGGCCAATGCAATGCTTGATTCGATGGGATTGGTCGACAGAAACAATGATGGCTTCAGGGACTTTCCCGATGGCAGTCCGTTCAAGATCCAGATGATGTGGTCGAATGCATCGTATCTGAGCGATATCGGTGTTCATGAGTATGTGATAAGCAACTGGAAGGATATCGGGATTCACGTGACGATTCAGACTGTCGGGATCGACCCGTTCTGGGATCGTTCAGCTGCTTTGGATTGGGAACTCAAGCCACATCTGGTTGACGGGTCCCTGCCATATCCACTGGGACTGGTGCGTCTGGCGTTGACCCCTGTTGATGGACCGGAGATCAATCCGTTCGGGCTCTGGGGTACCTACTTCATGAGTGACGGTGAATCTGGAGAACGTCCGCCGAAAGATCTCTATTCTGAGGTGGAAATGCTGTATACTTCTGCTAGACAGTGGTTGCAGACGCTTGATGATGAATATCTGATTCCTATCCTGGAAAGCCAGGCAGAGAACATCTGGACTATCGGAACAGTAGGATTTACCCCCTATCCGATCATAGTGAACAACAGGCTCAAAAATGTCCCCGAAAA
>JAFGUP010000298.1 GCA_016938475.1 Sphaerochaetaceae bacterium
GCAGGAGCTGGAAGTAGTTGATTTTCCTGTGATTGTAGCCATTGATAGCCTTGGAAACACGATATTCTGAAAAAAAGGTGGACGAACACCTGAAAGGCGACTACCATGGTATCGGGTGGGGAAATACAGAGCAGGATGGAATTTGATGCACAGACAGCCTTCATACATAACCCGAAGCTTCCTGATTTCTCTACTTTTCCTTACACTGGCGGGATGTTCACAGCGGGACCCTGTCCTTTCTGGCACCGATTCCTCCTCCTCGAACAGGGAGAGTAAGACGGTTGCCTCTCAACCTGCCACCTCTTCATCCTCAGCACAGGAATCTGAGCCCCAGGACAGCGATCCGTACGAACAGGAACTGTCCTACTTCTATGGTCTTGAGACGCCTGAGAGTCTGGAACAGCGTTTCAGTTATGCCTATGGATACATACTCATGGAGAGCGCCCTCAGAGACCTCCCTTCGCTGGACGCTTCCTATTTCCTTCGTGGCATCTATGATAAAGGAATAGACGGTTCTCAGATGCTGACTCAGGAAGAGCGGGTCACTGCATTTAATGAATTTCAGACGAAACTGGTCAATGAAGCATCTGAGGAGCTTCAGGCCCTCGCACAGAAAAACCTGAAGGAGGCAGAGGATTTTCTCCGGGTCAATGCTGATGCTGAAGGTGTCATGACGACCGAAAGCGGCTTGCAGTACTATGTGCTGAGCGGAAGTGACGGACAGAGACCGAGGGAAAATGATTCAGTGAAGGTCAACTATACTCTCACATTCCTTGATGGCAGAGAAGGGGATTCTTCGATTCCCGGCATCCCCAGCACCTTCAGTCTCAATAATCTGATTCCCGGTTTCCGCGAAGGATTGAAACTGATGGGAGAGGGCTCGACGTATCGTTTCTATGTACATCCATCCCTTGGCTACGGGACCTCGGGAAACTCACGCATCGAGCCGAATACGCTCCTGATTTTCGATGTCGAACTGGTCGAGGTTCTTAGAGCTGAATGATGGAAAGCAGTTCCTCCAGACTGTGTATCGCATAGGTGTAGGCAGGGGAAGATGGTATGTCCATACCGTACCTGTTGATCCATACACTGTCCAGTCCCGCCTGTTGTGCGCCTTTGATATCACTGCTCAGCGAATCTCCAACTACAAGCGGTCTGTTGGGGAATATCCCACACTGGCTCAGCTTTTCGAAGGTTCTGCTGAAAAACCTCACATCAGGTTTCACATGCCCGAGTTCCTCACCGATGGCCACGTAGGCGAAGAACCGGGAAGTCCCTGTTGCTTTTACCCGACCTTTCTGCACTTCCGTGATTCCGTTCGTGATGATGCTCATGGAGATTCCCATTGCATCGATCTCCTCGAGAACCTTCATAGTGTCGTCATAGATGTGGTAGCTCGTGCTCAGGTGGTACATATAGCGTTCAGCGGCTGACGCAGCGTCAGAATCCACCTTGTAGGCAGCATAGAACCGCAGGAAACGTTCCACCTTCAGCTTTTCCAATGTCGTAAGCCCCTTTTCGAGGTCAAGCCAGAGCCGATGATTGATGGTATGGTAGGTATCAATCATTGCGTCGGTGACGAGCAGCCCTGCTTCCTCGAAGAGTGCTTTCAGTGCGTAATTCTCTGCTGCTGTGAAGTCCCACAGCGTGCCGTCTGCGTCAAAAAGTATGTGGTCGTACATGACAATCCTTTACAAAAAAATGAAAAGA
>JAFGUP010000041.1 GCA_016938475.1 Sphaerochaetaceae bacterium
ATCAGTTCCTGTTTGCCGCTGATCTTTGTGTCAGAAACCTTCATGCCGATCTTTGCGATATCTTGCAGTGAGAGTCTGCCTTCCTCGAATGCTCTGCCATCTCCTGAATCAAAGGATGCGTAGCGATCGCTTCTCATCTGCTCAAGTGTTCCATCCTTAAGCATCCGGTGTGCGATGGTGAGGCCAAGGGCGAAGGCATCCATCCCTCCGATATGACTGATGAAGAGGTCATCCAGATCGGTCGAGTTACGTCGTCTCTTGGCATCAAAGTTGAGGCCACCGGTAGTAAATCCCCCGTTTTTCAGAATAACGGTCATAGCTTCAGTTGTCTGATACACATCCGAGGGGAATTCATCGGTATCCCATCCATTCTGTGCATCTCCCTGATTAGCATCGACACTGCCGAGGAGACCTTCAGTGGCACAGACAGTGAGGTCATGTGCGAAAGAGTGTCCCGCCAGGGTCGCATGATTGTTCTCTATATTACAGGAGAAATCGTTCTCAAGACCATACTTCCTGATAAACCCTATCGTGGTAGCCGCATCATAGTCGTACTGATGCTTACTCGGCTCCATCGGTTTCGGTTCGATATAGAAAGCTCCCTTGAAACCGATGGAACGCCCGTAATCTCTGGCAAGGGTGAAGAACCGTCCAAGATGATCCAGTTCACGCCCCATATCGGTATTCCACAGGCTCATATAGCCTTCCCGTCCACCCCAGAACGTATACCCGAGACCACCGAGCAGTACATTCACATCAAGGGATGTCTTGACCTGGACAGCGGCACGGGAAAGGGCGCTGAACTCAGGGTTGCTGATTCCGCCGTTCATATAGCGGGGATTGCTGAACAGATTACTCGTGTTCCACAGAAGCCTGATCCCTGTCGCGTCCTGCAGTTTCTTGAGTTTCTCGGCAATCTTCAGGTAATTGTCGACATACTCAAAAGGTGTATCTCCTTCGGGAGCTACATCTGCATCGTGAAACGCATAAAACGGAGTGCCGAGTTTGCTCATGAATTCAAATGCCGCCTCAGATTTCTGATTGGCGCTTTTCATCGGGTCACTGTCACTCCAGGGGAATTCCATGGTGGCATTACCGAATGGATCCTTGCCGTCGGCACAAAAGGAGTGCCAGTAAGCGACCGAATACCTGAGGTGCTCCTCCATCGTCTTGTCACCCACCATCCTCTCCGGCTCGTAGAATTTGAAAGCAAGAGGGTTATTGCTCTTCGGTCCTTCGTATCCGATCCTTCCAATTCCCTTGAAATATTCCTTTCCACCTACAAAAACATCTCTCATACATTCATCTCCTTATATCTGTTGTTATTGATATACCACTATTGGTGAACAGATATTTTTTTTACACCTAAACAGTGCAACAGGTAAGAGTTGTAGTGAATGGACAAAATTGACTTTCCATGTATATTATTGACCTATGAATATTATTGACGCAGTATTCGTCTACCAGATGCAAAGCCCCAATGAACTGTTGTGGCATGGGCGGGTCCACGCACATGACCCTCATACCTGGGAAATCCATTACTTTCTCGGTGGCAATGGCGTATTCACCAACAACAATACGCGCTACACGATCACTCCAGGTTCTCTGTTCATTTCTTCTCCCGAGGTCGTCCATGCTATCAGTGCCACGGCACGTGAGGCAGTCACCTATTATGCGATTCTTATTCAACTCGGTAGTGGGGACGATGAACTCAAGAGACTTCTTGATGAGACTCTGGGAAACGGTCCGTCTACAGTCGGAACGAACTACAGGTTCTTCTTCGAAGAGGTGAAAGAGAAGGCACTTTCGAAAGATCACAACCGTCATCAGTCCGCATGTCATCAGATAGCGAGCCTTCTATATCAGATAGGTTCAGGGGAACGAGGTCCTGTACGGAATCAGGAGTCGCATCACCTCGAGAAAGCCCTCAGGATCATGCATCGTGAGGTATTCAATACCCTGAGCCTCGAAGAACTTGCATCCGCTGTAGACCTTTCTCCATCATACCTGGTCAGGCTGTTCCGGTACAGGATGAATCAGAGTCCGATGCGTTATTATATGAAGCTTAAAATTGAAGCTGCAAGTGCTATGCTCACCTGCACGCACGAGTCGGTGAAGGCTATCAGTGAGAGACTTTCCTTCTCAAGCGAGTTTCACTTTTCAAGACAGTTCAAGGCTCACACAGACCTTTCTCCCACTCTCTACAGAAAGAACTATCTTCAGAAGATCGGCTCATAGAAATACGACAGCTGCTATAGTGGTCGTGATTCCCATGAAGAAGATTGCAACCGAGGAGAGTGCTCCATCGATTTCGCTGTAGTCAAAGGCCTTGGTCGTTCCGATGACGTGGGCCGATATACCGAAGCTGAGCCCGCGTACTACCGGGTCCTCAATCCTGAACAGTCTGACAAGCAGAGGATTGAGCAATACACCTGCGAAGCCGGTTATGTATACTCCAAGGATCGCGATGGAAACATCGCCCTGCAGGAGTCTGCCCAGTTCGATAGCTAATGCGGTTGTCACCGACTTCGGCACAAGGGATATGCTCGTATACTCAGAGAGACCGAAGAGCTTTCCGAGTACCATCACACTGACAAGGTTCGTCATCGCACCGACGACAGTGCCGACAATGATAGGTATCACATACTTCTTGAGAATCGGGAGATTGAGGTAGATGGAGTAGGAGAGGGCGATAGTGGCAGGAACGATCATGAACTGCAATGCGGCGGTACTCTCCATATAATCATCAAGCCTGATATCAAGCAGCCACGTCATGAGAAGAATCATGATGGCTGTGAGTATCACCTCATTGACCAGCGGGCTCGAGAGCTTACGTGCGATGGTTCGGGCAAGCAGGAACAGCAGAACAGTGACCGATATGCCGAAAAACGGGTTCATTGACACATATTCGATCATACCTGTCTGCTCCTCATGATCCGTAGTGTGATCTGTATTGCCAAGGCACTGACACTGAAGGTGATCAGCATGGCCAGAATCGATACGATGACTATCGGTATCAATTGATCACCCGCCTCAGCGGCTGCTTTCACCATCGATACTACAGGAGTGACGAAAAAAAGCGCCATGACCTGAATGAGAAAGGTGGAGACCTCCTTGATTCTCTCTTTCTTCACTACTTTCAACAGTAGAAGCAGAAAGAGGAGCACCATGGAAAGTATCGAAGAGGGCAGTGCGATCGGTGCGTAGAAGGAGATCGCTATGCCGGCCAGTGCTATAAGTGAATAGATAAGGATCTGAGGGAGTATCTTCATATTGTAATATATAAAGGAAAGGTGATGTTTATACAACTGATTGTGTTCTTCTGATGGATGTGCAGAACCCCTTGCGTGTGAGTACTGAATGAGAAACAGAAAAATATTTCGGTTAGGCCTTGTAATTGAAAGTGAAGTGAAATATAATCGAAAACAATTAGAAAGTAATTCAAAAAGGAATAGGAAGTATAATGGTAGGAATGTCACAACGAGAACAGGAAATCCTCTCCCTTGTGATCTCTGAAGGGGAAATAGCTGTTTCTGTACTTTCTGACAGACTCGGTGTTTCGGCGGTCACTATCCGCAGTGACCTTCGCTCACTTGAAGCGAAGGGAATGATTATCCGCTCACATGGGTCTGCGATGGCTGCCTATAACCCCTATTTCCTGGAAAAACAGAACAGTAACACAGAATATAAGAACCGGATCGCACAGATAGCTGCTTCAATGGTCCATGACGGAGAGAAGATCATGGTAACGAACGGGACAACGAGTGCCCTAATAGCCAAGTACCTGTATGGGAAACGTGATATTCAGATCGTCACAAACTCGACTCTCCTCCTGCCCTATATGCGCACGAATCCGAACGTATCCCTGACTGTGGTAGGTGGTGAGTTTCGTCCCTCTGCAGAGGCCCTTGTCGGACCGATCGCACTCAGCCAGTTGGAGCATTACCATGTGGGTATCACCTTCGCGGGAACCGACGGATTCTCCATCACTCACGGATTCACCACACACCTGACCGAAAATGCCGAGATCGTACGAAGAATGTGCGCTCAAGGGACCAGGAGGATCATCGTTGCCGATTCTTCCAAATTCGATCAGGTAGGCTTTGTCAGGATATTCAACCTCAATGAGGTCGATGCGATCATTACCGATGCGCGTCTGATTCCGGAGGCGCGGCATCGGATAGAGGATATGAACATAGAGCTGCTGATTGCCGATTGAGCATCCGGTTCTACGATAACCGAGGGAGATGAGATATGGCTACAGAAGTAGTGATGCCCAAACAGGGTAACAGTGTAGAAGCCTGTATTCTACTTGAATGGAAGGTGAAAGTCGGAGATTCTGTTTCCGCAGGTGATGTCATCTGTGAGGCGGAAACCGATAAATCCACAATCGAAGTCGAGTCCACAGCTGAGGGGAATGTCCTTACCCTTCTCTGGAGTGAAGGCGATGAAGTACCCGTTATGCAGCCTATCCTGGTCTTGGGAGCTGCGGGTGAAGTGTATGATGGTGCATCCGCTCAGAAAGAGAATCCTGTAAGTGATACTTCCAGTGAACCCTCCCGAAAGACTGACGCCGTAGTGAAAGAAGAACCTCTCAGTGTTCCGCAATCTCTCCCTCAAAGCACATCGGCAGTCTCTGCCGGAGTGTCGCCGAGAGCGAAAAGCAGAGCAACTAAGGACGGCATATCTCTTGACGGTGTAATACCCACCGGTCCGAAGGGACGCATCATCGAGCGGGATGTACGTGCCGCATCCAGCCGTTCAGTCTCCGTCTCACCTGCTGCACGTGCAGTGGCACAGGCCACCGGAGCTGCGGTTCCCCAGAGAGGCAGCGGTATCGCAGGACGTATCCTTCTGAAGGATCTTATCAGCGGTCCTGCTGAACAGGTGAGCAAACCTTCAGCTGAAAAAAACGTTATTCCTGTCAAGGGAATTCGTAAAGTGACAGCTCAGCGAATGAAGGAATCCATTGACACGACAGCTGCTTTCACGCTGAACACATACGCTGATGCGCGAGGCCTTATTGCTCTCAGAAAGAAGTTCAAGGAGAGCAGTGAGGAACTCGGACTCAGCAGGATCAGCATCAACGACATGGTGATGTTCGCTGTGTCCAGAACCCTCATATCCTATCCCTATATGAATGCACACTTTTTTGGTGAGACGATCACGGAATATGAGAATGTACACCTCGGTTTCGCCGTCGATACCCCCAAGGGACTTCTTGTTCCTGTGCTACCCTATGCTGAGCTTCACAGTCTCAAAGAACTCAGTGATACATCAAAGCATCTAGCCAACAAGGCGATAGACGGAAAAGCTCAGATGGAGGAGCTCAGCGGGTCGACCTTCACCGTAAGCAATCTCGGTGCTCTCGGCATTGACACTTTCTCCCCGGTGATCAATATCCCCGAAGTCGCCATTCTCGGTGTCGGAGAGATTTCACTGAAGCCGATCGGGACAGGTGGTGAGGATGTCAGTTTTGTTCCCCATATCGGGCTGTCCCTTACCATCAATCATATGGCGGTTGATGGAGCACCGGGTTCCCGTTTCCTCAAAGCGCTGACTCAGAATATCGCAGACATAGAGCTCATGCTCGCACTGTAAGGAGAAATGAATGGCACACTATGATCTGATTGTCGTCGGTTCTGGACCCGGAGGGTATGAAGCTGCCCATAAGGCGGGACAACTGGGAAAAACAGTCCTCGTCATCGAAAAGGATGCTCTCGGCGGAGTCTGCACCAACTGGGGCTGCATACCGACAAAAAGCCTCTTGAACTCAGCTAAACTGTATGAACATGCACTTCATTCCCAGGCGAAGGGGGTCATCACCACCGGTGTCTCGTTTGACCTTGCTGCCGCCATGAAGTGGAAACAGGATACGATCGATACCCTTCAAAAGGGGATAGCGTACCTGATGAAGAGTTCTGATGTCGATGTCCTATTTGGTGAGGCCATCGGAAACAGAGATGGCAGCATTACAGTGGATGGTATCTCATATACAGGGGAGGCGATCATCATTGCTACCGGCTCCTCCTCAGCCATGATACCGATTGAAGGGGCACAGCTTGATCACGTTGTGACAAGCACTGAGATCCTCTCTGTCGAGCGGCTTCCTGAGCATCTTGCCGTGATCGGCGGAGGAGTTATCGGAGTTGAGTTCGCAGCTCTTTTTTCTACACTTGGTGTGAAGGTGAGCGTCATCGAAATGACCGATGAAATCATTCCCATGGCAGATAAAGAGATAGCAAAACTGCTCAGGCGTGAGATGAAAAGTGTTGATTTTTATCTTTCTGCCCGTGTTGTGAAAATTGATGAGAAGCATGTCTTCTTCATCGACAAGGATGGGAAAGAAAGAACAGTTGAGTCTGACCTCGTCCTGATGAGCACAGGAAGGATGCCCAACACAGCCCTGGCAGAACAGCTCGGAGTATTCATCGACCGCAGAGCGGTTGTAGTCGATGATGTACTGAAGACCAATATTCCGAACGTGTATGCCATCGGCGACGTCAATGGAAAGTCTCTATTAGCTCATTCAGCCTCTCGTATGGCAGAGGTTGCTGTGAACAATCTCTATGGAGACACGTCTCAGAGGATGCGCTACGATGCTATTCCTTGGGCTGTGTACACCCAGCCGGAGGTCGCAGGTTGCGGTCTGAGTGAGAGCGAGGCGCTCAGGCGTGGATACAACGTTAAATGCGCTTCACGGCAGATGAGAAGTAACGGACGATTCCTTGCCGAAAACGGAAAGAAGGCTTCCGGCCTATGTACAGTCGTTGTGGATGGAGAAACCCGCGTGATTCTCGGTATTCAGATGATCGGCCCCTATGCATCGGAGATGATTCATGCAGCGGCTGTGATCATAGAGAGTGAACTGAGAGTCGATGAGATAGCGGAGGTTGTGTTTCCCCATCCGAGCGTTTCGGAAGTAGTGAAAGAGACGATCCTCTCGCTGAAATAGAGAGCTGATCGATTCGCATACAGATAAACAATAGATCCAAAAGAGGTGTGATATGTCAAGGCAAATTCAATTTGACCCGATTCAGGTAAGGAAGAGCGAGGTACTGGAGCTGAAGGATATTCCAGTGAACCAGTACACAAGTGACATCAAGGCAGAGCTCAAAACTTATGGCGAGAAACGACTGAAGAAAGTCTACTACGACATGGTTGTCATCAGAGAGTTCGAGACTATGCTTGATTCTATCAAGAAAGAGGGAGTGTATGAGGGGATCACCTATAATCATAAGGGTCCAGCCCACCTGTCGATCGGTCAGGAGAGTGCCGCTGTCGGTCAGTCGATGAATCTTGACCCGGAGGATTTTATCTTCGGTTCTCACCGCTCCCATGGTGAGATACTTGCCAAGTGTCTGTCAGCGATCGACAAGATGGATGACAGTGACATAGAGACAATCATCAGTGAATTCATGGATGGTGATACCTATAAGGTCATCGAGGCTCATTTCAAAGGGAAAGATATCAAAGACACCGCTGTTAATTTCATTATCTATGGTACCCTTGCAGAGATCTACGCGAAGGCCACAGGCTTCTCACGGGGACTCGGCGGTTCGATGCACACCTTCTTCGCCCCCTTCGGCAGTATGCCCAACAACGCAATTGTAGGAGGTAGCGGTACGATTGCTTTCGGCAGTGCACTGTACAAGAAGGTGAACCGCAAAAAAGGAATCGTCATTGCCAATATCGGAGACGGATCGCTCGCACGCGGCCCAGTGTGGGAAGCGATGAACATGGCCGCGATGGATCAGTACAAGACCCTCTGGGCTGAGAACAAGGGTGCACCTCCTTACATGGTCAATATCTTCAACAACTTCTACGGCATGGGTGGACAGCCTGTCGGTGAGACAAGTGGTGTCGGCATTCATGCGAGAATCGGAAGCGGTGTGAATGCGGCCGGTATGCACGCAGAGCGTGTTGACGGATTCAATCCTCTCGCTGTGGCAGATGCGACAGCTCGCAAGAAAGAGATTCTTGTGAATGGGGATGGTCCGGTTCTGATGGACACCATCACTTACCGTTTCAGCGGTCATTCACCTTCAGATGCGATGACCTACAGAACAAAGGATGAAGTCGATGCCTTCCGTCATCAGGATCCGATCATCTCGTATGGTACCTACCTTGTTGATAACAAGGTAGCGACAGAGGAAGAGCTGGAGAGTATGAGACATGAGGTCCTTGAGAAGGTCAAACAGGCACTCACTCTTACCGTCGATGAGAAGATCAGCCCCATGGTGGATGGAGATTTCATAGAGTCCGTCATGTTCTCAGAAGGCACCGTTGAGGCCTTCGACGAGTGTGAGCCTGAACTGCTTGAACCCCTTGAAGAGAATGCACGGGTGAAGCAGATAGCACGTAGAAGCAGATATGCCTACGACGAGAATGGAAAGGAACTCAGTGCATCGCGCCAGTATCAGTACCGTGATGCGGTGTTCGAGGCAATGGCCTACCGATTCACAAAGGACCCGACCATGGTCGCCTACGGTGAGGATCATCGTGACTGGGGCGGGGCTTTCGCCTGCTACCGCGGTCTGACGGAACTTCTTCCCTATCATCGGTTCTTCAACTCGCCAATCAGTGAATCGGGTATAGTCGGAAGCGGTGTGGGATATGCAATGAGCGGTGGACGTGCTGTCGTCGAACTGATGTACTGTGACTTCCTCGGCTGCGCAGGAGATGAGGTGTTCAACCAGATGCCGAAGTGGCAGAGCATGTCGGCCGGAGCACTGAGGATGCCTCTTGTACTCAGAGTCTCGGTCGGTAACAAGTATGGGGCACAGCACTCTCAGGAATGGACAAGTATGGTCGCCTCGGTCCCTGGTCTCAAGGCCATGTATCCGGCAACACCCTATGATGTGAAGGGTATGCTGAATTATGCCCTCAGGGGAACGGACCCGGTGGTCTTCTTCGAAAGTCAGAAACTGTACGGTATCGGTGAGCAGTTCGTCAAAGAGGGGGTCCCCGAAGGATATTATGAGATCCCTGAAGGTGAACCGGCAGTACGTGTTGAAGGTAAGGACCTTACACTCATAGCGCTCGGGCCATCACTGTATACCTGTATGGCAGCAGAGAAGAGCCTGAGAGAAGAGTATGGTGTCAGCACTGAGGTGATCGATCTGCGATGGATCAATCCTCTAAAGTATGACCGTATCATCGAATCACTGAAGAAGACCGGCAGGACTATACTCGTCACAGACAGCAGCGAAAGAGGTTCGTACCTCCAGACTGTTGCCGCGAACATCTCACGTCTTGCATTTGATTATCTTGATGCTCCTCCCGTGGTGGTCGGCTCCCGCAACTGGATCACCCCCCCGGCGGAGATGGAAGAGATTTACTTCCCTCAGGTTGATTCGATCATAGATGCACTGCATGAGCAGATCCTGCCCATAGCGAATCGGAAGATCGTCAGAAATATGAGTGACGGAGAATTTCTCCGGCAGTCACAGAAGGGGGTGTGATGAACCTGCACCAGTTGGAAATTGACATCAACAGCTCCTCGTATGAGAAACGAATCGCTGCTGCTCAGGAGATCAGAGAACTCATCAGGAAGGGAACCGTCAGGTTCCCTTCTCTGGCCGAGGTCAACAATCATGTGCACACAAGTTTTTCCTTCAGCCCCTATGAGCCGGCCGCTGCCGTATACCGGGCTAAGAAGGCGGGTCTTTCCATCGTCGGATCGGTCGATCATGACTCGATAGGTGCGTCGCTTGAGACGAAACGGGTAGGTGAGATACTCTCGATAGCTGCTACCACGGGCTTCGAAGTAAGGGTCTCCTTCCTCAACACTCCTTTCGCTTCTAGGAAGATCAACAACCCCGATTCTCCCGGTATAGTCTATATGGTCGTTCACGGGGTCAAGCACAGTGCTGTTGAGTCTGTCAGACAGTTCCTTGAACCGATCAGGAAAGCCAGGATGGAGCGCAACCGTAAGCAGGTGACTGCACTCAATGATATTCTTCTGGGTAAAGGGGTCGGTCTTATCGACTTCGATACAGAGGTCATTCCTCTTTCAAAGTGGAGTGAAGGGGGAGAGATCACCGAGCGTCACATCCTGTTCGCCCTTGCAAAGAAACTGCAGAAAAATCTGGTGAAACCGGTGGAGCTTGTCAGGTTCCTTCGTGAAGAGATGGGCGTTGAAATCAAGGAGACTATTCAAACACTTCTTCTTGATGAGAATAATCCCCACTATCTGTATGATCTTCTCGGTGTGATGAAAAGCGCCTTTCTGCCATCTTTTTTTATTCAGCCTTCACGAGATGAGATACCCGAGGTGAAAGCTGTCGTTGATTTTGCACTGTCAATCGACGCGATCCCTGCTTATGCATACCTCGGGGATATTGAACAGAGTGTGACCGGTGATAAGAAAGCTGAGAAATTCGAGGATGATTTTCTTGATGAACTCGTCGCCTATCTCGCTGACCTAGGATTCCCTGCTATTACCTACATGCCACCGAGAAATTCAAAGGCACAGATGGCACGTCTTCAGAGTCTGTGCAGGAAATACCACCTGATGGAGATCAGCGGTGTCGACATAAACTCCTCAAGACAGAGTTTCAATTGCCCTGAACTTCTGGAACCTGAGGCGGTACACCTTGTTGATTCCGCATGGGCTCTTGTCGCCCACGAGATACTGGTGGAAGAATCCTCCTCCTACTCTCTCTTCGCCGGGGACAATCCCCTTGGTCCAAACCTGAGCGACCGTATTACAACCTATAGTGCCCTTGCCCGTGCAATGGACCCGGGTGATACCTCCAGTGTACTCACGAGTGTATCGCACCTGCTGGAAAAAGGAGAATCACGTACATGAACACTTCACTGGCGCCTCTACTGCGAGGTTATTTCTTTGATGGTGAATCATCGATATTCATTCATACCACTGAAGGCAAGGTGGCCGAGGTGATACTCCCTGCCGATATCTTCGAGAAAAATATAGAACGTCAGGTCGATATCATCCACAGTTCGATCGACTCCTTTGTCAGGGAGAACGGTCGATACCCATCCTGTGTCTCTGCAGAAGAAGAACACACAGTCTATTGTGTGGGAAGTTCCTATGATGAGGCTGTACAGGAAACCCGTACATGTTCGAGAAGCCCCGACTATCGGGGTTCTTCAAGACGATCAGAGGTGATGAAGAACAAGATCTCTGTTGTCACCGGAGGGGCTCAGGGCTTCGGAGCCGGCATGGTCAGAGGCCTCATAGAAGAGGGAGGATTCGTGTTCATCGCCGATATGAACATAGAAGGGGCTAGAACCCTGTCTGATGCCCTGAACAAGGAGAAGGGAAAGACAGTTGCCTATCCTCTTATGGTCAATGTCACCGACGAAGGATCTGTACAGGCGATGGTCGATGATGTCGTCCGTATAACCGGAGGCCTTGATATCTTCATCAGCAATGCCGGCGTACTGAGAGCAGGAAGTGTCAAAGAGATGAAACTGAAAGACTTCGATTTCGTGACTAGCGTCGATTACACCGGTTTCTTCCTGTGCACCAAGTACGCTTCGATGCTCCTTTCTGCCCAGAATGCCGGTTCTAGAGGTCGCTATATGAGTGATATCATCGCTATCAGCAGTAAGAGCGGGCTTGAAGGGTCAAACAGGAACGGAGCCTATGCTGGAGCCAAGTTCGGCACGATCGGTCTCACCCAATCCTTCGCTCTTGAACTGATCAGCGATAATATCAAGGTCAATGCTGTCTGTCCGGGCAACTTCCTTGACGGGCCGCTGTGGTCCGATCCCGAACGGGGCCTGTTCGTTCAGTACTTCAGGGCCAACAAGGTGCCCGGCGCACAAAGTATAGCGGATGTGAGAGCGTTCTACGAATCGAAGGTTCCGATATCACGGGGTTGTACCACAGAGGATGTGATGAGAGCAGTCTGTTACATAGTCGAACAGAAATACGAAACAGGGCAGGCTGTTCCCGTCACCGGCGGACAGGTCATGCTGAATTAGGAGGGTTGTTATGAAAACACGCGCAGTCCGTCTGTACGGAAAAAATGATTTGAGAATAGAGGAGTTCGAACTCCCTGCAATTACGAAAGATGAGATCCTGGCTAAGATCGTCACCAACAGTGTGTGCATGAGTGACCATAAGGCGAGTGAGCAGGGTGCTGACCATAAGCGGGTTCCCGATGATGTAGCACAGAACCCCATCATACTGGGGCATGAGTTCTGTGGGGAGATCCTAGAAGTAGGAGATACCTGGAAGGATCAGTTTTCGGTGGGAAGCAAATTCTCCATCCAGCCTGCACTGAATTACAAAGGAACTCTTGATGCTCCCGGCTACTCGTTCCGATACATCGGAGGAGATGCAACCTATATCGTCATTCCACGAGAAGTGATGGACATGAACTGTCTCCTTCCCTACGATGGAGATGCCTATTTCCTGGGATCGCTTGCAGAGCCTGTAAGTTGTATCGTGGGAACCTATCATGCGATGTACCACACGAAGAACGGCTCGTACGTACATGAAATGGAGATCATCGAAGGGGGAAACCTCGCTATTCTTGCGGGGGTCGGTCCCATGGGACTCGGTGCTATCGACTATGCGATCCACGCAGAGCGAAAACCGGGACTCATCGTTGTAACTGATATCGATGAAGCAAGAATCAAACGGGCACGAAGTCTCTTCAGTGAAGAAGATGCAGCACAAGAGGGGGTGAAACTTGTCTATCTCAACACGAGAGATACCTCTGACCCTGTGCAGGCGCTTCTCGATTTGACCGAGGGGGATGGGTACAATGACGTGCTCGTCATGGCTCCGGTTTCTCAGCTGGTTGAACAGGCTGACAAGATCCTGAGCAGGGATGGCTGCCTCAACTTCTTTGCCGGCCCAAACAGGACCGATTTCACCGCTTCCCTCAATTTTTACAACGTACACTATGGATCGACACATATTGTAGGTACCAGTGGCGGTAATACGGATGACATGAAAGAATCACTGAGAATGATGGAAAGCGGGAAACTCAACCCTGCGAGTATGGTGACCCATATCGGCGGACTTGATTCGGTGCCTCAGACGGTCATAGACCTGCCTAGCATTCCAGGCGGAAAAAAACTGATGTACACCCACTATAATCTACCCCTGGTAGCGATCACCGACTTCGCTGAACTCGGCAGAACAAATCCTTTCTATGCTGCACTTAAAGAAATAACCGAACGACACAACGGCCTGTGGTCGCTTGAAGCCGAGCAGTATCTTCTGGAACATGCACCGAAGGCGTAGAGTGAGAGGAGAATGGCATGAGTACACACATTGCAATTGATTTAGGTGCCTCGAACGGACGGGTTATAGTAGGAGACATCGGCTCTTTCGAAGTCGTTCACCGGTTCATCACCCGGAACATCAGGATACTCGATACCACCTACTGGGATCTTCTGTACATCTATGGTGAAATCCGTCAGGGGATCAAGAAAGCTGTTGACCTGTATGGCAGTGAGATCATCTCGATAGGTGTCGACACCTGGGGTGTTGACCATCTTCTTCTGGATGAACACAAAGCACCTCTCACCTTTGCCTACCACTACCGTGATGGGCGTACAGACGGAAAGATCGAGGAACTGAGTGAACAGTACGGAGAAAAACATATCTATCATGAGACAGGTATCGCCTTCCAGCCGTTCAATACCCTCTACCAGCTCGTTGCTCTGAATGAACAGAGACCCGAACTTCTGCAGAGTGCGAAATACTACCTCAGTATCCCCGATGTGATCACCTACTGGCTTACCGGTGTTATCAGTAATGAGACCACCCATGCTTCGACCACCCAGCTCTTCGATCCGAAGAAGATGGTGTGGAACAGAGATTTCATACAGGAAGTAGGGCTGAACCCCGAGATCTTTTCCCCTGTGATTCCTTCCGGCACAGTTGTTGGACCTCTTGAACGTGTCATCAAGGCGGAACTCGGTCTTGAACACGATATTCAAGTCGTAGCTGTTGGTACACACGATACTGCAAGTGCTGTAGCTGCAGTCCCCGCAAAAGAAGGAGAGGATTTTCTGTACATCTCAAGCGGTACCTGGTCACTGTTAGGCGTTGAAGCTGATACTCCTATACTTACCGACCGTGCCCGCGAGGCAGGATTCACAAATGAAGTCGGCGTGAACGGCAGGATCCGTTTTCTTAAGAACATAATGGGGATGTGGATCCAGCAGGAGTGTGTGAGACATTGGGAGAGAAGAGGGGAAACCATTGACTATGCAGACCTTGATCAGGACACTCTCAATCAAGCGGGATATGATGGCTATATCGATGTGATGGATGAGATGTTCCTCAAGCCTAATTCTCCCGATTCCCTGATGGAAGAGAGGGTGAAGAAGAGCTGTGAGAATCTCGGGTTCAGAGCACCGAACACCCATGGTGAGGTGATGGTTGCCATCTACCGTGGTCTTGCAAAGGCTTATCACAGCTCACTCAAGGAGATCGAAGAGATCACCGGACAGTCGTTCCGACGCATCCACATCATCGGAGGTGGCTGCAAGAACGAGATCCTCGATACCTGGACTGCACAGGAAACAGGTCGAGAGGTTGTTGCAGGACCCGTCGAAGCAACAGCCCTCGGGAACCTTCTTGTACAGATGAGTGCCATGAAAGCAATCCCCTCCCTGCAATCGGGGCGTGAGATCATCACGAGCAAACAGAAGGTGAAGGTATTCACTCCATGCTGATGCAGGGACAACGATATCAGAGCTGTCAAGTAGTTGAACAAACGACACTGACAGTGTTGTTGTACTGGAGAGAATACTTTCAAGAATAGCAGAACTCTTATACGCTTTACACCTGCTATAGTGTTCGATGATGCCCGCCTGGTCGTCTCAGAATCTCTCTGACGTACTCAAGACACGGTATATGAGGTAGCTCTCTGCCTCGGGACAAGATATGTTGCGTCATATGTTTAGTTATGAATATTTATCCTATTTTGACGAGATTACCTCCAGCTAGTTGCATAAATATACAGTTTTCTGTACTATGCAACACAAAGCCATAGGCATGCAACAGTAAGTGTTGCGATAAAAGGGGTGATTCTTTTGACGTACAGATATCTTATTCTTAGAGATGGAACGGTATTCAAAGGGAAACCGTTCGGGCATCCTGAAGCCGGTACCGGCGAAATCGTGTTCAATACAGCCTGTAACAGTTATCCTCAGGTGCTAACTGATAATTCCTATGCAGGTCAGATTGTCGTGATGACCTCCAGCCATATCGGTACCTATGGGTGCCGCCTTGATTTTTTTCAGCATCTTAGTCAGAAACCGCTTATCGAGGGAATGGTCGTTAAAAAACTGTACACTGGAGCGGTTCCCACAGGTGCCGTGTCGCTGGATGAGTTGATGAAGACCTGGCAGATACCGGGTGTGAAAGATGTCGATACAAGGCAGCTTACTGTCCATATCAGAGAACATGGTGCAATGTACGCCGCCATGGTTGATACCGAGGAAGAACCGGATGCGGCTCTTGTCAAGGAAACAGTTGAACGGCTACAATTTCTTCCGCCCATGGAGGAGCGGGATTTCATCTCCCTGGTGTCTCAGTCAGGTTCCCACTTCAGTGAACACTCGAAGAGCACGCGTGTTCTTGTGATCGACTACGGTGCCAAGCGGGCCATCATCGATTCTATCAGGCATCTGGAGGTCACCATCCATTCACTCAGCGCTGATGAATTTCTCTCTGCAACGGAACACGACATCCTCTCATACGATGTTCTCTTTCTGTCCAATGGACCGGGTGATCCACGATTTCTGGTGAATCATGTTGAAAAGATTCGCTCTCTTATCACGAAAATGGCAGTGCGCGGTATCTGTCTCGGTCATCAGCTGATCGCCCTCGCCCTTGGAGCACATGTCGATAAGATGACCTACGGTCACCACGGGTCGAACCATCCCGTGCTCAACACCGAAAGAAACACGGTGTGCATCACAAGTCAGAACCACACCTATACGGTCTTAGAGTCGTCTGTACCTCACGACTGTCGCGTATGGTTTAAGAATCTGAATGACGGAACGGTGGAAGGTCTCATCTCTTCTTCACAGAATGTGATGTGCACACAGTTTCACCCTGAATCGGCCCCGGGAACACACGATGCCCTCTATGTGTTCGCTGACTTTCTTTCATAAGGAGAGAGGACATGGCAATAGAACAGAATACCAGTAAGGTTTTAATCCTGGGAAGCGGACCGATCGTTATCGGTCAGGGCTGTGAATTCGACTACTCGGGGACGCAGGCGCTTATTGCTCTCAAGGAGAGAGGCTACGAAGCGATCGTCGTCAATCCGAATCCTGCGACGGTGATGAACTCCTCCATCCTCGGAGGGAAGATCTATATGGAACCACTCGAAGTTCCCTACATAGAAGAGATTATCAGGAAAGAACAGCCAGGTGGCCTTATCGGTACCTTCGGAGGACAGACAGCGCTGAACCTCACTATGGAACTTCATAATCAGGGAATCCTTGAGAAATACGGAGTGAAGCTTCTGGGGGTTTCTGTGGAAGCCATACGAAGAGGTGAAGACAGACAGGAATTCAAGGAACTGGTCACCCGACTCGGGTACAAGAGCCCTCAATCGCTTCTTGCCCATTCACTTGAGGAAGCGAGGACCTTTCATGAAGCATATACCCTTCCTCTGATCCTCCGCCCCTCCTACACACTGGGAGGCGTCGGAGGCGGTATCATAGAGAAGGAGGAATCGTTTGATTCCATGGTCAACACAGCACTTCAGGCCTCAACAGTCCATGAGGTGCTCGTTGAGCAGTCTCTGCTCGGCTGGGCGGAATTCGAAATGGAGGTTATCGCTGATGCCACCGGTAATGCAATCGTCGTCTGTTCAATTGAGAACATTGATCCGATGGGCATCCATACCGGAGACTCGATCACGATGGCTCCCGCTATCAACCTTCCTGATCAAGTATATCAGGACATGAGAGATGCCTCCCTTGCTATCATACGGGAAGTCGGTGTCACCAGCGGGGGAGTGAATGTCCAGTTTGCTATCCACCCTGATACCTATGAGATGATGGTCATCGAGATGAACCCGAGAGTAAGCAGATCCTCTGCCCTTGCCAGTAAGGCCACCGGTTATCCCATTGCAAGAGTTTCGCTGCTTCTTGCTCTCGGCTACTCACTTGATCAGGTTCAGAACGAGATCACCCGCACCACGAGTGCAGCTTTTGAGCCTGCGCTGGACTATATGGCAGTGAAGGTACCCCGGTTCGAACTTGAAAAATTCCCTCTTGCAACAAGCACGCTGGGAACCCAGATGAGAAGTGTGGGGGAATCTTTAGCTATCGGCAGAACATTCATTGAAGCTCTCAATAAAGGAATCAGAGGTTGTGAGGATGGACGTGAAGGTCTTGTCCCGCTGTCCTGCATCACCGGGTATGATAGTGGTAACGTTTCCACTATCCTTTCGGTCCTGCATTCTTTGCACCCTTATAAGATTCACGCTCTGTATTCATTTTTAGACATGAGCGGTTACGGGGCATGTGAAAGTGCACGCCAGATCACTCAGTATCATCCGTTCATCCTTCAAGAGGTCTGGGAACAGGTTGAGTTCGATCAAGATCTTAAAAAACACGGTCTGACGAGGGGTCGTCTGATGGCAGCAAAGGCTCGGGGTATGAGCGCAAAGAGAATCGCTCAGATTCTTGATATGAGTACAGAGCTGGTGCTTAGAACCATTGAGGATTACGGGATCAGTGCAAGTATCCATGTCATCGACACCTGTGCGGGAGAGTTTGAGGTGGCAACTCCATACTGTTACCTCACCTATGACGAATTCAGCGAAACTCAGCCGGTTGGAGAGGGAAATGTGCTCATCATAGCCAGCGGTCCCAACAGGGTCGGTCAGGGCCTTGAGTTCGATACCTGCTGTACTCAGGCCGCTCTTGCCTACAAGGAATCGAATCGTAAGGTGATCATGATCAACAATAATCCTGAGACGGTAAGTACAGACTATACGATAAGTGACAGACTCTACATGGAGACCCTTACCAGTGAAGAGGTGCTGACGATCATTCAGAAGGAGCATATCGAGGAAGTTGTTGTTCAGCTCGGCGGCCAGACTCCCCTCAAGCTCCTTGGAGAACTGAAACAACACCATGTGAACATTGCAGGCACCTCCTATGAAAACATCGAGATCTGTGATGAGCGAAAGAAGTTCTCACAGCTGCTCGATAGACTTGATGTGCACACGACAAGTAACCGCTCCGCCACTGATATTTCACAGGTGAAAGCTCTTGCACAGGAAGTGACCTATCCACTCATTGTCCGCCCTTCGCATGTCCTGGGAGGAGCACGGATGGAAGTGCTGTACAATGATCATGATCTCGACGCGTACCTGTCTCAGCCGATGGTGATCGATGAGGAGAACCCTCTCCTGATAGATTACTTTCTTGAAGATGCCTTCGAATATGATGTAGATGTGGTTTCGGACGGTGTATCCATCTATATCTGTGGAATCATGCAGCATATTGAGGCAGCCGGTATCCACTCAGGTGATTCTGCGGCAGTCTTCCCTCCCTACCAGCTTACAGAGGATCTACAAAGCGAGATGGTGAGAATCGCACACAACCTTGCTACTACCCTTCATGTGAAGGGACTGATGAATATTCAGTTTGCCAGTAAGGATGAGAAACTCTATGTGATCGAAGTGAACCCACGGGCGAGCAGGACGATTCCCTTCCTCTCCAAAACCTCCACGGTCGACATTATCAGTATGGCAGTGAAGGTCTGGGAAGGCAGAAGCCTCGTCGAGCAGGGTGTCGTTCTGCGAGAGGGTGATGTGGGAATGGGGCAATGTACGACCGGTTGGGCCGTGAAGGAAGCAGTATTTTCCTTCAGCCGCTTCAGCCATCTTGACCCTCTGCTCGGACCTCAGATGAAATCCACCGGTGAGGTTGTCGGGGTAGGACAGACCTTCGGTGAGGCCTACTATAAAAGTCAGCTGGCCAGCGGCAATCCCCTTCCGCTGGGGGGAAAGGTATGTGTCAGTGTCACTTCCAGTGACCAGAAGAAGGTGGTACCCATCATCACTGACCTCCGTGCGCTTGGTTTCTCAATCGCAGCCACCAAAGGTACCGCCGGCGTTTTGTTCGATCACGGTATCATCTGCGAAGTGCTTCCGAAAGAGGGAGAAGGGCATCCGAACATCGTTGATCAGCTCGAAAACGGTATGATTGCTCTGCTGATTAATACCCCGAAGGGAAAGAGAGCACATGACACGTCCATTTCACTCAGACAGGTAGCTCTGATGCATGCCGTACCGTATACAACGACACTTTCTGCAGCTAAGGCGGCTGTGGAAGCCATTAAGTTTGCTAAAAACGGGAAGGTACGTGTAACTGAAGTCTGAAGGGTCACCTTTGATCGTTGTCGTTACCTCTTGAAGCATGCGGAGGGTTTTCGTGTTCACCTGGAAGCCTCCGTTCGACTCTGGCGTGCCAGATTTGATGTGAAATAACTCACATATTTATTTCAGAAAACAGCTCCTTCGTGCTAGGTTACATGCTCCCTTTATGCTATAGTTGCGCAGCTATGTTGAAAACAAACAATCAGATACGTAATATTGCGATCATTGCTCACGTTGACCACGGCAAGACGACACTTGTGGACGGACTGTTCCGTCAGAGTGGTCTACTTGCTTCCCGGGACACACAGGAGCGGATCATGGATTCGGGGGCTCTTGAAAGGGAGCGGGGTATCACCATCAGTGCCAAGAACTGTGCGATCACCTGGAAGAGTGTGAAAATCAATATCATCGACACTCCCGGACACGCTGACTTCGGAGGTGAGGTCGAACGGGGCCTGTCGATGGTGAACGGTGTCGTGCTCCTTGTGGATGCCGCAGAAGGACCACTTCCTCAGACACGCTTTGTTCTTCAAAAGGCACTTGCCCTTGACCTTGCAGTGATTATCGTGATCAATAAGGTCGACCGTCAGGATGCACGACCACAGGAAGTACTTGAAGAGGTGTATGATCTTCTTCTTGAACTGAATCCTGATGAGGCTATGCTGGAAGTCCCCGTTCTCTACTGTATCGGCAGGGAAGGGACTTGTGGAACGGATCCGGACGCTCTTGACGGGAATCTGCATGCACTGCTCGATATGATGGTACGGGTCATCCCACCACCACAGTATGATGATGAAGAACCCTTTCAGATGCTCGTCAGTGATCTTGGCTACAGTGACTTCCTGGGACGTCTGGCAATCGGCAAGGTGGTAAACGGCAGTGCCGATACTAATGATTCCCTTATCTGTCTGGGGCCTGACCACGAGAAAGTCTCTCTGAGGGTCACAAGACTGCAGTGTTATGACGGACCTACCTTCCGCGAAGCCGGACATGTAGATCCGGGTGACATCGTCGTACTCTCCGGTGTGGAGAAGGTCTCCATAGGAGACACGATCTGTACCAGGGAACAGCCGAAGGCACTTGAAAGGATCACTGTTGATGAACCGACTGTGGCAATGAGATTCAGTAAGAACATCTCCCCGCTTGCAGGGAAAGAAGGAAGTCATGTTCAGGCTACCAAGATTTATGAGCGCCTGAAGAAGGAAGCTCTGCAGAATGTTTCGATCAGGGTGGAAAAGAGTACCACGGATGACTCCATCATCGTAAAGGGTCGTGGAGAATTTCAGCTGGCTGTCATCATTGAATCAATGCGACGTGAAGGGTTCGAACTGTGTGTCGGCCGTCCCACCATCATCTTCAGAGAAGATGAGAACGGGAAAAAGACAGAACCTATCGAACTGCTCCGTGTCGACTGTCCGGAAATCCATAGCGGTGTGGTTATGGAAAAACTCGCAAAGCGTAAGGGACAGATGATGGATATCACCTACGATGTGGAAGGAAGGGTGAATATGCATTTTGAAATCCCCTCACGCGCCCTTATCGGGTACAGGGACGAGTTCCTGACAGACACGAAGGGGACAGGTGTGATGCACGCACTTCTGAAAGGGTACGAACCCTACAGAGGAGATTTTCCTGACCGTTTCACGGGTTCGCTGATCTCGGACCGGTCCGGTACTGCTGTCGCCTATGGCCTGTTCGGATTGGAACCGAGAGGCAGATTATTCGTGACACCGGGCGATCCTGTCTATGAGGGTATGGTCATCGGTGAACACAACCGTGAGGTCGATCTTGCCGTCAATCCGACGAGGACGAAGAAACTTACCAATATGAGAGCTTCAGGGAAAGACGAGGCGGTGACCCTCACTCCCGTTGTTCCGATGACACTTGAACAGGCCATTCGCTTCATCAAGGATGATGAAATGGTGGAAGTGACTCCGAAATCGGTCAGGCTGTGTAAGCGTATACTCAGTGGAACGCAACGAAAGATCTACGAAAGCCGCGGGTTCATTCCTGAGTATCTTACCTGACCGGAGCACCTTCTCGTCGATTCATGGCGCCGGCACTGAAGTCCCTTGCCAGACATAAAAAGAGGAGTCAGCATACTGCTGCTCCCCATGTGTACCGGTATCGGGCAGAGAGGATTTGAACCTCCGACCCCTTGGTCCCGAACCAAGTGCGCTAGCCCCTGCGCTACTGCCCGTCAAGATGATACTATAGGGAAAGAATCGAGGTATGTCAACGACTGCGGTGAAGATACTCTTCAGTGTTTCCGTTGACAGAATCAACCTCCCTATGCTACCTTTGCGAAGGTGTCTATTGTTACAGTAGAACACCTATATTCATAGAAAAGAGGTAAGGCATGCCCTCCAAGGACTCGAACAACAACGAACAGAACTCAGGAAAGGTGGTAAAACTTTCAAACGGTCATACGAAAGAGACTGAAAAGA
Organism: Sphaerochaetaceae bacterium; assembly: GCA_016938475.1. Lineage (GTDB taxonomy): Bacteria > Spirochaetota > Spirochaetia > Sphaerochaetales > Sphaerochaetaceae > SABI01. The sequence goes on from JAFGUP010000041.1 coordinate 21,794, forward strand.
AGGTACGACAGCCTATTTCCTTTTCCAAGATCATTACCTATATCATTCTTGCTGTCATTTCGATCGTTCTGATCGTCGGTATCAT
>JAFGUP010000299.1 GCA_016938475.1 Sphaerochaetaceae bacterium
ATTTGTGACACATCTTAACTCTATAAACATTCTACATCATGAAAGGTTAAAGGGAAAGATTATTTTTTTTTCATGTAAGGTGCTAGGTGCCTTGAATATGGGTCGGAACACAGGGTACTTAAGACATAAAGGTACCGTGGTTGTGGTAGATGTGGAGGAAGAAAAAAAAAGAAAAATTTTTAATATTCTGTACAATAGGAAATTGTATACTGATAATGTGAAAATGGTGCATAAAAAAAGCGTCATGCAGGTTTTATATGAAACTGCGAAAGATATAGCGTGGCTGAAGCCATCTCTTTTCACACAAAGAGCTGAAGCAAGGAAAAAGATGATACTTGACTTCCCGATTGGAGAGGCATAGCATGTAGTCAATACAGGAAAAACCAACAACAGGAGGTGGATATATGGGAAATACGGTGAGAGCGATATTGGAACAGAAGGGGAATCAGGTTGTAACAGTAACATGTGAAGATACACTGGCTCAGGCCATTTTGAAACTCACTCAGCACAAGATAGGTGCCGTGGTAGTCATAGATGAAGAGGGAGCCCTTAAGGGTATTCTCAGTGAACGAGATATCGTGAAGTATATGGCCGGGAAGATGGAAGTCCCCACTTCTGTTCAGGTCTGCTCCATCATGACCAAGAGTGTCACCTATGTAAAACTGCACCAGAACCTTGATGAATGTTTCCACCTTATGACGACAGGTCGGTTCAGACACCTTCCGGTCTTCGATGAAGGAAAACTTCAGGGTATCATCTCTATCGGAGATGTAGTCAAGGCAGCTCTTGCGGAACGTGATTTCCAGATCGGACAGCTGGAGTATTACATCACCAATACGTTTTAACTGTCCAACATGTCATATATAACAACCACACTGCTACCGGTCATGCCGGTAGTTTTATTGTTCGCTCTCGGGTTTTTCCTTCAGAAGATCTCCTTCTTCTCTGATAAGGGAGTCGAGGCTGTGCGCAAACTGGTGTCTGATATCGCACTGCCGGCACTTCTGTTCACTGCCTTCCTTTCAGTCGATCTGAACCTGACCTATCTCATTCTGGTCGCGGGGGTGTTCGTCTCCTGTTTCCTGATGGTCCTGTCCGGGCGGTTTATCGGACGACTGATCGGCATCCACTCTCCCTACTTTGCCTTTCTCATGGGCGGTTTCGAGATGGGTATGCTCGGGTATGCCCTGTTTCTCTCACTGTACGGTGAAGCTCATCTGGGGAAGTTCGCCCTGGTTGATCTGGGTCAGGTGACCTTCGTGTTCTTCGTTCTGATGGCGATGCTCACCAAAGAGAAGAGCGGAGTGCAGAAGGTCAGTGAACTGATTCTAAGATTCGTCACCTCACCGGTCATCATCGCGATTCTATCAGGCATCGTCCTTTCGTTCATAGCGCCTCATGTCGAAGCTGGGCCGTTCATCGCGATGCTTGCATCATTCATCGACACTGTCGCGTCCCTTACCGTGCCTCTGATCGCGATCATTATCGGCTACACGCTGAAGGTTGATCGGGATAACCTCTCCCTTGCACTCAAGACGATTGCCGTGAGGAAGGTTCTGAGCGTCATTTTCTTCGTGATCCTGAACGTGGTACTTGTCCGCTCTCTGTTGAACATGGACTCTGCCTATACACGGGCACTCATGGTTGAGTTCCTGCTTCCCGCGCCCTTCGTCATCCCGATCTTCATGAAACAGGACGACGCGAAGAATATGGATTACGTTTCTGCGACCCTCTCGCTCGATACTCTTATCTCCATCTTCCTTATCATCGTTGCTTCTGTGATTCTTTCATAACCTCTTTGAACCGCGTTTCTTCTATGATATAATCCTTTTTCAGCTCAATACTGACCAAGGAAAGCAAGATGGAGAAAGATGAAATCATGAAGTTGGCTGCCGCAGAAGCCGGCAGAACCATGAGAGAAAATATAGGGGGGCCGTTCGGTGCGGCTATCGTCAAAGATGGTGAGATCGTTGCCATTGCAAGCAATACTGTTCTCAGAGACCATGACCCCTCGGCCCATGCCGAGGTCAACGCCATCAGAAGGGCGGGGATGGCACTGGGAACCCATGATCTTTCGGGGTGTGAGCTCTATGCGACCGGCTATCCCTGTCCTATGTGTCTATCAGCAATCATCTGGGCGAATATCGACACCGTCTACTACGGATGTGACCCGCACGAGGCAGATGCGATAGGTTTCCGGGATGATCTGATCTACCGGTACCTCGAGAGTCAGCGCAGTGATGAGACACTTCTGAGCCTTTCCCAGGTGGAGCATGAAACCTGTTCCTCCCTGTACCGCGAATACGCCGCGGAGAAGAAGGTTACTTACTGATACGAGATTCCCGGCCCTGAAAGAAGGCTCTTCCCTCCCGAATGTGCAGTGACAGTGATATAGGTCCCGATCCGCTCCTTGAGACCGTGAACATGTGATATCAGGCCTATGATCTTCCCCTCCTGGGGAAGGGTCGAGAGGGTCTGCAGGGCTGTTTCCAGGGACTTCTCATCGAGTGTTCCGAACCCCTCGTCAAGGAAGAGTGAATCCACTCTCACGTTCCGTGAGGCCATACGGGAGAGCCCGAGGGCAAGGGAGAGGGATATGATGAATGACTCACCCCCGGAGACATTCTTGACCGAACGGACCTCCGAACCCTGATAGGCATCCATGACGTTGACCTCAAGAGGTATCTCCTCATCTCTCATAAGCAGGTAGCGGTCACTCATCTTCATCAGCTGCTCATTCGCATAGCCGATCATGATCTCGAACGTGAGGCCCTGCGCGAACGACCTGTATTTTCTGCCGTCTGCGCTGCCTATCAGTTCAGAGAGGATGGTCCACCGGGAGAGAACAAGTTCCTGCGATGCGATCTCCCTTTCCTTCCCCTTGATCAGTTGGCGTGCCTCCTCGTCGGCCCTCAGTTTCGCCCTGAGAGTTGCCACATCCTCTCTGAGTGAGGAAAGTTCTTCGCTCAGTGCCGTTCTCTTCTCTCTGAGTTCTTCGGCACTCTCCGTGGTGAGAGATTTCTCCTTCTCTCTATCCAGTTTCGATCGGACCTCCTCGATGAGTGTGATGTTCTTCTCCTTCGCCGAACGCAGTTCGTCGTTTCGGTGTTCAAGGGCCTCAAGGTGTTCAGGGTCAAGAAGTGCGGCGAGGAATTCTGATGAGTCGGCGAATCCTCTTTCCGTGAGAGCCGTGGCGAACTCCTGATTCGAGGTTTCCACCTGTCCAAAGACACGAGTGATCTCCTTCTCGAGCAGGTCTCGTTCGGTCACTTGAGCACGCAACGTCTCTTTCTGATTCTGAAGTTCTTCCTGAGTGATTCGAGTCATCTTCTCAAGGTCTTTCACCCGGACAGTACGGTCCTCGAGTTCCTTATCGGGATCTTTCGTGCCGTACAGCGCTCTGCGTGAGCTGATGAGTATTCTCAGTTCTTCTTCCTGTTCACGGATCGCGTGTACGTGTTTCCGGTTCTCATGCTTCTTCTCCTCGCGGACTTGTTCAAAGTGGAGAACCTCCCCATCGAGACGTGTCAGTTCGTTGGCCAGCTCATGAAGGGCCTTTGAGCTCTCCTTCCAGACGGACAGACGTTCTTCAAGGGAGGCAAGGAGCTGATCAACAGATTCATACGTTACTGCATAGGGTGTGGTAATTTCCTGGAGAGAAGCCTGTTCTACCTCGCGGGCTTTCATTTTCTTCTTCATCAGGGCGTCTGTCTTTTCATGCTGTCCGATGTGGGTCTCAAGGGAGTTCGTCAGCACAGCAAGGTCCTTATCATAGGATGAAAGTGTCTGCTGAAGAGTCTGGAGAGCTTTCTCTTTCCTGGCGATAGCTTCCTGAAGGGTCTCGCTCTGAGTGATGCGGGAGGTGATCTCTCTGATCTTCCTGTCCGTTTCGCTCACCTTTGGAAGATTCCCCGCGGCGTAGGGATGGGACAGTGATCCACACAGAGGACAGGGTTGATCGTCAGAGAGTTCTCTCCTGTAGGTCTCGAGGTCGACGATCTGCTGCTGCAAGGCCCGGGTACTGAGAAGGTGATCCTTCTCCTGCACCATCTCTCGAAGGAGTCTTCCCTGCAGGAGCTCAGACAGGGTGAGCTCGTCTGACGTGATAGACTGCCGTTCCTTCTCTATCGCACCCTTGAGTTCAGCCACGTTTATCTGGAGAGCCTCTTCTTCCTTCCTGAGTGACCGCAATGTCGCCTCTGCTGAACCGAGAGTCTGCCCGACCTCCTCAATCTCATGGGTGAGGTTCTGTATCGTAGAGATCCGGTACCTGAGAGACTCTATATCTCTGTCAAGGTTCTCATCTGCACGGTGCTGGTTCAGGTAGTCCTGAGTACTGTGAACCTTCTTCTCACACTGCTCTTTATCTCTGAGAGCACTGATGAATCGATGTGCCGTCTCACGCAGGGAAGAGCGCATACTGAGCAGTGTCGTTCGGGCCTTCGAGAGAGCTCCTTCCTGAGTCGAGATGGATTGATCGAGCGCATAGACCGTTTTCGCCTTTTCCCTCTCCTCCTCGAGAGAGGCTGTCACCAGACCCAGCTGTTCCTTCTCCTGTTCAAGACGGTCCTGGAGACCGGCTGTGGATCGTTCAAGTTCGTCCACGGTCTGTATCGTGCCGGAATGCGCCTTCTGTGCTGTAAGAAGACGTTCCCGGAGGGAAAGAAGGGAATCGTACCGGCTTTGTAACCCGGCAGCGAGACGGGCAAGCGTGAGCCGTTTCAGATCAGGAGCAAAGTCTTCGTGTTCCTGTTGAATCTCTTCTTTCCTTTTCTGGTGTTCCTGAAGCTCTTGCGTGAGCGTGCGTATCATATCTGTCCATGATAGGAGATCATCGAGTATGCCGGTGTTCTTCTCTCTTTCATGGATCGCCAGAGCCTTCTCTCCGATCGCCTCCTGTACCTGTTGCAGCTCTTCATCGGAGAGTGTTGAGAATCGGCTCACCTCACCGCGAAGCTGCTGAAGTCTGTCTTCTTCCTGCTTCTTCCGCTCGAAGACCCTTCTTCCGATCGTGGAGTAGATCTCCGTTCCTGTGATCTGTTCGAGGATCCTTGATTTTTCCTCTTCCGTGGCCTTGAGAAAGGTGTCGAACGCTCCCTGAGCAAGGAGAATGCTGCGGGTGAACTGGGTGAAATCCATCCCGGTCTTTTCGATGATCACTTCTTTTACTTTCGCCTTCTTCGTCTCTATGATCACTCCGGTTGTATAGTCACTGATCTCATGGATTGCCTCGGCCAGGTTCCCTTCGGGTTTTTTCCTTGCCCTGTGCTGATACCACGTGCACCGGTAGATACCCTTCGAACAGGAGAAGACGATCTCCGCCAAACATTCTCCCGTTCCCCGGCTCATGATCTCATTACTGCTCTTCGTGATCCTGCCCAGACGGACTGTCTGGCCGAACAGTGCAAGGGTGATGGCGTCGAGTATGGTCGTCTTCCCTCCTCCTGTCGGACCCGTTAGGGCGAAGATACCGTTTGATTCATATTCCGGGTGCTGAAGGTCTATCGTCCACTTCCCGTAGAGGCTGTTGAGGTTCATTCCTGTGATCTGAAGGATCTTCATCCGCTACTCCCTGTTCACATCATCACTCTGCAGGGAGTGGATGATCTCTCGATACATGTCATTGAGGATGGATCTCTGCTCATCCCCGATTTCCCGATCTGTCAGCAGACGCTCGAATACCTGATACTCATCGATATCATCAAGGGTTTCGTCAGCGAAGGCCCCCCTGAGGATCGTGTTGCGCATCATCGTGTTCTTCAGAGAGAGAATCTCCACGCCGGAACCCTGCACCATAGCCTCGTAGTCTTCCCGCCGAAGAGACGACGGCCGGTTTGAGGTGTTCTCAATTTCAAGATATACTGCCTTTTCCTCCTGAAGGAGCTGTTCTATCCTGACAGGAATACTCTCATCATCTCCCGTGATGCGTACAAGAGGGTGGAAGACGGGTATCGAGATTTCCCGGGTGTGTTTCTCCTTGTCATCGATCTCAAGGAGGATGACTGACTTTTTCGCATTCGCCTCGCTGAAGCCCATCGCCAGTGGTGCCCCGCTGTATCGCATGAACTCGTTTCCTGCGACGTTCTGAGGTGCATGAAGATGGCCGAAGGCATAGTAGTCGAAGCCGGAGGGGAGCAGGGAGGCAGGAACGTGTGCAAGGGAACCCACATAGAGGTCACGGACCCCGTCATCGTCACGGACCGTTCCCCCGGCACAGAACAGATGGCCCATGGCGATGAGGGGGACAGCATGAGGAAGTGACCGGTTGATCCGGGAACAGATGCCGTAGGCTGCTTCGTAATGCTCGCTGATTCCCCGTATCAGTTTCTCCTGTTTATCCCAGAGGGTCTCCCCGTCTTCTGCACGTCTGATATCGCGGTCATGCAGGAACGGTACTGCCGCTATGAGCGCTCTCACATTACCTTCCTTGTCATGAAGAGGGATGATCTCATCCTCGATGTGCTCAGGAACAGAGGCGATGACGTGGATGTTCAGTGCCTTAAGGAGAGCCTTCGGTGCATCCAGGAAGGTGGGGGAGTCATGGTTGCCTGCGGTGATGATGATATCAGAGCAGCAGGTGCTGGATGCTTTCTGAAGGAAGCGGTAATAGAGTTCCTGGGCTCTGTTGGAGGCGAGACTCGTATCGAACACATCTCCGGCAATGAGAAGGGTGTCTATCTGTTCGGAGGTGATGGTGTCAAGGAGCCAGAAGAGGAAGCGTTCAGCCTCCTCATACCGCCGTTTCGTGTAGAGTGTGGCCCCGAGGTGCCAGTCCGATGTATGCAGTACCTTCATGTTTCAATCCCCCCTCGTTTTGCTCTGTGTACATGCTACTGTACATCACACAGAATCCCAAGGTGAATTCTCATAAAAGTACTGCTGTTATCCCATCGTGAAGACCCCTGCTGTCAGGAATATCGAATCGCAATCGGAACAGGCAATTCGAGCTCGATTCATGGGTCTACTTCGGTCGTTTCAGGTGACGGGTTCCGACCTGTTTTATCGGAAGTGGATCCGAGGTAACGAAACTGTTGATTTGTAATCCGTTTTCGGCCATTTTAACACTTTCTAAGGTATAGATATTTTTGTAGAAAGTGTAGAAAGGTCTTTCTACAACGGCAGGTTTTTTAACAAATTTACCAGACAGATGCCGTTTTCTAATAGTTTTACCAGCCGAAAACCAGTTTCGTCAGCCAGATGTCAATTTCTCAATGTTTGTTACTCGCTCGTAATTGTTTTACCAAAAAATAGTCGATTTTTAATTGTTTTGTTGACAAATGGCCTGAATATAACTAAATTACCAATAGTATAATTGTTTTACGAGGGGATTGCATGGATATAAACGTTTTGGAATCTCGTCCGGCAGGCTACGCGTATCTGCTTGATATGATGGGGCTGACAGGCATGCCCCATTGGCATACCTCGTTTGTGTCATCATCAGGAACTCGCAGATCAAAGGTTCAGGATGGAACAAGAGAAGACATCTACCCTATACGGTACTGGCCCGGGGAAAGGGTCAAAGACCATCTTGAATTCGTGCTGAAATATGACGGGGTCAATCTGGGCTTACTGGCTCGAATCTTCGAAAAGGTTTCTCAGGATGAGCTCACCGAGTTCATCAAATCCAAACCTACCGGGAAGTATGCTCGGAGAATCTGGTTCTTTTATGAGTTTCTGACCGGCAAACAGCTGCCTGTCGATGACCTGACTTCCGGCAATTATGTTGATGCATTGGAAGCTAAAGATTATTACACCGTTCTGAACGGTGAGAAATCTTCACGTCACCGTATTGTAAACAACCTTCTTGGTCCCAAATCGTTTTGCCCAGTCGTAAGAAGAACTGAAAAGCTTGCATTGCTGGATTCATCCGACCTGAGCAAAAGGTGTGAGGATATTGTCACCGCATATCCACCGGAACTGTTTCGCCGGGCACTGAGCTACCTCTACAACATAGAAACAAAGTCCTCCTTTGCAATTGAGCACATCAAGCTCAATGCTTCCCGAACTGAAAAATTTATCACATCACTGGAGCTTGCCGAAAAGGAAGACTTCTGTGAAAAGGGGAGGCTGATAGAGCTTCAGAATCGTATTGTTGATCCACGTTTCAAAGACAGTGACTATCGGGTGAGCCAGAATTATGTCGGTCAGAGGGTTGCCTATCAAAAGGAGATCATACATTTCATCTGTCCAAAACCTGATGATCTGCAAAGCCTCATGGAGGGATTGATCGACTCCCATAAGCGGATGAAAGCAGGAAATGTATCTCCGGTTATTCATGCGGCGACCATCGCCTATGGCTTTGTGTTCCTGCATCCGTTTGAAGATGGAAACGGACGAATTCATCGGTTTCTGATACATAACATTCTGTCGCTGCAGAACCTGGTACCACGCGGACTCATGTTTCCGGTTTCAGCTGTTATGCTTAAAAATCCTGCGGACTATGAGGCATCGCTGGAAGCGTTTTCCAGACCCTTGTTACAACTCATCGATTATCGGCTGGATGAAATGGGGCGAATGACCGTCGAAAATGCAACTGCATGCTGGTATCAGTATATGGATATGACAGCTCAGTCAGAAGCCTTGTACGAGTTTGTAACCAAAACGATCGAAGAAGAACTCATTGGAGAGCTCAGCTTTCTGGCCAGTTATGACAATACCAAGAAGGTAATACAGGACATCATTGATATGCCTGACCGCCTGATCGACTTGTTTATCCAGTTTTGCCTGCAGAATAACGGAAGCCTTTCTGCAAGGAAGAGATCTGCTCACTTTGACTTCCTGACCGATGAAGAATTGTCGGTCATGGAACAGGCAGTGAAAAACGGTTATAACCGCCCCGATTAATCAACCGCCTGTATGGTGTAGTCATTTATAATCTGGTTGGCCCACTTGCAAAAATGTACGGCACGTTTATTACCCCCTGAATCAGGAGGACCGGCCGGAATCTGAAGATAACCGGCCATGGCAGGTGGCCATAGCCGGCATGAGTGTGTCCGGCTAACCTCTGTCAGCCAGATCGAAACGGTCCAGATTCATCACTTTGTTCCACACGGACACGAAATCTCTCACAAACTTCTCCTCGGCATCCGAGGATCCGTATACTTCGGCCAGAGCCCGAAGCTGTGAGTGCGATCCGAACAGGAGGTCGACCCGGGTAGCGGTCCATCGTACCGTACCGTTTGAGCGGTCGCGTCCTTCATACACATCGGGATCAATCTTGCTCTCGGTCCACGCTGTCCTCATATCCAGAATATTGGTGAAGAAATCGTTCGTGAGGACCTCAGGCCGGTCGGTCAGGACGCCGTGCTGTACCTGCCGGTAATTGGCATTCAGCACCCGCAGGCCTCCGCGGAGCGCAACCATCTCAGGAGCCGTCAGAGTAAGTAGCTGCGCATTGTCGAGTAACAGTGGACCGAGAAGAGTGCCGTAGCGGGATCTCTGGTAGTTCCTGAACCCATCGGCTTTCGGCTCAAGGACGGAAAATGCCTGCACATCAGTCTGTGCTGCTGTAGCATCAGTCCGTCCCGGTGAGAACGGGACAGTCATCTCAACACCTGCCCGGGAAGCAGCTTTCTCGACGGCCGCACAGCCGGCAAGCACGATCAGATCAGCAAGAGATATCTTCTTATCTCCGCTTTGTTCACTGGTGAACTCTTTCTGGAGTGTTTCAAGTGTATC
>JAFGUP010000300.1 GCA_016938475.1 Sphaerochaetaceae bacterium
CGGCATTCTCGAGAATGAAGGACAGCACATCCTGGATGTCTTTCTCGTCATCGACAACAAGTACTTTTTCGCTCATTGTTCCGCCTCTACGGGAAGATTGAAGGAGACCATGGTCCCGAGGTTCCGTGAGCTTGTGATATACACATTCCCCCGGTGTCTGCCGATGACGGTCCGCACAATGGCCAGGCCAAGGCCGAAACCATCCTGATAGGTCTTCAGGTCATGGTCCTCCTGGTAAAACTCCTTGAACAGGGTTTCCCTTCCCTCTCCGAGCAGTCCCTGTCCGTTATCACTCACGGTAAGGACCACCTGTTCATCATCCTGTGTCAGGGATACGACGATGGTCCCCCCCTCCTCGGTGTGTTTTGAGGCGTTGTGTATCAGATTGACCAGGACCTGGCGTATCCACGCCTCATCGGCATAGGGACGGGCCACTCTCGAGGGGAAGGAGTATCTGATCTTCTGGCTCCTCAGCTGTATCAGAGGCTGTACCATGTCGATCACCTGTTTCGTGAGGATGCGCAGGTCGATGGTCTTTGACAGATCAGGTTTCCATTCCTGTCCGATCTTGAGCAGCGTCAGCATGTTCTCACTGAAGGTGATCAGTCTCTGTGTATTGATGTAGATCGATTCCATGAATTTCTTCTGACGGGGATTCAGAGGGCCGGGAATCTGCTCCATGAGCACATTCTCCGTCGTCTGCATGATCGTCAGCGGTGTGCGGATCTCATGTGCAAGCGTGGCCAGCATCTTGTCGTACGCCTCTCTCGAGAGTGTCTCCTCCGGTTCCTTTCTCAGGTGAAGGTGTACTGCGAGTGTCCGGTAGTATTTCACCAGAAAACCGGTCAGGCCGCTGAACAGCAGGATTGCTGATAAGACCGGGTAGGGAGAGAGAGCGGCAATGAACAGAGGAAGGGCGAGGGAGGCAGCGAGAACCCCTGTGAGATCCTGCAGGGGTGCGTGAACTCTCCGTGAACTTCTGATGGCCAGGTACACTGCCGGCAGTGCAATGGCGAACTCACCTGATGCGTCCTGCACTGAGGATGCTATGAATGCGATTATCAGAGTCTCAAGGGCTCGCTGTGATGTGTGAACGGATACCAGGAAGCGGGGCGGCACAGGGCGCTGCGGCCTGCGCAGGGAGCGGATGAGGTGGACTGTGAGGATACCAGAAGAGCCCGTGAAGGCTGCAAGGGCCAGGATCAGGAGGCCGGGCGCTGGGGCAGTGACAAGGGTCCAGGGAATCAGGAGCACTGTTGCCGCAAGGGGCAGAAGCACGTTTCTATCCGCTCGCATATTCCGGTGCTCCAAACAGGTGGAATAGACGCGGATTGAAGGTCATCAGCACCTCACTCTCCTGCGGATACGGTGGTGTGTCTCCCTGCAGATTGGGCTGAACCACACGAATCACCGTGTCACTGAACGAGATGGTATAGATATAGGCGTGTCCCCCGAACAGGCACTGGTCCACCGTACCCATCGCCTGGTGGCTCCCCGTCCTGCCGGTATATTCACTCAGAGCGATGGAGATCGGATTGACCGCCAGCAGCAGCTGTTCACCTGAAGTGGGTATGTGGTCACAGTTCTCGAGGGGGATCGTGATGGGTACCTCATGCATCAGTATGTGAAGGTCCTGTCCTTCGATGGAGAGCACGGTAACATCAAAGAAGTTGGCATTCCCGATGAAATCAGCGGCAAAGGGAGTCTTCGGATGATTGTACACTTCCCGGGGAGTGCCCTCCTGGACGATGCGTCCTTTGTTCATCACCAGAATCCTGTCGGGAAGGCTGAGGGCCTCTTCCTGATCATGGGTTACATAGAGGATGGTGATCCCCAGTATCTGCTGCATCCGTTTGATCTCAGCTCGGGTCTGGATCCTCAGTCTGGCATCCAGGTTCGATAACGGTTCGTCGAACAGAAGGATCTTCGGTTTGAGGATCAGGGCTCTTGCCAGGGCTACCCTCTGCTGCTGCCCGTCCGAGAGTTCATTGGGGAAGCGTGTCTCGGTTCCCACAAGGTTCAGCATCTGGCAGATCATTGCCACATCATGCATGATCGCTTCGCTGGAGTAATTGCGTGATTTCAGTCCATAGGCAATGTTTTCAAACACGTTCATATGGGGGAACAGCGCATAGTTCTGGAACACCATGGGTATGTTGCGCTCATCCGGACCGAGGTGGGTGATCGAGCGTCCTTCCTGGATGATCTCTCCCTCCGTGGGTCTGGTGAATCCCGCTATCATTCTCAACGTCGTGCTCTTGCCGCAGCCGGAAGGGCCTATGAGTGTGACGAATTCTCCTTTTTTGATCGAGAAGGAGACTTTGTCGACAGCTTTGATCCTGCGGTGTTTTGAAAGCGGGAATTCTTTAGAGAGATGATGTAATGCAAGGTAGGGAGCTGTCCCGCGCGATGCGATGTCCTGTAATTCACGCTCTGTCATGATTTCATCTGTTCCCGGCGCGGTCTCCACCGCGGCAACCTTTCTGCTGTATTTTGTTCCACTATAGCGGAACATGTGTGGATTCACAAGGAGAGGTGTGCCGGTGACAGGTTCTCCTCTGTGGA
>JAFGUP010000042.1 GCA_016938475.1 Sphaerochaetaceae bacterium
CGACATTCCCATCTCAAGTTCACCGTTAGCGATCATATTGAGGTTTGCAACACTACCCCCGGTCTCCTGTGAGCTGAATCGTGTACCTTCCAGCGTCTTGTTCCAGACATCTGCAAGAGCGACACCGATTGGATAATAGGCTCCTGCTGCAGAAGCTGTCCCGATTGAGATAAACGCCGGTCGGTCACCTTCTGTTTCCTCACCTCCCTGGGCTGAGACAAACGAAACTGCCAGCAGCAGAACAGATGCCATTATGAAAAGTCTTTTCAATGAATTCATTACGCACTCCTTATAATTGTTGGTATCTCATGCTAGCCCCGCAAATCATAATTGTCAACAATTTTGTTGAACAATTTTGTTGTTCTTTACTGTCACCTGAATAGGATTCGATGAACGGTACACGATATTCCCTCCGGTGTTCAGAAATTCATAGACACAAGAAGACGGTTCTTCTTGAACATTGTTACCGAAAAAGGATGTGGAGGTGATGGGTAATGTGGGTGACGAATCGGTCCATATGAATGAGAAACGTACAGAGCTAGGTAGTGGTGAGGCGCGTATCAGTACCTGTGAAACTGTCCTGTCGTGAGCAGTACCAGTGTGCAGGCATTGATTACCCGAATACCGTTTTTCTCAAACACCTCGGCAGCCTCCGGCGAGTGCGTGCCGGGATTCATGATCACCCGTTTCGGTTTCAATTCAACGATATCATCAACGAGTCCAGAGAGAATTCCCGGGTTCACATAGAGTGTAACCGTATCAACCTCACCGGTTATATCGGAGATTTCACGATAGGCCTTGTGTCCGAGAATCTCATCATCCCTCAGGGAAACTGGAATCGGAGTGTGATTATTCTGAGACAGAAGCGCAATCGCTCTATTTGAGTATCGCTGGGGTTTGGCACTGGCACCTAACACTACTACACGTTCTTTCATATCGTATACTCTCCCATCAATAATCTTGCATGATCCGCAGTTTCACCTTGAAACCAATGCAGCAAGGCTACCATGATGCACAAACATACTATGACGAACGTAAAAAGGCAATCTGGTTCAGAAGGCAAGAGAAGCTGATCTGCAGTGACAGTCGGAACTCCTGGTGCCACCTTACCAGCCTCCGCCTCCTCCTCCACCGAAACCGCCGCCACTGAATCCACCGCCACCGGAGAAATGCCCGCCGCTTGAGGATGTACTCCTGGGAGGTGCTACATTCGTCACCAGAGCGTGGTCACATGAACGTATCATCGAGGAAACCATCATTGCCCCGACAAGGGGATGATGACCCGAATACCAAGAAGGAGATTCGATCGTGAATGAGGAGAATTTTTTCGCCCACTTCTTTTCGAGCCCCAGAACGATGGCATACGAAAGCAGTCGATAGTAAAAGGCAGGGTCTTTGTCTATCATCTGTTTCAACTGATCCATTTCCACAGTATCGATGAAATCCTTCAGCCCGAGCACCTCCTCGAGCTTCTTTTGGCCATAGTCACTTCTCTGTCTGGTTATGACTGCAAAGACTGAGAGTGCGAACAGTACCGCTTGCCCGAGAGGAAGGATGTAAAGGGCAGAGGCAAAATCGGAGCCGCTGAGATAGGAGAACAGATATCCTGCAAAGAGAACAAAGAGAAACAGGATCAGCAGAAGGGTGATCAGGAGTATCAGGATCCACTTCGAACTCTTGAACCACCTATCATCGATCTGATAGAGAACTATGGTGTTCAGAACAACATAGGCAATGAAACAGGCAGAGAGGATCAGTGTAAAGATACCTATATAGTTCACCGTAAGAGTGAGAGAGAGAAGAAGGAGATCAGCAAGGGAAAGAAGGAGGATGTACCGCACACGGCGTTTCGACTCTTCACTTACCAGTGCCCGTTCCCTGGAGTAATAGCTCGCGACCTTCTTCGAAATCTCCTGAAACACTTTGTAGAAACTGTTTTTAAGATCTTTTTCGGTTACGACCCCGTTCGAACCGAGGGCAAAGAAGGAAGAGAACAGCTCCTGTTCATGGCCGCTTGCCCCCGTGAGAGGGTTTCCCCGCACGAAGGTGAACTTCTTTTTCTCCTCGATGATCGACAGATTCCCCCTGTCGGCCCAGTAAAAGATCATACTTGTCAGATCATGGCTATCGACACTTCGGTCAATCAGGTAGCCTGCATCAAGAGGACTCATTCCATCGGGAGGGCTGTAGCGCGGCACGATGACAGGAGGAGTGTCCTTCCCATAGGCATTCCACCAGCGGAAGGCCAGAAACAGCGAGAATACCATAAGGACTACAAGAAAAGGGAGGAGAAGGAATGTGTAATTCGGCCGCTCTGCATAGTACCCCTCTTCCATGACGACACGTACCGTGACAGCCTCGCCCTCAACCAGATTCAGAGCCTTCCCGGAAAGAACCAGATTGTCTTCTGACAGGGAATAGGTCACCCCCCTTGAAGAAGTCGAACCGTACAAGCCCCGCAGAACTTCTATACGGTCAGCAGAAATGGGAAAGGGAAAGGTAATGAAGAAGGAGGAGGAGCGGATCGGCCGATCCCACTCGATCCCGATGAGGTTGAAGTAGAACTCATCCCTGTCCTGATACCGGTCCTCGCCGAGATCGAAACGATACTCAACTGTATAATCCTTCGGTCCTGTCACAGTCCTGTCCGGGCTGCCAAGGCGTATCACCGTCTCGTAACGGGAAGAACTTACCTGCAGCTCTTCATTCGCGCGGACCTTCGAGAGGCGGGCAAAAAGCTCCGTGCCATCCTGAAGCACATATCCGGTGGGGATATTGCGATAAAAGCCGTGCATGGGAGTGTCGAAGGTAAGATGGGCCTTCTCTGTGATCTCATATACACCGGTCTCACTCACCTCTATATGGCTGTCAAAGCTGTCTATGGTATACCCTGCTACGGCAGGGAACAGGGCGAAAACCAGAAAGAGAGAGAGAAGGAAAATGCCCTTGCTATGAAAACGAAACCGAAACACGTTCACGAGCTTCCTCCTCAATTGCCAGGTAGGGAAGTTTCACGAAATGAGTCATGGAAGCTACGATATTACTCGGGAAAGACTGAACTATCGTGTTGATATCTCCGATGACTGCATTATAGTACTTGCGCGCATGCAGCAGTTCACTCTCGATCTCATTGAGCTGACGCTGCAGGTCTAGGAAACCCTGATTCGCCTTCAGATCGGGATAACTCTCACTGAGAGCGAACAGAGACTTCAGTGTAGCACTAAAGGCGTTTGACGCCTCATTCTTCTCGGTGAGGGTGCCGGCACTCATCGCCCGGTTGCGTGCATCTATCACCTCAGTGAGTGTCTCCTTCTCGTGAGAGGCATACCCCTTCACCGTCTCAACCAGATTCGGGATAAGGTCATATCGTTTCTTCAGATGAGCATCTATCGCTGCAGCTGATTCTTCACTCTGATTTCTCAACCGTACAAGACGGTTGAATACACCGATCCCGTACAAGGCCGCAATTACAATGACACCTAATAGAATATAGCCGATCATGAATGATCCCCCCTCTTTTATGACATCTATCGATGGACTTATGATACTTCACCAAAGCCGGGCAGTCCATCTATTGTTCTTGTATTTTGATCCTTCGTGTTGTATATTCATACATATCACGCAGAATATTTATCGAAAAAACGACAATCTAGGGTGAATGTGATTCACCAATGACTGGAGTATATACATGAAAGAACGTACCAACCGGCTTTCTACCATTAAAGAGCTTATCAAGGACAACCGTATCGACAATCAGGATATGCTCCTTGAACTTCTGGCACATGAAGGTTTCTCAGTCAC
>JAFGUP010000301.1 GCA_016938475.1 Sphaerochaetaceae bacterium
CCTGCCTCTCATCAAGCCGGGTCTGGTCTCTTCTGCCCTGCTTGCCTTCATATTCGCATGGAACAGTTTTACGTTTCCTCTGCTGTTGACAAGTTTCAATGTGGAGACCGTGACTGTCGCTTCACTGAAATATATCGCCTCCGACACCGTCCACTATGGACAGATGGCTGTCGCGGCAACTGTTGCCGCTCTGCCTGAAGTGATTCTTGCACTGATCATCCAGAAACATCTGGTTCGTGGCTTGAGTTTCGGTGCGGTGAAAGGTTAAAGAAGGAGATCCCCGTGGCAGATATACAATTAGAGAACCTTACCAAGACGTACAAGGATGTCACCGCTCTCAATAATGTGACCCTTTCCGTGCATGACAAGGAATTTCTTGTCCTGTTCGGACCCGCCGGAGCGGGGAAGACGACCATGCTGAAGATGATCGCAGGTCTTGAACTTCCCGATGATGGATTGATCAAGATCAATGATGAGATCGTGAACATCGTCGCTCCTGCAAACCGCAACGTATCAATGGTGTTCGAGAACTATGCGCTGTACCCTCATCTGTCTGTGTACGACAATATCGCTTCTCCCATGAGGAGCAAGCTTTATAAAGAAAGCGAGGAGTATATAGAGAAGGCAATCAAAGATGTAACGAGCAAGATGAAGATCGATACCCTGTACGAACGGTTGCCCTCTCAGCTCAGTAACGGTCAGCGTCAGCGTGTCGCTCTTGGCCGATGTCTGGTGAGAAAACCGAATGTCTTCCTGATGGACGAACCGCTAGCCCACCTCGATGCAAAGCTTCGTCACTTCATGAGAGCTGAACTGAAAGAGATGCAGTCCTCCTTCGATACAACCACAATCTATGTGACTCATGATTACATGGAAGCACTGAGTCTGGGAGACAGGATCGCCATCATCAATGAGGGGCAGATCGTGCAGCTTGGTACCGGAAGTGAGCTGTTCTATACCCCCTGCAATGAATTTGTCGCAAAACTGATGGGAGAGCCGGAGATCAATATCATTCCCGCCCAGATCATCCGTGATAAGGACATGGTGAAGATGAGGATCATGAAACAGGAGACTCTGGTCGATCTCCCGAAGGATGTAGCTGATTTCTTCCGGCACAACAAGATCGAGAAAATTGATCTCGGTGTCCGTGGAAACGATCTCTCCTATTCAGAGACACTGGATGATCCTGAGTTCATGGAGAGTAAGGTGTTCGTTCTTGAACCGATCGGGAACCGTTCGATTCTCACGGTCGATACAGATGGGCATCATATCCGCCTGATCGTACCCAATGATTTTCAGAAAGAGATGGATTCCACGATGTATGTGAAGATCGATCTGACAGATACCATCTTCTTCGATGGAGAGACTACCGAATTCCTAATCCGACACAATCAATCAAACCTTGTAAAGGGAGGTAAGTGATGCCCGAACTTATCCTGAAGAATGTATTCAAACGGTACGATAACAAGAAAAAGAACAAGAATAAAGAAACTCTTCCCTTTGCGGTGAATGACCTTTCTCTCCGTTGTAAGGAGGGAGAATTTGTGGGTATCCTCGGCCCTTCAGGGTGCGGAAAGACCACAACACTCCGGATGGTCGCCGGGCTTGAGGCCATTACTGCCGGTGATATCTACATCGATGATGTGAAGATCAATGATCTTGAGCCGAGTGAGCGGGAAATCGGACTGGCATTTGAAGACTATGCCTTGTACCCACCTCTGAACGTGTACGACAACATCGCATTCAATTTGAGAGCGAAGGGTGTCAGTGAAGAGGAGATCACCCGGAGAGTCAATACGATCGCACCTCTCATGAAGGTCGACACATTGCTCAAGGCAAAGCCTGTCGGGTTGAGCGGAGGTCAGAAGCAGCGTGTCAATATCGCCCGTGCCATCGTGCGGGAACCGAAGATCCTCCTTCTCGATGAACCGCTGTCTCATCTTGATGGCAAGATGCGTCAGGTGATGAGAGAAGAGATCAAACGTCTCCATAAAGACATCAAGGCGACAACGATCATCGTGACTCATGATCAGCTGGAAGCCATGAGCCTTGCAGACAGGATCGCCATCATGAAGGATGGGGTGCTGCAGCAGTTCGGTACTCCCCTTGAGATCTATGATGACCCGGCTAACGAATTCGTCGCAGGTTTCATCGGGGAACCTCCTATGAACCTTCTCACCGTTAGTATCAGAAAGAAGGTTGATGAGTTCTTCTTCGTCTTTGCAGGCGAATCCATTTCGATCCCTGTCCCTAAGCGGTACTATCGTGTCGTTTCGGACGGTATGAAGGTACGCCTCGGTGTCCGGCCGAACGATGTGTTCATCGGAAGCAAGGACTCAAAGGGGTCAGATGTCGAGATTGCCGTCTTCGAAGGTCTGGGGGAGGAGCGCAGACTCCACTTCAGGGTGGGGGAGGAATTTCTGACACTCATCACGACAGCAAAAATCATGTACGCGCCCGGCGATAGGATCAAGCTGGAGGTGCTCTCTGAGAAGACTCACCTCTTTGATATCAATACCGGCGATAAAATTAAAACAGAATAAAAAAAGGAGAAAGAGATGGCAGATTTACCAAAAACCATGAAAGCAATTGTGGCATATGCCCCTGGAGATTACAGGCTTGAAGATGTGGAAGTCCCTCGTGCCGGTGAAGGCGAGATCGTCGTCAAGGTCGAAGCGTGCGGTATTTGCGCAGGAGACTTGAAGGCCGAACACGGAGCATCCCGCTTCTGGGGTGGAGACGGAACGCCGCCCTATATCAAGGCCCCGGTTATTCCCGGTCACGAGTTCCTCGGTGAGATCGTTGAGATGGGAAGCAATGTGAAAGGTGATTTCAAGGTTGGAGACCGCGTTATTTCTGAACAGATCGTACCGTGCGGTGAG
>JAFGUP010000302.1 GCA_016938475.1 Sphaerochaetaceae bacterium
ACGGAAAGCATCCAGTACGCTTTGTATCGGGCCGATTATCTTCTCCGCTCCCCTGACCGGCATAGGACCGTCAGGGCGCACAAAATCGTTCTGCATATCGATAATCAATAGTGCCGGGTTTCGGAGGGTATGATTCTCCTGCATACGCTGGATGTACTCATAGTAAGAGATGATACTATCGGGATGCTTGGGTCCTATTCGGATCGTCCGATCTCTGAACTGATATGCAGGGGGAATCGAATTCGTAAGTACGTAAACTTATCATATATCTGATCAAGGAATTGATATCAGGGGAGAATATGAATCTTCGCACAAAAACTCTCGTCGTCATGCTCGGCTCCCTGTTTGCCCTCATGGCAATTGTTTTTGGTCTCTCTTCGGTCTTATTCCTAAACAGCTATGCCGCAAGCGAAGAGTTGCAGGTAAAGGATGATCTCGACCGCGAGATACGGGTCCTTGAAAATGACCTTGGTGTCCTGTCTTCAAATACACTGGACTGGGCGACCTGGGACGAGATGTACTGGTATCTCAATGGTGAGAATCCGGGGTTTTCCAGTGCTTATCTGGGTTCCGATACGTTTTCTACCCTGAATATCGATTATATCGTCCTCATCGATGACGATGGCAGGGTCATCGAGTCGCTATCCTACAACCAGACCTCTGGAGAGGTCGGGGATGCAGGAGCAACGTTTACCGACTCAGTTTCCGGAGACGCTCCTCTAATTACCGCTCTTGCCAGTCCCGATGGCAGCAACGGGCTGTGGATCCTAGAGGAGCAGATCGTTCTGCTGGCCTCTGCCCCTGCAACGGATCCTGAATCAGATCTCCCTCCTTCAGGGACGTTGGTGATGGGGCGTCTCCTCGATCAACAGGAACTGAACCGTCTCAGTTCGCTTACCGGCCTGCCCTTTGCCATTGTGTCTATCTCTGATCCCGGTATGCCGGCAATAGACTCTCTTCTTAAAGGCGATCTCAGCAATCAGCAGATGGCGATTGTTCAGGTTAACGACTCTCTAATTAAAGGCTATAGTATTTTGAGCGATATCATCGGCACCGAGAGTTTCATCCTCGAAACAGAAATTCCCAGGACCCTGTATGCACAGGGTGCAGGCACGGTTGCTGTGATACTGCCTACTATACTTCTTATCGGTATTGTGCTTGGAATCGTGGCAGTTATCCTTATCGACCGGTTGGTACTCGGTCGCCTTACATCATTGCATAACCAGGTGAAGCATATCGGAGGCATGGCAGATCCTTCATTGCGTGTCTCGATGAAGGGAGGGGACGAACTTCAGGCCCTGGCAGATGTAATCAACCGGCTGCTCGAACGGATTGATGAGGCTCAGGCAGAGCTCCGGGAGAGCATGGCGAGGACTCGTGCACTCTTCGAGGCAGTTCCGGACATCATCGTCCAGGTCAACAGGGATGGTACCATCCTCGCAGTGAAGCCTGGCAAGAATATGCCGCTCCCTCTGCCGCCCGAATTGAACCCTGGGAAATCTCTTGGCAGTATCCTTTCAAAGGAGTTTTCGTCATCTGTGACCGATATTCTGGAGTTGTCTTTTACCAGCGAAGATGTCCAGATTATAGACTTTGAATATGAGATGAACGGGGTAAAGCGGCAGTTTGAAGCCAGAGTTGTTGCTGTAAATCTGGAGATGGCTATTGCGCTTGTCCGGGACGAGACTGCCCGCCGTCTTGCCGAAGTGGCAATCAAGCGGGCGAATGAAAAGTTAAACCTCCTCAGCAGCATTACCCGCCATGACATACTCAACCAGGTTATGGCGCTGCTTGGTAATATCTATCTGGCAGGAGATCATTGCACCGATGAAACAAGCCGGGAGTTACTCAAAGCGATGAAAACGATTGGGGAGACGATCCAGAGCCAGGTCGTATTCACCAGGGACTATCAGCAGCTGGGGATTTCGGGTCCCGGATGGCTGCGGATATCTCTTGTAATCAAGAATGCCCGATCACAGCTCGATCTATCACGCTGGCATATCCTTGAAGAGACCGGTGAATGGGAGGTCTTCGCAGACCAGCTCTTCGTGAAAGTCATATACAACCTGATGCAGAATACCCTGAAGCATGCAGGTGAGACCGCCGACACGATTCGGATACGGTGCGAGGAATCAGACGTGGGTCTGCACCTTATCTATGAGGATAATGGTGTAGGTATTGCCGACAGGGCACGAGATGGACTTTTTATCCCTGCCAGTAATGGCGAACATGGTTTTGGTCTATTTCTCGCCAGTGAGATCCTGTCAATAACCGGGGCAACAATAGCAGAGGAAGGATCACCCGGGAGGGGGGTCAGATTCCGGATCTCGTTCCAACCAGGTACCTATCGACGGGAGGAACGGGAAGGGGTTCTGATCTGACCCCCATCTCCCTGAAGGGATCTGTCACGATTGTGGTTTCGAGAAAATATGCCTCCCCTCGACCGAAGGGTTTTACGATTCTGTCGTTATTGAGTATCGGGTATAATATTGATATGCGTAATATTTATTATTATTACGGATAAGTAAACCAGTATGTCAGAAGAGCCGGCTATCGTTACCCTCCGGGAATGTATGGTACTTGTGCAGACCGGCATGAATACCGTCATGGGGATTAACAGGGGGAGAAGAGGCGAGCTCTCGCCAATAACAGCAGGTATCGTATACCTCTCTGATGCTCGTCGGATAAGGATGGGCGACATCGCAAAGATCTTTGGGATATCAAAGAGTACCGCGACCGGTTACATCGATAACCTTGAAAAAATGGGGTACGTCAGACGCAAGCAGGGAGAGGACGACCGGCGCGATATCTATATCGTCCCTGCTCAACAGGGGGAGCAATGGATTCTGGAGACGGAGAAGCGGGTGTTTGCGCTTTTAAACGACTGGCTTGAACGTCTGCTCCCGGAAGAAAGAATGCAGTTCATCGGATACCTCTCAAAATTTACCGGATATGCAGGATCTGACGGTCATGAGGATGCGGTCCCGGGGGTAATTGTGGATCACCTGCATCGCGTCGATTCCGGGGCGGATACCGGGGATGGCTCTCCCGGGCGTTTCGAAACGATGGTCAGGCGCGAATATGCCTGGGATACCGGTACCTGGTTAGAGGAATGAATATGATGAGGAAGGAGCGTGTTCCCGAGACGTTCGAAGGAATTCAGAGCATTAGCAC